>NZ_JBIRUY010000004.1:166198-305681 GCF_044335305.1 Streptomyces sp. NPDC020490 | reverse complement strand
AAGAGGGTGTTCAGATCTTGCGTCACAACATGATCTTGAACACCCTCTGTTCACGCCTGATCGTCAGCCCAGGACATAGGACTTACTCGTCTAGGAGAAATAGCGGACAGAATCGGTCCTGTATTCGCGTTAGGCTGCCAACATGCCTCGACCAACCGGCCGCGTGCTGACACTCCTGGAACTGCTGCAGTCGGGCGGCACCCGGACGGTGGCCGAACTCGCCGGCCGGCTCGGCGTCGAAGGGCGCACCGTGCGCCGGTATGTGGACCAGCTGATCGACCTCGACGTGCCCGTGGAATCGGTGCGCGGCCGCTACGGCGGGTACCGGCTGGCTCCCGGGTACCGTCTGCCTCCGCTCATGCTCAGCGACGACGAGGCGCTGGCCGTGCTGCTCGGCCTGGTCGCGGGCCGCCGAGCAGGGTTGACGACGACGGAGCGCACGGCAAGCGAGACGGCGTCGGCGAAGATCCGGCGGGTGCTGCCCAAGCACATCGCCCATCGGCTCGAGACACTCCTGGAAGCTCTCGCCTTCACGGATCAGCCCGGCGAGTTCGACACCCCGGACGCCGGGGTCCTGCTCACGATCGCCGATGCGGTGCGCCACCACCGGCCGGTCTCGATCCGCTACACCGACCGTGACGGACGGCGCAGCGAACGCACGCTGCACGCGTACGGCATCGTCGCCCATGCGGGCCGGTGGTACGTCACGGGCAAGGACGCCCAGATCGTCGAGGACCGAACCTTCCGGCTCGATCGCATCGCAGACGCGCGGACCCTGCCCGGCTCATTCGAAGCGCCAGTGGGTCCCGGTCCGGAACAGCGCGTGTTGTCAGGGTTGGCCACGGCCGAGTACCAGCATGAGGTGACCTTGCGGATCCACGGGACAGTTGAGCAGATCCGCGCCCACCTTCCGGCCGGCGTCGCGAGCCTGGAGGAGCACGAGTCCGCGGCCGGCGAGGACCGCGCGGCCGAGCGCTGGCTGCGCGTCGAGCTGCGGGCGGAGCGGCTCGACTGGTTGCCCCCGGTACTCGCCTCACTCGACCGGCCGTTCGTCATCGAGCGCCCCGATGAACTCCGCGACCTCGTCATCGCGCTCGCCGATCGCCTCACGTCCTACGCCGCCGGGCCCGACCGCGACGAACCAATGTCATGAGATGGCACACCCAGGAGGTGTCCGGCCGACCATGTGACCACCCCGCCCGGGTCGTGCGCCTTCACCAGCTTCACTGGCGGCGCTCGCCTCAAAGGTGCCGAAACGCGAGCGAGGCCCGGACCGGCTGGTTCGGGCCTCGCATCTGGAGAAGGCAGCAGCTACAGGTCGAACTCCAGGTGCTCGATGTCGGTCATCCGGACCTCTTCCAGGCTGCCGGTGCGGCGGCCGTGATGGTCGGCGGGCCCCGTGAGCGTCATCGGGCCGTGCCGAAGTCCTGCGTCCAGTAGTTGCCGGGCTGCGCCACCCCCACTCCGATCTCCTTGAAGTCGCAGTCCAGGATGTTGCGCTTGTGGCCGGCGCTGGCCATCCAGCCCGCCATGACCTGCTCGGGCGTGGAGTACCCGTACGCGACGTTCTCGCCGTAGGTGCTCCAGAGGTAGCCCGCGCGCGTGATCCGCTGTCCCGGGTCGGACCCGTCGGAGCCGGTGTGCGACATGGTGTTGTGGCTCGCCATGTCCGCGCTGTGGGCCTGGGCGGCCTGTGAAAGCTTCGCGTTCAGGGTGACCGGGGAGCAACCGGCCTTGGCGCGCTCGTTGTTGACCAGGGCGACCACCCGGGCGACCGCGGCGGACGCGGGAGTCTCCGGGCCGGCGGCGGGGGCCGTGGTCGCGGACGGCTTCGGTGCGGCGGTTGTCGTCGCGGGGGGCGCGGTGGTCGGCTTCGACGGGGCGATGCTCCTCGTCGGGGCGGGCGGGTGCGTCTTCGAGACGGGCGTCTTGGGCTTCTCCGGGGTGGGCGCCGCAGTCCCGGGAGAGGTCGTCGGCGAGGCCGTCGTCGTGGGCTTCGCGGTCCGGACGTCCCGCCCCCGGTGTCCGCCCCAGGACGCCTTCCACCCGTCCGTCCAGGAACCGCTGGAGGTGGCGGTGACGGCCTCGGCTCCTAGGTCGCCCATGCACGCCATGGCGGCCGACGGCACCGCCACCGCGCCCATCGCCAGGACGGCGACGGCTATGGGCCGGCGGCGCGTCTTCCTGCGGTGCTTCCGGTGGTTCCTCATACGGACCTCGTTCGGTCGACTCTCCTTGCGCCTCCGGCAGGCTCGGTATCGCCCAGACACTGGGCTTGACCTGCGGGGACGCCTTGCGGAGCCGTCATTGTTAAAAGCCGCGTGAGCACACGGCAACGAGGGCTTCCACTACCTCGCCTAGTACGGAAGGGACACCCTTGAATCCGGCCCGGGATTGTGCCGAGCCGCCGCACCGGACGCCGACGGCGGTTCACACTCCGTCAGAAGGACGGAGGAGATGGTTCGACGGCTCGGAGCTCGTGACCAGCCGGTGACCCCGGCCGAGGTGCCGCGTATGCCCGCTTCAGTGCGCCAGATCCATCTATGTCGCCCACACGCCACCTACTATCCGGGCACGTTGACAAGGAACGGGCACGTGAGGGAAGTCACCGCCTTTCCCCGCAACCGGCGTCCGGCATCCCAGGGGGGGTGTAATCAGGCGGCGGTGACCGTGCGCAGGAGCGCGTCGAGGCCGTCGGCGCGGATGCCCTGGAAGAGCGCCACGGCCTCCTCATCGCCGACGCCGGCCGGGGTGTAGACGCCGGACCATTCGACCCGGGACGTCTCCGGCTCGCCGGGCCGTCGGCTCAGCCGGCCCTTCACCATCGCCTCGACCGCCGAAATGATCATCGCCGCGCCGCCTGCACAGGATCGTCCGGCAGTGGATGTGCGAACACGCTCTCGGCATCCGGCGCGCGGCCGGGAAGGAGAAACCGACCCCGCACCGCGCACAGGCCGACAAATGGGCCCTCAACTACGCCGCCGCCCAGCAGTACTACGAACGCGAAGGACGCCTGAGGGACCTCAGCCCGCCCCCGGGATTCGCTCGGACGCCTCCCGTGCGTCCGCGTAGCCGGGTACCCGCGCTCCACCCCGCTCGCCGACCTCCTGACGGACCATCTGGTCAAGGCATACGGCTGGCACCGGCGCAGGGCCAGGCAGGGCTTCTTCCGGCTCTGCGCGCCGTCGATCCTCCCGCCGCGCCTGGGGCGCTTCCTGGACTGGTCCGTCCGGGCAGGCCTGCTCCGGCACACGGGATCCGCGTACCAGTTCCGGCACGGTGTCCTGCGCGACTGGCTCGACGCCCACCCCTGGCCGCCCGGGTAGCCCCTCAGCTCAACTCTGTCGGGGACCTGGGATGGACACGATCATCTGCCGAGGGTTCGCCAGGCCGCGCGGCCCTCCTCGGCCCGGACGCGGTCGCGCCGCGCTGCGACCGGCGCGCCGAGTGCGGCTGGTGATCCGGCCCCGGCCCACGGACCACACCACCTCCGGGCGGGCCGCATGCCGGCCCCGGACGGCACCCCGGGGAGAACCCCGGGTGATCGAGCACGCCGCAACCGACACCGTCGTCGACCTGGGCGCGTCCGGCGACGGCATCGGCGACACCCTCGCCTTCAGTGCCCGCCGAAGAAGATCTCCCTGACCTCGCGCAGCGCGTAGTAGACCAGCACGTACCCAGCGGCCGGGTCAGCCCACCACAGGCCGGCCAGCGAGTTCAGTACGAGACCCAGCAACACGGCGGCGGCCAGCAGACCGTCGATCAGGGTGACTCGGCCCTCCGTCTTCAGCACCGGGTTGTCCAGCGCGGTGCCGGTGCGTGCCTTGCCGGCGGCGAGCGCGAACATGACCGCGGCCGTCACCGCCGTCCAGCCAATGCCGAGTGGCGAGTGGTGGGGCTGGAAGCCGCCGGCCAGTACCCAGGTGGACTGCACCAGCAGGTACACCGCCAGTAGCCCGAAGCCGAAACCGATCAGCCTCAGCGCACGGCGCCGGCGGTCCTCTCCGGTACCGGACAGCTCCCAGATCACTACGGTGGAGGCGCCGATCTCGATCAGGGAGTCCAGGCCGAACCCGGCCAGCGCCACCGACCTCGCCGAGATCGCCGCGAGGGCAAGCACCACGATGCCGATCACGTTCCAGCCGAGGGTGGCGTACTCAAGAGCGAAGCCGCGGCGGAGAAGCGTCCGGCGGACGGTGTCATCAGTTCCGGTCACCGCGAGATCCTCCCAGACCCGCCTGCGGCCTGGAACACGTCCCGGGCAGTGCTGTCAGACGTCCTGAAGAGTTCGAACAGCGTCCTCAGCTGATTGCCTCCCGAACCGGTGAACAAGTGCTGTCCGTCCTCGTGCCGAGAGCCAGCCGTGGGCGGCTCGCAGGGCTCTTTCGTGCGCACGAAGGCCGGAGAAGGCCGGAGAAGGCCGGAGAAGGTCGGAGAAGCATGGGAATGGTCCTGGACCGCCACGCGAAGGGCGGGTCGCTGATCGTGCACTCGCCGTCACAGGAGGACCGGTGCCCGGCGCGACGCGCGTGGGCGGATGCGTCTGCGCGCACGGGATGCCAGGGGCAGGTCCTACGGCTTCACGTTCGCTGTGGCACGCTGAGCCGTCCGCAGCAGACGTGTTCTCGAACGTAGGTCCTGGTGGTGTGCGCATGAGTGTCCCTCTCGGCTGGCTGCTGCGGCGTCCCGAACTGCGTCTCAAGGTCCTCGCCGGGACACGTCACCAGGACCGTGAGGTGACCTGGGCGCACAGCATCGAACTCGCTGATCCGAGCCCGTGGCTCGGGGGCGGCGAGCTGGTGCTCACCACGGGCCTGCGCCTGCCGGAGGATCCCCAGGCCCGTCACGACTACGTCCGGCGGCTGGCCGACGCCGGTGTCGCCGCGGTCGGCTTCGGCGTCGGCCTCTCCCACGGCCGGGTGCCGGCCGAGCTGATCGAGGCTGCCGAGGAGGCTGGGCTGCCGCTGCTGGAGGTACCGCTGCGCACGCCGTTCGTGGCCGTCACCAAGGCCGTCATGGAGAGGCTGGCCGAGCAGCAGTACGAAGGGGTGGTCCAGGCATCTCGCGTCCAGCCGCGGATGACCCGGGCCGCGCTGGCGGGCGGCGCGCAGGCGGTGGTGAGGGAACTGGCCGTCTCCTCGCGCACACATGTGGCCTTCCTGGATTCCGAAGGGCGGGTACGGGCCTGTCATCCGCCGGACGCACCGGTGCCGGACCTCGACGAGGTCACCGCACAGGGTCCGGCTGTCCGGGCAGCCGCTTCGGTCAGCAGCGGACCCGACGGTGTGGTCGCCGTCCAGCAGGTACAGGTGGGTCCCCGCGCGCACGGGCGTCTGGTCCTGGTCGCCGACCGGCCGCTGACCGCGGTGGACCACCTTCTGCTCGGCCACGCGGCCTCCCTGGTCGCCCTGGAGGCGGAGAAGCCGCTGCGGGTGCGCGACGAACAGCGCCGCTTGAACGGCACGATCCTGCGGCTGCTGCTGGAGGGAACCATCGCGTCTCAGGCCGCCCGGGACCACCTGGTCGAGGCCGGATTCCCGATCCGTGACGGTGTCCGCGTCCTGGCGCTGCAGGACGGCAGTCCGCGAGGGACACTCACGGCGGTGGGCGAGGCCCTGGAGGAGCGGGGACTGCCGCTGTTCGGAGCTGTGCTCGACGGCGTGGCCGTGCTGCTGCTGCCGGCCGGCCACGCGGCGACGGCCCAGGCCGTCGTGAGCGAACTCGCCGGCCGGCGGGAGGCGTGTCCGGCTGCCGGGCTCAGCGCGGTGCATGAGCTGGGGGACGGGCCCGCGGCCCTGCGTGAGGCCCTCAGCGCTCTGTCGGCCGCCCGGGCACGGGGCGGTGCGGACGTGGTGCACTTCGCGTCCCTCGCCGGTCAGGTTCTGGTCACGACGCCGCAGACGCGGGCGGTCCTGGAATCCCTGTCCGTCGCCCGGCTGGGTCCGCTGGCCGAGTACGACGACGCCAACGACACCGAACTGCTCGCTTCCCTGCGGGCCTTCCTGGAGCACAACGGTCAGTGGGAGGCGGCCTCCGCCCATCTGAGTGTGCACCGGCACACGTTGCGCGCCCGTATGACACGCGTTCGGACGTTGGTCGCCGCGGACCTGGAATCCGCCCATGTCCGGGCGGAGCTCTTGCTGGCGCTGACGGTGTGGCAGGGATCCGGCCGCCGGTGAGTCCCCGGCTCACCGGCGGCCGGACCGGTCATGCGGCGGCCGCCGCTTCCTGTGCGACGGCCTCGCTCAGGATGGTCAGACCTTCCTCCAGCAGGGCGTCGGGTATGGACAGCGGCGGCAGGAAGGGCAGGACGTTGCCGTAGCTCCCGGCGGTCAGAACCAGCAGCCCGTTCTCATGGCAGCGCCGGGTGATGCGGGCGGTGAGGTCGGGCGCCGGGACCCGGTCGCCGTGCTGCTCGACCAGTTCGATGGCCACCATCGCGCCCCGGCCCCGCACGTCGCCGATCACCTTGTGGGTGTCGGCGAGTGCGCTCAGGTGCTCCAGCATGGTGTCCCCGATCTCCAGGGCGCGCTCCAGCAGATCGTGCTTCTCGATCTCCTCGAAGACGCCCAGAGCGGCTTCGCAGGCCACGGGGTTGCCGCTGTAGGTGCCGCCCAGTCCGCCGGCCGGAACGGCGTCCATCAGCTCGGCGTGGCCGGTCACCGCTCCCAGCGGAAGCCCGCCCGCGAGCCCCTTCGCCGTGGTGATCAGATCGGGCTGGACACCTTCGTACTCACAGGCGAACATGCGTCCGGTGCGGGCCATACCGGCCTGGACCTCGTCGACGATCAGCAGGATGCCGCGGTCGCGGCAGATCGCCGCGACCCGCGTCAGGAAGCCGGGCGCCGGAACCACGAAGCCGCCCTCGCCCTGGATCGGCTCCATCAGGACGGCGGCGACGTTGTCCGCGCCCACCTGCCTGTCCAGCAGGTCCGCAAGAGCCTGCGCGGCCTCCTCGGCGCAGTTCTCGGGGCCGGTGGGCCAGCGGTACGGATAGGCCATCGGCGCCCGGTGGACCTCCGGAGCGAACGGGCCGAAGCCCTGCTTGTAAGGCTTGTTCTTCGCGGTGAGGGTCATGGTGAGCAGCGTGCGGCCGTGGAAGGCATGGTCGAAGACGACGATGCCCGGGCGGCCGGTGGCGGCACGCGCGATCTTGACGGCGTTCTCCACGGCTTCGGCGCCCGAGTTCACCAGA
Organism: Streptomyces sp. NPDC020490; assembly: GCF_044335305.1. Taxonomy (NCBI): domain Bacteria; kingdom Bacillati; phylum Actinomycetota; class Actinomycetes; order Kitasatosporales; family Streptomycetaceae; genus Streptomyces; species Streptomyces sp. NPDC020490. Next base: position 298,486 of record NZ_JBIRUY010000004.1, on the reverse strand, counting down.
ATGGTGCGCTTGTCACCAGGGATGGGAGCGAGCGTGTTCAGCTTTTCGCACACGTCGAGGTACGACTCGTAGGGGTTCACCAGGAAGCAGGTGTGGGTGAACCGGCTCAACTGCGCCGCAGCCCGCCCGGCCACGGCCGGCGCCGAGTTGCCGACCGTGGTCACGGCGATCCCGCTGCCGAAGTCGATGAAGGAGTTTCCGTCCGCGTCGACGATCACTCCGCCTCCGGCCGCCTCGACGAACACGGGCAGCGTCGCACCGACGCCGGCCGGTACCAGCGTGCGTTGACGGGCCAGCAGTTCACGTGAGCGCGGGCCGGGGATCTCGCTCACGACCCGCCGGATCTGCGCGAGTTGTGGACCGCCGACCGGCCGGGTGGCTCCGGGCACGGTACGTCCTCCGGGGTTGTCGAGGGGTTGGGCGTCTCAGCCGAACACCGGCCCACGGCCGGAGCCATGGACCGATCGGAGTGCCGCTGCGGCGAGCCCGGGACAACTCGTCGAGTGTTTCGACGCCGGGGCAGACCCCGCCCCGGCCACGCTTCCGCGCCCGCACCGCGATCCGCTCGCCCTCGCCGGCCTCAACCGGTGGCGCAGGCCTCGACGAAGCCGCCGAAGAGCCGCAGGCGGTCCGCTTCCGGGCCGTCGTCGTCCTCCGGATGCCACTGCACGCCGATCAGCCAGCGCTCGGGATCCTCGATGCCCTCGACGATGCCGTCCTGAGCGACCGCGGCGAGGACCAGCCCGGAGCCGAGCTTGTCCACGGCCTGGTGGTGGCCGGAGCGGCCGACGAGGCTGTCGACGCCCATGATGCCGTGCAGGCGAGTGCTGGGCACGAGCCGGATCTTCTCGTCGAGGAACACCGGTCGCCCCTCGCCGCCGCGGTGCAGGGTGAACTCCTCGATGTCGGGGATGATCGTGCCGCCGCGGTGGACATTGAGCAGCTGGGAGCCACGGCAGATGCCGAGTATCGGCCGGCCGGCCTTCTCGGTCGCCGCGATCGCCCTGAGGGCGTCGCGATCGGCGCGGGCGTCCACGCCATAGGAGTGCGGGACATCGATCAGGGAAGAGCCGTAGCATCCGCCGTCGATGTCACCGCCCCCGAGCAGGAGCAGACCGTCGAACCGGGCCGCCGCTTCGGGGTCCGGCAGCGGCGTCGAGGTGTCCAGCAACGTGTACGAGGCGCCGAGCCGCACCAGTGTCTCCAGCGCGACCCGGGTGAAGCGGCGGACCAGTCCCGCGACCTGTTCGTCGAGGCCCGGGAAATTGAGGGACACCAGTACCGCGACATGCGCCACGGGATGCTCCGGCAGAGGCCGGGCCGGCGTCACCTCCTCGATGCGGACGACCGGCGTCATAGTTTGATCCAGGTGCTCTTGAGGTGTGCGTACTTGTCGAGTGCGTGGAGGGACTTGTCGCGTCCGAAGCCCGATTGGCCGTAGCCGCCGAAGGGGACCGTGATGTCGCTGTCGTCGTAGCAGTTGACCCAGACCGTGCCGGCGCGCAGGCGCCGGGAGACGCGGTGGGCGGTGGAGAGGTCGGTGGTCCACAGCGCGGCGGCGAGCCCGTAGGGCGTGCCGTTGGCGATCCGGACCGCCTCGTCCACCGAGTCGAACTCGATGACCGACAGCACCGGGCCGAAGATCTCCTCCTGCGCGATCCGCATGTGCGGGTCGACCTGGTCGAACACGGTGGGTTCGACGAAGTAGCCGCCGCTCTCGGTGAGGACCCTTCCGCCGCCGAGGACGGTGCGGGCGCCTTCTTCGCGGCCGATGTCGATGTAGCCGAGCACCCGGTTCATGTGCTCGGACTCCACGAGCGCGCCGATGTCGACACCCGGCTCGAGCGGGTCGCCGACCCGCTTGCGGCGGGAGGCCTCCAGCACCTTCTCCAGCAGTTCGTCCTTGATGGATCGGTGTACGAGCATGCGGGAGCCGCCGGTGCACACCTCGCCCTGGTTGAAGAAGATGCCGGTGGCGATCGCTTCGGCGACCCGGTCGAGGTCGGGGGCGTCGGGCAGCACGATCTGAGGTGACTTGCCGCCGAGTTCCAGGGAGACCTGCTTGATGTTCGACTCGGCGGCGTACTGCAGGAAGCGGCGGCCGACGGACCCGGAACCGGTGAATGCGACGGCGTCGACGTCCAGGTGCACGCCGATGGCGCGGCCGGCGGTCGGCCCGAGGCCGGGGACGACGTTGAGGACGCCGGCGGGGAGGCCGGCCTCGGCCGCCAGTTCGGCCAGTCGCAGTGCGGTCAGCGGGGACTGCTCGGCCGGTTTCACGACCACCGAGTTGCCGACCGCCAGGGCCGGGGCGACTTTCCAGACGGCCATCATCAGGGGGAAGTTCCAGGGCACCACCGCGGCGACGACGCCCAGGGGCTCGCGGGTGATGGTGGCCAGTACGTCCTCGGCCGTCGGTGCGACCTCGTCGTAGGTCTTGTCGATCGCCTCCGCGTAGAAGTCGAGGGTCTGGACGGTGACCCGGAGGTCGACGGCGAGCGCGTCGGTGAACGGTTTGCCCATGTCGATCGCCTCGATGAGCGCCAGCTCCTCGGCGTGTTCCTCGACGAGCCGGGCCAGGCGCTGCAGGACGATGCGGCGTTCGCGCGGTGGCCGGCGTGCCCAGCGGCCGTCCTCGAAGGCGGCTCGGGCGGCGGACACCGCACGGTCGATGTCGGTGGCGTCCCCTTCGGCCACTTCGGCGATCACCGTGCCGTTGCGCGGTGAGACGCAGGCGAAGGTCGCCCCGCTCGCGGCGTCGACGAACCTGCCGTCGATGAACAGCCGGTTCGGCAGGGTGAGTTCGGCGGCGCGTTTCTCGAGTGCGCCTCGGTCGGGCGTCGCGGTCATCGGTGGTCCTTTCTGAGCACGCTCGACCAGGTCGGTGAAGAGGGCCGCGTCCGAGGCGGAACTCGTGTGCAGGTCTTCGGGATGCCACTGGACGGCGAGGATGTCGGCGTCGCGGTGCTCGACGGCCTCGATGACGCCGTCCGCCGCGGTCGCGGTCACCACGAGGCCGGCGGCGAGTACGTCGACCGCCTGGTGGTGGTACGACGACACCGGCACCCGCTCGCAGCCGACCACGCCGTGCAGGCGGGAGCCGTGCACCACGTGCACCTCGTGCACGCCGTCGCGGTGACCGACGGTGGTCTCCGGCAGGTGCTGGTGCAGGGTGCCGCCGAGGGCGACGTTCAGCACCTGCATCCCCCGGCAGATCGCCAGCGTCGGCAGTCGCGCGGCTGTCACGGCGCGGGCCGTCGCCAGGTCGAGGTCGTCCTGGAAGTCGACCACGTCGACCGTCTCCGGCAGTGGGCGCCGGCCGTAGCGCTCCGGTCCCAGGTCGGCGCCGCCCGGCATCAGGACGCCGCCGAACCTCTCGAGCCGCTCCACGAGCCCGTACGCCGGATCGGCCGCGGGTCCGTGCAGCACCACCGGTTCACCGCCCGCGGCGTACACCGCCTCGCAGATCGCCTCGGCGGCGAGCGTCGCGCTGAAGCGCAGGATGGGCACGGACTCGGCGCGGCGGCCGATGACCGCCACCAGGGGGCGCACTCAGGCCTCCCCGAAGGGATAGTCGAGGCTGGGCAGCCACTCGTCCCATGCCGCTCGATGGCGCCCGTCCTCGATCACCCGGGCGAGGGCGGCGTCCAGCTCCGCGTGCAGCTCGGGACGGTCCTTGGCCACCCCGATGCCCCAGCGGTTGCCCGTGCGGACGGTGAAGGCGAGCTGGAACCGCGGGTCGTTCTCCCCCAGGGGAACGAACACGACGTCGTCGTCGACGACGGCGTCCACGTCCCCGGCCTCGAGCGCGGCGAGCATGTCGGCGTACACGTCGTCGGAGCCGTCGGACCCGAACCCGACCAGGACGGCGCCGTCGAACGTCTCGGCCAGCGCCATGTTCGTACTGCCGTCGATGGCGGCCACTCGCCGTCCGGCGAGGTCCTGGGCCGAGGCGATGCCCGAGCCGCGGCGGACCAGCACGCCCTCGTGGAAGACGGCGTACGGCCGGGTGAAGTCGACCTGAGCCTGACGTGCCGGGGTGATGCCCTGCCCGCACAGCACCGCGTCCGCGGCGTGCGCCTGCACGGCCGGGATCATCCGGTCCCACGGCACGCGGACCCACTCGACCGGCCGGCCGAGTTCGGCGGCCAGGATCCCGGCCACGGCGGGCTCGAAGCCGAGGCGGCCGTGTTCGGCGGACCACAACGTGAACAGCGGGGGCGCCTCGGCATCCAGGCAGGCCAGCCGCAACGGTGTCGCGGCGCTCACGGGGCGTCGTCCCAGTAGGTCGAGCGCTCCCAGTCGGTGACATGGCCGCAGAACCGGGCCCACTCGTCGGCGTGGTAGTCGACCAGGAGCGTGGACAGTTCCTCGCCGAGCGCGGAGGTGATCACCGTGTCCCGGCGGAAGGCGGTGATGGCGTCGCCCAGGGTCATCGGCAGTTCGGGGAAGCGGGCGTCCTGTGTGCCCTCGTACGAGGAGCCCTGGTCGGGTTCGCCGGGGTCGGTGGCGTTCTTCAGGCCGTCCTCGCAGGCTGCGATCATGACGGCGTGGGAGAGGTAGGGGTTCACCGCGGCGTCGGGCAGCTTGTACTCCAGGCGTCCGTTCGCGGAGAGCCGGACGGTGCAGGTCTTGTTGTCCATGCCCCAGTTGATCTTCGAGGGTGCGAACTGGCCGGCGTCCCAGTAGCGCTTGTAGGAGTTGACCGTCGAGCCGTTGATCAGCATTGCGCCGGCCGAGTGGAGGAGAAGGCCGCCGAGGGCGTGCCGTCCTTCCTGGGAGAGGTTCAGCTCGGTGACTCCGGGGTCCTCCAGCACGTTGACGCCGTCGCGCCAGAGACTGAAGTTGTGGTGGCAGCCGTTGCCCATCATCCCGGTGGCCGGCTTGGGCATGAAGCTCGCCTCGATGTCGAGCTCGCGGGCGACCTGCTTGCAGACCTGGCGGTAGGTGATGAGCCGGTCCGCGGTCAGGTCGGCGTGGTCGTACATGAAGTTGAGCTCGATCTGGAACTCGTCCTCGTAGTCGCCCTCGATCATGTCGAGGCCGAGTGCCTCGGCGTAGTCGATCACCTTCTTCACGATCTGCCGGTTCCGCTCGAGGTGCTCGATGTGGTACGCCGGGCTCGATCCGGGCCGGAACCGGGCCTGGAGCCCTTCCCCTTTCCAGGTCATCTCCGGCTCGCAGCCGGTGCGCATCTCCAGGCCGGTGCGCTGGGTGAACTCACTGTGGACGCGCTTGAGAACGCCACGGGCGTCACAGGCGTACGGCGCACCGGCACCGTCGCTGAGGTGGTCGGGCTCGTAGAGCCGGCAGAACACCCGGGCGAAGGAGGTGTCCCACGGCAGTACCGCGAAGGTGTCCAGGTCGGGGATCGCGGTGTACTCGGCGGCGTGCACGCCGCCGCCGAGCAGCAGCCCCTCACGCGTGGTCTGCAGGTTCGCGACCGCGGTGCGGTGCTGTTGCACGCCCTTGACGGCGATCCGCTCGAGGTGGCGGGCCGGCATCACCTTGCCGACGACGCGGCCGGTGATGGACACGGACTGGTAGTAGACGTACTTGACGCCGTACTTCTTGATCTCCGCGAGGGCGTCAGCGAGGTGCGGGCCGGCCGCGTTCTCCTGGCGGTGCTGATCGAGAGCGCTTGTGCTCACAGGTGTTTCCCTGTCTGGTCGTAGGACCGCGTCAGGCGGTGGGGACGAGTACGGCGAACTCATTGCGGAGTTCGCGCTGCCGGGCGGGAGCGATGTTGACGGCGAGGGTGCCGACCAGGCGCCCGTCGCGGTGGTACCTGGCCAGCAGGCCGCCTGGCAGGTGGTGCGGGTCGCCTTCCTCGACGCGGACCTCGTCGGCCAGGGCCGGGGAGCCGTAGCTCTGCAGCCGAAGGCCGAGTTGGTCGCTCCAGAAGGAGGGGACCGGGGCGAACGGCACCCCGTCCGGCAGTTCGCCCGCCAGCAGCGCGACCAAGGTGGCCGCGGCCCGCTTGGCGGTGTCGGTGGGGACGGACCAGTGCTCGACCCGTCTGGGGACCTCGTCGAAGAGCGGGTTGGGGAAGCGGGCGACGTCGCCCACGGCGACCGCGCGGGGCGCGCCGGCGACCTTGAGGTGATTGTCCGTCAGGACGCCGTTGTCCAGGGGGAGTCCGTTGCCCTCCAGCCACTCGGTGTTGCAGACCGAGCCGACCGCCTCCACGACCACGTCGGCCGGGAGGGTGTCGCCGCTGTCGAGGACGACGCCGGTGACGTGGTCGTCGCCGGTGAAGGCGGTGACTCCGGTACCGAGGACGAACCGGATCCCCGCCGCCTCGTGGTGGCGTTGCACGGCCACGGCGAGCAGATCTCCGATCACTCGCGCCATGGGCGGACCGGCCGGCTCGACGACGGTGACCGTGTGCCCCAGGGTGCTCAGCGTCGCCGCGACCTCACAGCCGATGAAGCCGGCGCCGATCACGACGACCCTGGCGGGTCCGCGCCGCGGCAGGGCTGCGCGCAGCCCGTGGCAGTCCTCCACGGTGCGGAGCACATGGCGGCCCGCTGCCGGGCCGGGTGTGACGAGCCGACGGGGGCGCAAGCCGGTTGCCACGACCAGTCCGTCGTACGCGGCATGATGGCCCGACTCGGTGGCCAGCGTCCCGGCTGCCAGGTCGGCCGAGGTGACGGGGTCGCCCAGCCGGAACTCCACGTCCGCGATGCCGGCCCGGCGCCGGAAGGACAGCCGCTCGGCGAGTCCGGACGGCTCGGCGGCCCAGGGATCCGCGAGTGCCTCCTTGGACAGCGGCGGCCGGTTGTAAGGCAGGTGCGGCTCGGCACCGAACACGGTGATCGGTCCGTCGTGGCGCGCGGCGCGCAGTTGTTCAGCGGCCCGGAGGCCGGCGAGCGAGGCGCCGACGACGGCGACGTGCTGGCGGGGCGGCATCAGCCCTCGATCAGGATTGCCTGCACGGGGCAGACGTCGGCGGCTTCCTCGACGTACTCCCGCATCGCTTCGTCGGGCGTGCCGTCGTACTCGAGCCGGCCCTCGTCGTTCATCCGGAAGACCTCGGGAGCGGCGATGGCGCACTGGCCGTGGTCCTGGCACAGGGAAAGGTCGACATTCACCTTCATGGAAACTCCTTCGAGCGGCGGGCATGGGGGGTGTGGGGTGTGGGGTGTGGGGTGTGGTCAGAGGGCGCGAGTGAAGCCGATGGGCAGACTCAGCGGACCGGTGTTGCCGGAGTCGGGCATCCAGGTGGCACCGGGCAGGATCCGGATGTCACGCATCCGGCGGGCCAGCAGCGGCAGCGCCTCGCTCATGTCGGAGCGGGCGACGAAGTGCCCCAGGCAGTGGTGCGCGCCGCCACCGAAACCGAAGTGGGGCTTGCGCTCGGCGGTGATGTCGAATCCACGGGGGAAGACCCGCGGGTCGGTCCCGGCCGACTCGCTGTAGAGATGCACCGTGGTCCCGGCGGTCAGGTCGAGGCCTTCGAAGGTGAAGTCCTCGAGCACCTCGCGAGTGACCCAGCGGACGGTCGGGTTCACCCGCATGACCTCCTCGACGGCCTTGCCGCCGAGTTCAGGCCGTTCGGCCAGCAGGTCCCACTGGTCGAGGTGGCGGCTGAAGGTCTGCATCGCCAACCCGAGCTGGTTGCGGGTGGTGTCGAAGCCTCCGAAGATCAACAGCACCATGCTGTCGCGCAGTTCGGCGTCGCTGAGCCGGCCGTCCTCGGCGCGGGATGCCTCCACCAGCGCGGTGACGAAGTCCTCGCGCGGGCTGGCCCGGCGATCCGCGATCAGCGCGTCGCAGTAGTCGTAGAGCCGGGCGAGCGCCGCCTCGATCCTGGGCAGGTCCTCGCGGAGCGTCACGCCCATCGCGAGTCCGATGGTGGCCGACTCGCGGGCGATGACCGGCCATTCCTCCTCGGGCAGGCCGAGCATGATCGCGATGACCCGGGCTGCGTACGGCTCGGCGAACTCGGTGACGAACTCGCATTCGTCGGGCTTGGCGAAGCCGTCGACCAGTTCGGTGGCGAGCGCCTGGAACCGCGGCACGAGTCCGCCGATCAGCTTCGGCGAGAACGCGGGGTTCATCAGCCGCCGCAGCCGGTGGTGCTCGGCGCCCTCCTTGTTCAGGATCCAGTTCGCCCACCACTGTGCGAACGGCCCCTCGGTGACCCCGTTGTGGGCCGGCCAGGCGACACTGCCCTGGCGGAGCTTGGGGTGCTTGAGCAGCCTGCTCATCTCGTCGTAGCGCAGGACCGCGATCCCGTACGGCGTCGTGGCGTACCAACTGCGTTCGCGGGCGGCGTGGACCTCCTCAGAGGTGATCGAGAAGGACGGGTCGGCCACGTCCAGGGCGGGAGGGGAACCGGGGGCGAGGGTCGGCATGGACAACCTCCAGGGAGCTTGAGCCGGCGGCATGGCTCAATACCCTGGATTTAGAGTTTTTAATTGTCAAGACCTCGCCGTCACCGATTCGCCGGCGCCTCCGACTCGGCGAGGGCGAGCACCCATCCCGTGCCCAGGGGCAGCTCCGCCACATCGACGAAGGGACCCGGGGCCGCGGACCCCGAAGGTGCCGGCATCTGCGGCAGCCGCGCGCCGATCACCCAGCGCGGCGTGTTCGCTGCGATCACCCGGCGCTCGGCGTTGACGAGGACGGCCTCGGTGCGCGCGCCGCGCAGCACGGCGATCAGCCTGCGTTCGAGATCGCCGACCGACAGATCCACGCCCGCGACGCCGAGGAAGTCGCCGTCCGCGACGATCGGTATGGCGGCGGTCACGACGTACAGCTCGGAGCCGGAGTAGTCGACGTACGGACCGTACGCGACCCGGCTCCGCGGCTGCCGGGCGAGCTGGAACCACTCCATCTGGAGGTAGTCGTAGACGTCGACGCTCGTGGGATCGAAGTTGAGCCGCAGCCGGACCACCCGCTCCCCCTGCCGCTGCCACCAGGCGATGTACCGGTCCTGGCCGTCGATCTGCCCGGGAGCGGCGGCGAAGCCGAAGCCGACCGCGAGACGGTCCTCCGCGACCAGCTCGACCAGCAGCTTCTGCACCTTGCCGAGGTGGGCCTCGGACCAGCCGCCGCGCGGCGGACGGCTCTCGACGACGGCCTCGGCGATCCGGGAGAGCCTGGCGAACACCGGCTCGAGCACGTCGGAGGCCGTGCGGGCCAGGGTGGCGGCGTCGGGGCCGGGCAGCTTCGCGTTCACAGCTGCGCTCCTTCCTCGGTCTGCAGGAGGTGGAGGGCGGTGAGCCTGCGGAGGTTGCCCGCCACGTGCTCTTCGGTGAGCCGTCGGGCCTCGTCACCGTTCTCGGACACGACCGCGGTCGCGATCGCGTGATGTTCCTCCACCACCGCGTCCAGATCGATCTCGGGGCCGATGGGCAGCCAGAGCAGACCGGACACCTCTGCCTGGAGGTTCGCCTCAAGCCGGGTCAGGCGGGGGGACTGTGCGGCCACCGCCAGCTCGATGTGGAAGCGGCAGTCGGCCCGGATGCGGTCACCGAGGTTGTCCGCCGTGCGAAGCTGCTCGGTCAGGCTGAACAGCCGGCGGACATTGACCGCCGAGGCGCGCTCGGCGGCGAGCTGCGCCGACCGGCCGGCCACGGCCAGGTGTTCGTCCACGATGTCGCGCAGCCCCGAGATCGTCATCGCGGCCAAGCGCTGGCGCTGCGGCTCGACCGGCGGCGACTTGGGGTGCCGGACGAACGACCCACCACTGCGTCCCCGCTTCGTCTCGACCAGGCCCTGCTCGCGCAGTTCGGACAGTGCCTCGCGCACCGTCATCGGCGCGACGTTGAACTGGGCCGCGAGCTGGACCTCCACGGGCAGTTTCTCCCCATCGCTCAGCAGGCCAAGGTAGATCGCCTCGGTTATCCGCTGGACGACCTCCTGGGCCCGGCCGACCCCCGTCGAGGACCCGAGAAGCGCAGCGAGTGCGGACATCTACCGGCCTCCTTTCACCCCCGGCGATCCGGGCGCGCCCAATGTAGTCGATCGGCCTCGCTCAACGCTTGACGCTTAACAACTAGAACTATAGGTTTCCGCGAAACCCGCAGCGTGAGTTGCGGCCGTCTCCGAACCAGAGGAAGACCGGATGACCAGTACGACGTCACCATCTGCGGAGTCCGACGGCTCCCCCCAGTCCGACCACCACGACGACGCCGCTCATCTCCACGCCCTTGGCTATCAGTCCGAGTTCAAGCGGGACATGAGCCCCTGGGCGAACTTCTCGCTCGGGTTCACCTACCTGTCCCCGGTGGTCGGTGTCTACACGCTCTTCGCCTACGCGCTCGCCCAGGGCGGCCCGCCGATGATCTGGAGCTTCCTGGTCGTCGGCGTCGGCCAGCTCATGGTGGCGCTCGTCTTCAGCGAGGTGGTCGCGCAGTTCCCCGTCGCAGGCGGAGTCTACCCATGGGCACGCCGGCTCTGGGGGCGCCGGTACGCGTGGATGACGGGCTGGGTCTACATGGTCGCGCTCCTGGTCACGATCGCCTCGGTCGTCTACGGAGCCGGACCCTACATCGCGGTCGCCTTCGGCTTCGAGCCCACGGTGAACACCACCATCGTGTGCGCGCTCGTCCTGCTGGGCCTGGCAACCGTGATCAACTTCCTGGGCACCAAGGTGCTCGCCATGGCCGCGCTGATCGGATTCGCCGCTGAGATCCTCGGCGCCCTCGCGGTCGGCGGGTGGCTGCTGGTCGCACACCGCGAGCACAACCTCGGGGTCCTGTTCGACAGCTTCGGCGCCGGAGGCGACGGCAGCTACCTTCCCGCGTTCGCGGCCGCGGCGCTGATCGGCGTCTTCCAGTACTACGGCTTCGAGGCATGTGGAGATGTCGCCGAAGAGGTACCCGACCCGGGTCGGCTGATCCCGAAGGCGATGCGCCGCACCATCTACATCGGCGGTGCCGCGGCGACCTTCGTCTGCCTCGCCCTGATCCTGTCGGTCACGGACTTCACGGCCGTCATCTCCGGCAAGGACGCCGACCCGGTGAGCACGGTGCTCAACCAGGCGTTCGGTGCCGTCGGCGCCCGGATCGTGCTCGTCGTGGTCCTGCTCTCGTTCCTCTCCTGCGCCGTGAGCCTGCAGGCGGCGGCCAGCCGGCTGGCCTACTCCTACGGCCGTGACGGGATGATCATCGGCAGTTCGCTGCTCAAGAAGTTCTCCCAGACCAAGCACGTACCGCCGTACGCGCTGATCCTCTCCGCCGTGGTGCCGGCCGTGATCGTCCTCGGCTCGAAGTTCTCCACCGACGCGATCACGAAGATCATCAGCTTCGCCGCACTGGGCATATACATCGGCTTCCAGATGGTGGTGCTGGCCGCGCTCCGCGCCCGGCTCAAGGGCTGGGTGCCGAGCGGCAAGTACACCCTGGGGCGGTGGGGCCTGCCGGTGAACGTCGCTGCCCTCGTCTACGGCATCGCCGCCATGGTCAACATGGCATGGCCCCGTACACCGGACGCCCCCTGGTACGACAACTGGATCGTGGCGCTGTCCGGAGTCGTCGTGATCGGCGTCGGCCTGGCGTACATGGCGGTGCATCCGCTCCACGACCGCAGCACCGCGCCGTACGACGACGCGATCCCGAAGGAACCGGTGAAGAGCTGACCGTGGAGCCGGAGACACGGAAAGGGGCGGGGATCCTCGGATCCCCGCCCCTTTCCTGCTCCCCCGGGCCCCCAGGGCCATGCACGGCAAGCATGCGGCGGCCTCACCACCGCGCCTCGGCTGCCTGGTGCGTCCGGACCGTCACCCGCGTCCCGCCGCGGCCGGCCAGGCGGCAGGCCGGCACCACGCCCGGCGTTCGGCCACCCGGGCGGAGCGCCACCGTACGGTCGCGCGATCGACGGATCGGCGTGGCCGAGGCCGGAAGGCCACTCCGTTTCGTCGAGTGCGTGACCCCCAGCCGTTTTTCAGAATGGCCGCCACGTCAGGTCCATGAGCACCCGAGGGTGTGCCGACGCGCAGAGCGGCGGCGATTTGGAAAGGAAGGCCATGCGGCACAGTGCGAGCGATGCCTCACCCGCGGGAGCAACCGCCCGGGCGCCCCGGACCCTGCGCCAGCTCATCGCCGGCACATGGCAGCCGGGCGACGGCGCTGAGATCGTCGACACGAACCCGGCACGGCCGAGCGAGGCCGTAGCGGTGGGACAGCTCGCCCAGGAGCGTGACCTCGACCGGGCCGTCACCGCCGCTCGCGAGGCCTTCCCGAAGTGGGCAGCGACACCGCATCCCGTACGTGGCCGGATCCTTCACCGGACGGCTGACGTCCTGGACGCCCGCGCAGAGCAGTGGGGGGAGGAACTGGCGTGGGAAGAGGGCAAGACCCGTGCGGAGGGCATCGCGGAGGTGCGGCGCGCGGCCGACATCTTCCGCTACTACGCCGGTGAAGCACTCCGCCCGGTCGGCGAGGTGTTCGCCTCCTCCCGTGCGGGTGAGCAGATCCAGGTGCTCCGGCGCCCGGTCGGTGTGGTGGCCGTGGTGACCCCGTTCAACTTCCCCATCGCCATTCCCGCCTGGAAGATCGCGCCTGCCCTCGGTTACGGCAACGTCGTGGTGTGGAAGCCGGCCAGCGCGGTCCCACTGCTGGCCCTGCGCCTCGCCGAGGCCCTGGTCGAAGCCGGCCTGCCGGAGGGCGTGCTGTCTCTGCTCATCTGTGGTGGCGCGCTGGGCGGCCGCCTGGCGGAGCACCCTGGAGTCGATGCGGTTACCTTCACCGGGTCGACGTCCATCGGCCGGGGCCTGATCGCGTCGTGCGGCCGACTGGCGCGGCCGGTCCAGACGGAGATGGGGGGCAAGAACGCGGCCGTCGTGCTGGCAAGCGCCGACCTCGGTCTGGCGGCGACGGAGGTGGTGGCGGGGGCCTTCCGCTCCACGGGCCAGAAGTGCACCGCGACGTCACGCCTCGTCGTGGAGGACTCGGTGGCCGACGAGTTCCTCGATCTGCTCACCGAGCGGGTGGCGGATCTGCGGGTGGGAGACCCGCTCGACGAGACCACCGACATGGGGCCCGTCGTGTCGCTCCAAGCGCGGGACGAGATCCAGCGAGCGGTGGACGCGGGCGCCGCCCGGCCCGGCGTCGAGATCCTCACCGGAGGACGCCCCTACGACGACGACCGGGCAACCGGCGCCTTCCTCCAGCCCACGGTGGTCGAACTGGCCGGCGATGATGAGCTGTGGCGCGAGGAGTTGTTCGGTCCCGTGCTGGCGGTCCGCCGTGCGCGTGACGCGCGACATGCCTTCGATCTCGTCAACGACAGTGAATTCGGGCTGTCCGCCGCCGTGTTCACCGACGACTTCAGGGCTGTCAGCCAGGCCGTCGACGAGGTCGACGTCGGCATACTCCACATCAACTCCGAGACTGCCGGCGCCGAGCCCCATGTGCCGTTCGGAGGGGCGAAGCACAGCGGCTACGGGCCGAAGGAACAGGGCCGCGCGGCCCTCGAGTTCTTCACCCGGACCAAGACCGTCTACCTGCGTGCTTCCGGGGGTGACGGCCGGTGAGCGGCACCCGGCCGCTTCCGCTGTCCGGCACCGCCGGCAAGGTCGAAGATCCGGCCACCATGACAATGGCGGGCCTGGGGTCCGCCGTACCTCCCCAGGGAGGCGACGACATCGGCCGTGTCGGAGTCGTCGGCTCGGGACTGATGGGCGGTGGGATCGCGGAGGTGTGCGCCCGAGCCGGGTTGGACGTCATCGTCCAGGAGGTCGACGCCGAGGGTGTGGCCGCCGGACGGCAGCGAGTCGTCGCCTCGCTCGACCGCGCTGTCCGGCGCGGCAAGCTCTCCGAGGCTGATCGCGACGCCGCCCTCGACCGGATCCGGTTCACCACGGACCTGTGCGACATGGCGGACCGCGACGCGGTCATCGAGGCGATCGTGGAGAACGAGCAGACGAAGACGGATGTCTTCACCGCCCTGGACAAGATCGTGGTACGTCCGGACGCCATTCTGGCCTCCAACACCTCCTCCGTTCCGATCATGAAGCTCGGAAGGGCCACCCAACGTCCCGACCAGGTCATCGGCATCCATTTTTTCAATCCGGTACCGGTGCTGGAGCTGGTGGAACTGGTGCCCTCGCTCCTGACGAGCAGCCAGACGCGGGACAGGGCCGCGCACTTCGTCACCAGTGCGCTCGGGAAGAAGGTGATCGGCTCCCAGGACCGCGCCGGCTTCGTCGTCAACGCCCTCCTCGTGCCGTATCTCCTCTCGGCCATCCGCATGCTCGAGTCGGGCTTCACCTCCGCCGATGACATCGACAACGGCATGGTCCTCGGCTGCGCTCATCCGATGGGCCCGCTGCGGCTGGCCGACCTGATCGGCCTCGACACCCTCAAGGCGATCGCCGACTCCCTGTATGCGGAGTTCAAGGAGCCTCTGCACTCCCCGCCGCCCCTCTTGCTCCGCATGGTCGAAGCGGGGCTGCTCGGAAAGAAGTCCGGCCGCGGATTCCACGACTACACCCGTTGAATCCGCGTGTGCCCGCTCCCGTGCCACCGACGGGCGCGGCCCTCGTGGTGGCACCCGGCCTCCGACGGACCGGAGCGGGGCCGGATCGGGGGCGGGTGCTCCGGTCGCTCGGGGTCACATGTTCTTCGGCGGCTGACCGTCCATCGCGTGCCGCAGGCTCAGCGGGCGCATGTCTGTCCACACACGGCTGATATGCGCCAGACACGTGTCCTTCGGACCGACGGTGCCTTCCCGTTCCCAGCCGTCGGGGACCTCACGGTGAGCCGGCCACACCGAGTACTGCTGTTCGCCGTTCACCACCACGGCGAATTCTTCCTCGTGCTCCACACTGCTCATCTCGACTTACCTCCAGCACGTTGTCGCACCACACCTTGTGGCATGTTTGCCGCTTCTTCTTCCCGGCCGGGGGGGGGGGGGCGCCCCGGCCCCCCCCCCCCCCGCCGCCGGGGGGGGGCGCCCCCCCCCCCCCCCCCCCCCCCCCCCCCCCCCCCCCCCCCCCCCCCCCCCCCCAGCCCCCCCCCCCCCCCCCCCCCCCCCCCCCCCCCGGCGGTGCGTCAGGCTGCCAGCCGCCGGTCGGCCGCGGCCTGCAGATCGTCCTTGCTCCCGCTGATGACCGGGTCCGGGATCGCGTCGGGCAGCTGGTCCTCCAGAAGACGGATCCGCTCGTACCGGTACGCCGCCAGGGACAGCAGCAGGGCGCAGACGCCTGCGCTGATCGCCAGCAGGCCGACACCCCGGCCCTCTCCCGTTCCGATCAGCCTGCCGACGGAGCCGGCGAGTGCGCCGGACGGAGCGAGCAGCGGTTCGAAGACCCGCTCGGCGAGCGGGCCGGCCGCCAGGAATCCGGCCGGCACCATGGCCCAGCTGCACATCAGGGTGGTGGCGACGACGCGGCCCTGCAGTTCCAGGCCCACCTTCGCCTGGACCAGAGAGAGCCAGTGCGTGTTCAGCAGAGCGGTGGCCAGGCCCATTCCGAACAGGCCGAGGGCCGGGAACGCGGGATGCGGACGAAGACCGATCACGAGCATCGAGAACCCGATGAGGCCCATGGCCCCGATGATCCCGGTGGTCCTGCGGACGAAGCCGCCCCAGACGGACATGATCAGGCCGCCGGTCAGCAGGCCGGCGCCGCTCGCGGCCAGAACCACGCCCAGCGTGGCGGCACTGCCGAAGGACAGGACCAAGGGGGTGGTGAGGACTTCGACCATGCCGAACAGGAAGTTGAGCACAGCCGTGACGGTGATGATCGCGACCAGGCCCCGGCGCTTGACGATGTAGCGCCACCCTCCGAGGACCTCCCGGCCGAACGACTCCTCGCGCTTGTTGTACAGGGCGGCGGGGAAGTGGACCGTCAAGGTGGCCGTGACGCCGATGGCGAAGGTGGCGAGGTCGATCAGGACCACTCCGCGCAGACCGATGGCAGCGGCCAGCGCCCCGCCGAACAGCGGGCCGAGGATCGTGGCACCCGCCGTGCCGAGTTGGGCGATGCCGTTGGCCTTGCCGTAGTACCGCTTGGGAACCAGCTGGGTGATGGCCGCTGCGTACGCGGGTTGCTGGAAGGCGTTGGCCACGGCCCCGACGGTGACCGCGGTGTAGACGTGCCAGAGTTCGAGCCGGCCGGTCCACAGCAGTACGCCGAGTCCGAGGGTTCCGCAGGCGGCGGCGGTGTCCGCGAGGGCCATGACCGTGCGCCGGGAGAACCGGTCGGCGACGGCGCCGGCGACCGGTGCCAGCACCACTGCGGGCACCAGCGCCATCATCGACACCAGGGCGAACAGCGAGACCGAGGCGGTGCGCTGGTACACCCACAGGCCCAGGGCGAAGCTCGTCAGCGCGGTCCCGATCAGTGAGGCGGCCTGCCCGGCCGCGATCAGCCCGAAGGACCGCAGGGAGGGGGCAGTCCGCGGCGGTGGGACGGTCACGCCTTCCGGTGGTGTGAGCAGCCTTGACGTGCGGGCGGGGACCGGGTCCGACGCCGCGTCCCGCGTACGGGGCGGGGTGGCCGGGTCTTCCCCGGCCGGCGCGGGCGCGTCGGCGCCGGGAACCGGCGGCTCACCGCCGACGGCCCGGTCCGGCCGTGGCTCTCCCGCCGTGCGCGGCGGTGCGACGATCTCCACCAGTTCGGCCGCCTGGTGCTTCTGGAAGTAGTGGCCCGCCCCCTCGATCACGTGGAGGCGCACCTCGTCGGAGAAGTGGTGCCACTCGCTGACGCGTTCCTGGTAGAGCTCGGTGGCCCGGTCCCGGTCACCGACGACGCAGTCGATGGGCGTCTTGAGCGCGGTGAAGCCGGCGTCCTGGTAGACGGCGGAGTAGTAGTCCTCGCCCTCCTGCGTGTCCCTGAGGAAGACCCGCATGAGGAAGTCCTTCTCCCGCTCGTCGAGGACATCGGTGAAGAAGCCCATGGCGCGCAGGAAGTCCAGTGCCTGGCGACGGGAGGTCCAGCGCTCCATGGGGAAGACCCGGCGTGCCCAGCGCGACAGCTTTCCCGGCAGCCTGGGCGCGGGGAAGTGCCCGCCGATGACGATCCGGTCGATGTGCACGCCGTCGTCCTCGAGGAAGCGGGCGACCGCCATGGTGGTGGCCCCTCCCATGCAGTGCCCGTACAGCGTGATGCTGCCCCCTACGTGCTCCTTGACCGCGTCGGCGCAGCGCCGGGCGACCTCCAGCAGCGGAAGCTGGGGTTCTTCTGGACGGTTGATGTCGTGCCCGGGCGGCTCCAGGGCCCACAGTTCGGCGTCCTGCGGCATCGCGGCCGCCAGTGCCTGGTAGGTGATGGCGCCGCCGCCGGCGAAGGGAATGCAGACGAGGGAGCGCTCGGCCTTCCTGTCCGGCGGGGTGAGCCGGTGCAGCAGGCCCTGTGGCCGGTCCTCCCGCTCGGTGGAGTCGCCGGAGGTCAGAGCCTGGACGGTGGGGTTGCGGAACAGTTCCAGCACGCTGGTGTGCACGCCGTGTTCGCGTGCGGCCTTGACGGCGAGGACGGCCTTGAAGGAGTCGCCGCCGAGATCGAAGAAGTTCTCGTCGATGCCGACGGATTCGACGCCGAGGATCTCTGCCCACCGCCGGGTCAGCGCCGTCTCCAGGGGAGTGCGCGGCGCGGTGCCGAGGGACTCCCGCTGTGCGGTGGTGGGGGCGGGCAGGGCACGCCGGTCGATCTTGCCGTTGGGGGTCAGCGGCATGACGGGCATGACCACGAAGGCGGAGGGGACCATGTAGTCCGGCAGCCTGCGGCGGAGGAAGGACCGCCACGCGGCGAGGTCGGGCTGCGCGGCACCGGGCCGCAGGGTGGCGTAGGCCACCAGGTTCTTCTCCCCCGTCTCCTCGCGGACGACGACGGCGACGTCGCGCACCGACTCGTGTGCGGTGAGCGCCTGCTCGATCTCTCCCAGCTCGATGCGGAATCCGCGCACCTTCACCTGGGAGTCGGTGCGGCCCAGCAGTTCGATGCGGCCGTCCTTGCGCAGCCGTGCCAGGTCGCCGGTGCGGTACATCCGGGCGCCGGGAACGGTGGCGAAGGGGTCCGGGACGAACGCGGCCGCCGTGGCGGACGGCTGTCCCGCGTAGTCGCGGGCCAGGCCGTCGCCCGCGATGAACAGCTCGCCGACCACGCCGAGGGGGACGGGCTGCAGGGACCGGTCCAGTACGTAGGCGCGGGTGTTGCGGATCGGTCTGCCGATGGTGATGTCGTCGCCGGGGTCGATGCGGATGCCGGTGGAGTAGATCGTGGTCTCGGTGGGGCCGTACATGTTCCACACCTCGGCCACCCGCTCGTGCAGCGCGGCGGCGAGTTCACGCGGCAGCGGTTCGCCGCCGGTGATCACCCTCAGGCCCGGGCGTCCCCGCCAGCCGGCGGCGACCAGCAGCTTCCAGGTCGCGGGCGTGGCCTGCAGGATCGTGGTGCCCGCGGCGTCGACAACGGACGCCAGCCGCTCGGCGTCCTGCACGTCGTCCCGGTCGGCGAGGACCACCCGGGCGCCCACCGTCAGGGGACCGAACAGCTCGAAGACCGAGATGTCGAACGCGAAGGTGGTGACGGACGTCAGCACGTCCGAGGAGGTGATGCCCGGCTCGTTCTGCAGGGAGAGGATCAGGTTCACCACCGAGCGGTGGGTCACCCGGACGCCCTTCGGCTTTCCGGTCGACCCCGACGTGTACAGCAGGTACGCGAGGTTCTCCGGGCCGAGAGCGGTGTGCGGTCTGCCGGTGTCCAGCCCGGTGGGACCGTCCGCGTCCCCGTCGCCGTCCGCGTCCACGACGAGCACGGGACCCCCGAACGCCTCGAGGTCCGCTGCGAGAGAGGACTGGGTGATGACGGCTGCCGCCCCCGAGTGACCGAGGATGTAGGAGCGGCGCTCCTCGGGGTAGGCCGGGTCCAGCGGCACGTAGGCGCCGCCGGCCTTGAGCACGCCCAGCAGTACGGCGGGAAGGTCGACCGACCTTTCCAGTGCCACGCCGACCGGTGTGCCGGGTTCGATGCCCCGGGCGATGAGCCAGTGGGCGATCCGGTTGGCACGCTCGTCCAGCTGCCGGTAGGTCAGGGAACGTCGGCCATGGCTGACGGCCGTGGCGTCGGGGGTGCGGTCCGTCCGGTCCTCGACCAGTTCGTGCAGCAGTGCGGACGGGTTCGTCTGCGGAGCCGGCTGCCACTCGACGAGTTGCCGGCGCAGTTCTGCCGGGCTGAGCAGGGCGGCGTCCTGCAGGGCGGTGCCGGAGTCGGCGGTGAAGGCCTCGGCCAGGTTCGCCAGATGGGTGAGCAGCCGCTCGGCGGTGTCCGCCTCGAACAGATCGGTGTTGTACTCCAGCCGGCAGTCCAGGACGTCGCCGCGCTCGTAGACGTAGAGAGCGAGGTCCACCTGGGCGGTGTGCAGGTCGAGCGAGAGCCACTCGGCTTCGGCGCCCGGTACGCGCAGTTCCTTCTCGGGCAGGTTGAGCAGGTTGAACATGACCTGGAAGAGCGGGTTGCGGCTCAGGTCGCGGGGCAGGTGGAGCGCCTCCACCACCCGCTCGAAGGGCAGCGCCTGGTGGGCGAACGCCTCCCGGGCGGTGGCTCGCACCTGGTCCAGCAGTTGTCCGAAGGGCTGTCTGCCGTGCAGCGTCGAGCGCAGCACGAGCGTGTTGAGGAACAGGCCGACCATGTCCTCCTGCTCGGCGCGGGTGCGCCCGGCCACCGGGGAGCCCACGCAGATGTCGCGCTGACCGGACCAGCGGAACAGTACGGCCTGGAACAGGCTGAGCAGGGTCATGTAGAGCGTCGCCCCGTGCTCGCGGCTCAGCTGCCGCAGACCGGCGGTGAGCGCGGGGGGCAGGATGCGGGACACGACCGCCCCGTCGAAGGTCTGCACCTGGGGCCGCGGCCGGTCGGTGGGGATGTCGAGGCTGGGCGGGGCGCCTTCCAGCCGCCGGGTCCAGTACGCGAGGTCGGCGCTGCCGGACTCGGCGACGTGCCGGCGTTCCCACAGGGTGTGGTCCCGGTACTGGACCGGCAGTTCCCGAAGGGGCGAGGGTTCGCCCGCGAGGAACGCGGTGTAGAGACTGCCGAGTTCCCTGCCGATGACGGAGAGGGACCAGCCGTCGGAGACGATGTGGTGCATGGCGAGGACCAGGATGTGGTCGTCCTCCTCCAGCCTGACCACCGACGGCCGGAACAGCGGGCCGTGCTCCAGGTCGAAGGGGGCGCGGCCGAGCATCCGCAGCAGGCGCAGCGCTTCCGTCTCACGCTCCCGCGCGGTGGCGCCCGCCGCGTCGATCAGCGGGAGCTGCACTGCTTCCGCCTCGCGGACCACCTGTACGGGTTCGCCCTCGGGAGCCGGGAAGACGGTGCGGAGAGCCTCGTGCCGCCGGACGAGTTCGTCGAGGGCCGCGCGCATGACGTCGAGATCGAGGCTGCCGCGCAACCGGATGCCGGCCGCGATGGCGTACGCGGCACCCGAGTCGGCGTGCACGTGGTCGAGGAACCACAGGCGGCGTTGCACGAAGGACAGCGGTACGGGGCCGTCGTGCCCGTCGGAGGCCGGGATGGGGACGGTGCCGGAGAGCGCGGGTTCCGGCTGCCCGGCCTGCGGGCCGTACCGGGCGACCAGGCCGGCGATGGTCGGCTCGTCGAAGAGCATGTCCAGCGACACGTCCATGCCGCAGGCGGAGCGCAGGCGTGCCGCGAGCTGCGTGGCCATCAGGGAGTGGCCGCCGAGGTCGAAGAAGTCGTCGTGCACACCCACGGGCGCGATGCCGAGCAGGTCCTCCCACACGGCGGCGACGGCCTTCTCGGCCACGGAGCGCGGTGCGGTGTACTCGGTGGCGACGCCGGGCCGCCGCACTGCGCCTTCTTCGGACACGTCCGGACCCGCCGGGACTTCACGGGCGGGTTCGTCCCCCGGTGCGGAGGGCACCGGCAGGCCGGCTCCCGCCGGGGCACGGGTGGCGGGCCGGGCCGGCACCCAGTACGACTGCTCGTCGAAGGGGTAGGTGGGCAGCGCGATGCGGCGGGCCGGGGCGTCCGCGCCGAAGGCGGTCCAGTCGACCGGAGCACCGGCCAGCCACATCCTGCCGACGCCTTCGAGGAAATGGACGTAGTCGTCTCGATGTGCCTCGTTCTCACGGCGCATCAGGGCGACGGCACACGCCGGGTCCAGGCCCTGGCGTTTGAGCAGTCGTGTGAGCGTGCTGCCGGGCCCGGCCTCCGCGGCGACCGCCCCGGACTCGGTGATCAGGCGGGCGCAGTCGGCGAAGCGGACCGGTTCGCGCAGCTGGGAGGCCCAGTAGGCGGGGTCCGTGGCCTGCTCGGCGGTGATCCAGGTGCCGGTGACGTTGGAGAGGTACCGCAGGGTCGGCGGCCGCAGGTCCACGGTGCCCGCCAGCTTCTCGAAAGCGGTGGCCGCAGGGGTCATCATCGCCGAGTGGAAGGCGTGCGAGGTCTGCAGTTCCCTCGTCTCGACCCCCCGGCCGGCGAGTTCCCCGCGCAATGCCCGCATCGCCTCGTCCGGCCCCGCCACGACGCAGCTGTCCGCCGTGTTGACCGCGGCGAGGGACACCTCGGGCCCCAGCATCGCCCGCACCTCGGCCTCCGGCAGCGGGACGGCGGCCATGACGCCCGTGGGGAGGTCCTGCATCAGGGACCCACGCGCGGCGACCAGCCGCAGGCCGTCCTCCAGCGAGAAGACGCCGGCCAGGCACGCCGCGACAAACTCGCCCACGCTGTGGCCGGCCATGGCGACCGGCCGGACGCCCCGCTGGAGCAGTGTCCGGGCCAGGGCGTACTCGACGGTGAACAGCGCCGGCTGGGTCAGCCGGGTCTGCCGCAGCCGCTGCCGCGCCCGCGGGGGGTCCTCGACGGCCGCTTGCAGCAGGGTGCGCAGGTCCAGGCCGAGCAGCGGCCGGAGAATCTCCGCGCACTCGTCCACCGTGCGCCGGTACACCGGATCGTGCGCGTACAGGCCGCTGCCCATCGAGGCGTACTGGGAGCCCTGCCCGGGGAAGAGCAGGGCGACGCCGTTCGCCGGACGGTCGGCCTTGGCGGTGTGGATCCTGCCGGAACGCGGTGTCCGCAGCGCCTCACGGGCGTCGTCCCGGTCGCGGGCCACCAGGATCCGCCGGTGGGCCAGCTGACGGCGGCCGGTGCGGAGCGTGGCGGCGATGTCCCGCAGCGAGCCGTCCGCGTCCCCTCCGAGGAAGTCGGCCATCCGCGCGCAGGCCGCGTCGAGGGCCGTCGGGGCGGCCGCCGACATGATCAGCAGTTCGGGTGCGGGAGCTTCGTGCCCGGAAGGCGCCGGCGGCAGGAGGGGCGCCTCCTCGAGGACGACGTGCGCGTTGGTTCCGCCCATGCCGAAGGAGCTGACGCCGGCACGCCGCGGCGTGGTGCCCTCCGGCCACGGCTGCCGCTGGGCGTTCACGTAGAACGGACTGTTCGCGAAGTCGATCCCGGGGTTGGGAGAACGGTAGTTCACACTGGCGGGAAGCACCTTGTTCCTGAGCGCGAGCACCGTCTTGATGAGGCCGGCGACGCCCGCGGCGGCGTCGGTGTGGCCGATGTTGGACTTCACCGACCCCAGGGCGCAGAACCGGGTGTCCGGCGTGTGCGCCCGGTACGCCTCGGTCAGGGCTTCGACCTCGATCGGGTCGCCCAGCGTCGTCGCCGTGCCGTGGGCTTCCACATAGCCGACGGTCCGCGCCGAGACACCCGCCTCGGCCAGTGCCCTGCTGATCACCTCGGCCTGTCCGCCGACCGAGGGTGCGGTGTATCCGACCTTGCCCGTGCCGTCGTTGTTGACGGCCGAGCCGCGGATGACGGCGTATACGGTGTCGCCGTCGGCGAGGGCCTCGCTCAGGCGCTTGAGGACGACGACGCCCACACCGCTGGAGCCGACGGTGCCCTTGGCGTCGGCGTCGAAGGGACGGCAGTGGCCGTCCGGGGACGCGATGCCGCCGGGCTGGTACAGGTAGCCGCGACGCTGCGCCGCCTCGATGCTCACCCCGCCGGCCAGCGCGATGTCGCACTCCCCGGCGAGCAGACCGCGCCGCGCCATGTGGACGGCGACCAGCGAGGTCGAGCAGGCCGTGCTCACGCTGACGCTGGGGCCGCGCAGGTCCAGTGCGTAGGAGGCGCGTGTGGCCAGGAAGTCCTTCTCGGTGCTCAGGGCGATCTGGTAGTCGCCGACCGACCTGACCAGGTCGGGCTGGGACAGCAGGTTCTCCATCAGGTAGCTGCTGCGGCCGGCGCCGGCGAACACGCCGACGGCGGCCGGGACCTCGCCGGGGGCGCGGCCGGCGTGCTCCAGCGCCTCCCAGCAGGTCTGCAGGAACAAGCGGTGCTGGGGATCCAGGATCTGCGCCTCACGCGGTGTGAAGCCGAACAGGGACGCGTCGAACCGGTCGATCCCTTCCAGCACCGTCCCGGCCTTCACGTAGTCGGGGTGGGCGAGTTCCCCGGGATCACCGCCGTCGGCGAGGATCTCCTCGTCGGTGAAGACGCGCACCGCCTCCGCGCCCTCACGGATGTTGCGCCAGAAGGTCTCGACGTCGGGCGCGTCGGGGAAGCGGCAGGCCATGCCGATGACGGCGACGGCCTCACCCTCGGCTGCGGGCTTCGCAGGCTCCTGGTCGTGTGCCGGCCGCGGTGCGCCGGACGTCCCGTCCGCGGCGGCGAGGTGCCGGGCAAGACCGCGCACCGTGGGGAAGCGGAAGAGATCGGTGACCGTGAGGGCGGGGAACTGCTCCTGGAGCACTGTGTGCAGTTGCAGCAGCAGCAGCGAATGCCCGCCGGCCTCGAAGAAGTTCTCCTGCGGTGCGACGGTGTCGCGGCCGAGGACCGTGCACCATGCCGCCGCGACGGTGCGCTCCAGGGCGCCCTCGGTGGCGGCGAGGGCGTCGTCGGGGCGTTCGGCCGCTTGTGCGGTCCTGGGCGCCGGCAGGGCCTGACGGTCCACCTTGCCGTTGACGGTCAGCGGCAGTTCGTCCAGCAGGACGACCGCCGAGGGAACCATGTGCTCGGGCACGATGTCGGCGAGCGCCGCGCGCACCGCTTCGGGGTCCGGCGTCGAGTCCTCCGCGGTGGTTTCGCCGGAGGCGGCCCGAGCGGTCACGTAGGCCACCAGCCGCCTGTCGCCGGCCCGGTCCTCGCGCAGCACGACCACCGCGTCCCGTACCTGCGGAAGCCCGGCCAGTGCCGCCTCGATCTCACCGAGTTCGATGCGGAAGCCCCGGACCTTGACCTGGTGGTCGCGACGGCCCAGGTACTGCAGGTCTCCCGTGGGCAGCCGCCTGGCGAGGTCACCGGTGCGGTAGAGCCTGCCTCCCGGGGCTCCGAAGGGGTCCGGGACGAAACGCTCCGCCGTGAGGGCGGGCCGGCCGAGATAGCCCCGGGCCACTCCCTGGCCGCCGATGTACAACTCGCCCACCACGCCCGGGGGTACCGGCTGCAGGTACGCGTCGAGTACGTAGAGCGTGGTGTTGGCGATCGGACGCCCGATGGGGACGGAGCCGTCGTGCGGGGAGCCGGGGGACACTTCGTGGACGGCGCACCCGACGACCGTCTCGGTGGGGCCGTACTCGTTGATCAGGCGGGTGGCGGGCGCGTGCGCACGCCAGAACGCGATCTGCTGGGCCCGCAGGTCCTCTCCGCCGATGACGAAGACCCTCGCCCGGCCCGGGGCCTCGGACGGTGGTATCTGACGGTTGACGATGTCCAGGTGCGCCGGGGTGATCTTCACCAGTCCGTGGGGGGCGGCCCGCAGCGTCTCGCCGAGATCGGCCGCACCGGCCGTCGGCGGCAGCATCCTCACCGCCGCTCCGGCGATGAGCGGGACGAGCAGGCTGGTGACGGTCAGGTCGAAGGCGAAGGAGGAATGGACGGGGACGGTGTCCTCGGGGCGCACATCGTAGAAGTCCTTCGCCCACAGAAGGTAGTTGACCACTCCCCGGTGAGTGACCATGACGCCCTTGGGGTGTCCGGTCGAGCCGGACGTGTAGATGACGTAGGCCAGATCGTCGCCGAGGACACCGCGCGTGTCCGGGAGGTCTTCGGGGCCGCCGCGGCTCAGGTCGTCCGCGGTCAGTACCCGGATCCGGTCGTCCGCGAGGCGGTGTGCGGCGTCCGGGCCGGAGACCACCACACGGGCCCGGGTGTCCCGCAGGATGTAGGACAGCCTCTCGGCGGGGTAGGCCGGGTCGAGCGGGACGTAGGCGGCTCCCGCCTTCAGCACCGCCAGCAGGGCCACCGGCAGGTCGATGCCCCTCTCCAGGCACACTCCGACCAGGTCACCGGGTGCCACCCCGTGTGCGCGAAGGGCTCCGGCCCAGGCTTCCGAACGCTCGGCGAGCTCCCGGTAGGTCAGGGTCCCGGCGGCGTCGCGGACGGCGACGGCGTCCGGCCGGGCCGTCGCCGCGGCGTCGAAGAGCTCGTGCACGAGGAGGGGCTGGGTCTCGGCCCGCTCACCGCGGGCCGCCGACAGCAACGCCTCGGTCTCGTCGGCGGGCAGGACGGGCAGCTCCCACACATTCGTCGCCGGGGCGTCCACGGCGGCTGTCAGGAGCCGGTCGTAGTGGGCGAGGAAGCCCCGTACGGTCGACTCCTCGAACAGCTCGCTGCTGTACTCGAGCAGTCCCTCGAGCCCGTCGGCGGTCCGGCGGACCGCCATGGTCAGGTCGAACTTCGCCGTCGGCCGGGGCATGTCCATCGCGCTGACACTCAGTCCCTCGAAGTCCGGGGATCCGTCGTCCTGCGACTGGAAGAGGAACATCAGCTGGCTGAACGGATGCCGGCCCGGGCTCCGGTCCGGCCGCACCGCCCGCACCAGGCTGTCGAAGGGCAGCGCCTGGTGGGCGTAGGCGTCGAGGAGGGTGCGGCGTACCCGGGACACCACCTCGTCGAAGCCCGGGCGCCCCGACAGGTCCGCCCGGATGGGCAGGGTGTTGGTGAAGAACCCGATGAGGTCCTGCACCTCGGGCCGCTCCCGGTTGGCCGTCGGCGTGGTGACCACCAGGTCCTCGCGTCCGCTGTAACGGGCCGTCAGCACCAGGAACGCGGAGAGCAGCACCGTGTACGGAGTGGCGTCGGTGCGCCGGCACAGCGCCTCGAAGGCCTCGGCCTCGATGCCCAGGCGGAACGGCAGGCTCGTGCCGTGCTCGGAGGCGACCGCGGGACGCGGGCGGTCGGTGGGCAGTTCGGTACTGGCGGGGGCGCCTTGCAGGGCACCTTTCCAGTAGTCGAGGTGGCTCTTGAATTCGTCCCCCGAGGCCCACTCGTGCTGCCACTCGGCGAAGTCGGCGTACTGGATCGTCAGCGGCTCCAGGCCGGGCTCGCGGCCCTGGGCGAAGCTGCTGTAGGCGGCGCCCAGTTCGCGGTGCAGGATCTGCAGCGACCACTCGTCGGCGACGATGTGATGCAGGGTCAGGAGCAGGACGTGCTCCTGCGGGCCCATACGGAGCAGGCGGGCGCGCAGAAGGCCGCCGCAGGACAGGTCCATGGGCGTGGTGGCCTCTGCCGCGAGGTGCTCGGCCAGCCGGGCCCGGGCGGTCTCCTCGTCCAGGGGCGACAGGTCCGTCACGGCGAGGGTGAAGGGTTCCGCCTCGCTGATCACCTGCTGGAAGGCGGCCCCGTCGGCGCGGAAGGCGGTGCGCAGCGATGTGTGCCGCCGTATCAGCCAGTCGAACGCCGTCTCCATCGCCCGGACGTCCAGCGGCCCGGTGAGCCGGAAGGCGGACGGCAGCAGGTAGAGGCTGCTTCCGGGCGTCAGTCGGTCCAGGTACCACAGCCTCTGCTGTTCGAGGGACATCCTGGCCGTGGACGCCGCGCTGCCGCGGGGCGCGATGACGGCGTCGGTGGCCGCCGCCTTCCTGCGGCGTGCCATCAGCAGGCGGCGCTGCTGGTCCGTCAGGGGCCGCCGCGCGGTGAAATCGCTCATTCGGTGCTGTCCTCGTGCTCGTTTCCGCTGAGTGCGACCTGCAACATGGCTTCGGCCTCCTCGTCGGAGAGACCGGTGATCAGGAGGTATTCCTCCGCTGCCAGATCGACGTCGGTGCCGTGCTGCTCGCGCAGGGCGCGGGCGCAGGCGGCCAAGGTGGGGTTCAGGAAGAGGGTCCTGAGCGGCACCGCGACGCCGAGCGCCTCGCGCAGGTGGGATGTGACGCGCGTGGCGATCAGTGAGTGCCCGCCCAGACGGAAGAAGTGGTCCTCTCGGCCCACGCCGTCGAGTTTCAGTGCGTCCGCCCAGGCCTGGGCGATCACGGTCTCCAGCGCGTCGCGCGGTGGTGAGGACGCCGCGCCGCCGCGCGACGGTTCCGGTTCCGGCAGGGACCTGCGGTCCACCTTGCCCGACGGGGTCAGCGGGAGCGCCTCGAGGAGGACGAACGCCTGCGGCACCATGTACTCGGGCAGCCGGCCGGAGAGTTCGTCGCGGTACCGGTCGGCCAACTGCCGGCGGCGGTCCTCACGGACCGGATCCTGGGGGACGACATACGCGCAGAGGTACTGCGCCCCGTCGCCGCCGCGGGCAGCGACGGCCACGGCACGTACGTCGTCCAGGCGGGACAGCGCCGCCTCGACCTCCGCCGGTTCCACCCGGTGGCCGCGGATCTTGACCTGGTCGTCCGTCCGGCCGAGGAACTCGATCGTGCCGTCGCGCAGGATCCTGACCCGGTCACCGGTGCGGTAGAGGCGCTCTCCGGTGCTCAGGGTGAGGAAGCGCTCGGCGGTCAGTTCGGGCCTGTTCAGGTAGCCGTCGGCCAGGCACGCTCCGCCCAGCCACAGCTCCCCCGGCACCCCGTGCGGCACCGGACGCATGGCGTCGTCGAGGGCCCTGGCGGTCACCGCGGACACCGGACGTCCGATGGGCGGGATGTCGGGCCAGTGGGCCGGGCTGCCGCGCAGGATGTGCGCCGTCACCACGTGGGTCTCACTGGGGCCGTAGTGGTTGTGCAGGGAACTGCCGGGAAGGGCCGCGAAGAAACCGCGCATCTGCGGCGTGATCCGCAGCTGTTCGCCGGCCGTGACCACTTCCCTGAGCCGCAGCGGGATGCCGGGCTCCCAGGCCTCGGCCAGGTGGTGCAGTGCGACGAAGGGCAGGAAGACCCGTTCGACGCGGTGCCTTCGCAGGAACCGGAGCAGTTCGCCGGAGTCGCGCCGGACGTGGTCGTCGACCAGGACCAGAGTGCCGCCGACCGCCCAGGTGGAGAAGAGTTCCTGGCAGGAGACGTCGAAACTCAGCGAGGAGTACTGGAGGGTGCGGGCGGCGCTTCCGAGCTCACCGGCCGTTCGCTGCCAGTCGATGAGGTTGGAGACCGCTCGGTGGGGCATGGCCACGCCCTTGGGCGTCCCGGTCGACCCGGACGTGAACAGCACGTAGGCGAGGTCCGCGGCGGTCGCCTCGGACGGGGGCGCAGAGGCCGCCTCCCGCGCGATCGACGGCGCGTCCTCGTCGAGGCAGACCACCCGGTGCTCGCCTTCGGGGATCCGCTCCCGCTCGGAACGCCTGGTCACCACCAGCGGAGCGGCCGATTCCGTCAGGGCCGCGGCGAGCCTGGGCGGGGGGTAGTCGGGGTCCAGGGGAACATAGGCGGCTCCTGCCTTGAGGATCGCGAGGACGGCCCGGGGCAGGTCCAGGGATCGTCCGAGGCAGACCGCGACCGGCGTGGAGGGTCCCGCGCCCAGCCGCCTGAGGTGGTGCGCGAGCCTGTTGGCCTGCTCGTCCAGTTCGCGATAGGTCAGGGCTGCCTCGCCGTATTCGACGGCGGGGGCGTCCGGTGTCGCGGCGGCCTGCCGTTCGAAGAGGGTGTGCAGAGGCAGGGGTGGCGCCTCGGTCTCCGGTCCGCGAACCGAAGCGGCGTCGCCGCTTCCGGGCGCCAGCAGCGGCAGCCGGGACACCCGGTCGCCCGGTTCCCGGGTGAGGGACCCGAGAAGGGTCTGGTAGTGGTCCAGCAGTCGCTCGATGGTGACGGCGTCGAACAGGTCGGTGTCGTACTCGACGATCAGTGCCGGCCCGGACTCGGGGAAGTCGATGTAGAGGGACAGGTCGAATTTGGCGCAGCCGTTGTCCAGTTCTCCCTCGTAGGCGACGCGCAGTCCGTGACCGTCGACCGCGGGCACCGGCTCCTGGTAGACGAACAGGGTCTGGAACAGGGGGTTGGTGACCGCGTCACGCTCCACGTCGACGGCGCTCACGATCCGTTCCAGGGGGACCTGGCCGTGTTCGGCGGCGGACATGACGGTGCGCCGCACCTGGTGCAGCAGCTCGATCGAGGTCGGGTCTCCGCCGAGGTCCACCCGCAGTGGCAGCGTGTTGGTCATCATGCCGATGAGCGGGCGGCACTCAGGCGTGGACCGCTGGGCCAGCGGTACGCCCGTGGTGATGTCGGTCTGTCCGCTGTAGCGGTGCAGCAGCAGCTGGTAGGCGGTGAAGAACACCACGAACGGGGTGACGCCCGCGTCCCCGCTCAACGTGCGGACCGCTTGCAGCAGTTCCGGTCGCAGCGGTTGCCGCGTCTTGCTGCCGGGCCGGGCGGCGGCGTCCTTGCGCGACCGGTCGGCGGGCAGCTCCAGCGCAGGCGGCGGCGTGGCGAACACCTCGCGCCAGTAGTCGAGTTGGGCGGTGAGCTTCTGTACTTGTCCGGGGCTGCGCCGCCACATGGTGATGTCGCTGTGCCGGACGTGCAGTTCGGGCAGTGCGGGAGGCCGGCCCTGGGTGAAAGCGGTGTACGCCGCCGCGAGTTCGCTCATCAGCACACGCACGGACCAGCCGTCGAAGGCGATGTGGTGGACCGCGATCAGCAGTTCGTGGTGCCTCTCGCCGAGCCGGACCAGCGTGCAGCGCAGCATCGGAGCACTGCCCGGTTCGAAGGGCAGTGCGGCCTCCCGGCGCAGGGCCTCGAGCCGGGTGCGGCGGACGTCCTCGGGGCAGCCGCTCAGGTCCACCTGGTGCAACGGCACCCGAAGGTGGGGCTCGCGCCAGGACTTCGGCCCGGATCCGTCGTCCGTGACACGGCTGTGCA
Source organism: Streptomyces sp. NPDC020490 (assembly GCF_044335305.1). Lineage (NCBI taxonomy): Bacteria > Bacillati > Actinomycetota > Actinomycetes > Kitasatosporales > Streptomycetaceae > Streptomyces > Streptomyces sp. NPDC020490. The sequence goes on along the minus strand of NZ_JBIRUY010000004.1, from coordinate 268,561 downwards.
GCGGCTCGTGGCGGAGCACGAGGGTGTTGAGTGCCCGTTCCAGGAGCGCGGGCTGCGGGGTTCCCGTGACCGTGAAGGCCAGCGGCACCACGTACTGGGCGCTTCCGGGGGCCATCTTCTCCATGAACCAGATACGCGTCTGGGCATCGGACAGCGGCAGTGGGTCGGGGGTCGCCGTGGGAACGGGAACGCTTGCCGACGGGGCCGGGCCCGCTGCGTCGAGCGCCTTGGCCAGGGCGGCGACGGTGGGGTTCTCGAAAACGGTCCGTGGCGCCACCGGCACCCCGAGCAGGGACTCCAGCTCCACGGCGACGCGCATCGCCACGAGCGACTGGCCGCCCAGGGCGAGGAAGTCGTCGTGGACGCCGATCGTCCTGCCGCCCAGGTGGCGCTGCCAGACGTCCGACACCATCCGTTCGCGCTCGGTACGCGGAGGGGTGAGCTCACGGTCCTGCCGGGGGCCGGATTCCGGCAGCGGAAGCGCACGGCGGTCGATCTTGCCCTGGGAGGTGAGCGGGAACGCCGTCATCCGCACAAGAGTGCGGGGCACCATGTACGCGGGCAGCCGTGTCCGCAGGTGTTCGCCGAGCACCTCGTCCAGCCGGCTCGCCTGAACGTCCGCTTCCGGCCACGTCACGACATGGGCGATCAGCTCGCCGGCCCACGGACCGCTCTCGGCGACCTGCGCCACAGCGGACTGGACCAGGGAGTGGCCCAGCAGACAGGCCTCGATCTCACCGAGTTCGATACGAAAGCCGCGCAGCTTGACCTGGTGGTCCGTGCGGCCGAGGAACTCCAGTCTGCCGTCCTCCCTCCTGCGCACCAGGTCACCCGTGCGGTAGAGGCGGGCACCCGGCTCGGTGCCGGTCGGGTCCGGGAGGAAACGCTCCGCGGTGAGATCGGGCCGGCCCAGATAGCCTCTGGCCACGCCGGGGCCGCCGATGAACAGCTCCCCGGCCTCGGTGTCCGGGACCGGGTTCAGCCGTTCGTCGAGCACGTGCAGGACCGTGCGGCCGACGGCCGACCCGATGTCGGGCAGGTCTTCCGCAGCGGACGGGACGGTCACCGTGCCGGAGGTCGCCACGACGGTGCATTCGGAGGGACCGTAGTTGTTGACCAGCCGGAAGGGCAGGTCGGCCGGTGGGAACCGGGTCAGCCGGTCGCCTCCTGTGAGCAGCAGGCGCACGGCCGTGTCCGAGGGCCACTCCAGTTCGATGAGGCCCTCGGCCATGGGCGTGGGGGCGAAGCAGACGGTCACCGAGCGCTGGACGAGCCAGTCGCGGAGCCGGGTGAGCGAGTCGCGCACGTCGGAGTCGGGAATGGTGAGAACGGCGCCCGCGCACAGGGTCGGCCAGATCTCCCAGACGCTCGCGTCGAAGGCCGGGGAGGCGATCAGCGCCGTGCGGTCCTGCGCGGAAAGGCCGAAGGCCGTTTCGTGCCAGTCCACCAGCCCGGCCAGTCCGCGGTGCGGGATGTGAACACCTTTGGGCGCACCGGTCGAGCCCGAGGTGTACACCACGTAGGCGCCCTGATCGGCATGCGGACAACGGCGTTGCCGGGGCTCGACGGGCGCCGCGCGGCCGGACACCGGGGAAGGCGGCCGGACGTGCAGGATCGTCGGATGGTCGATGTCCGGGCGGCCTCCGGAAGCGACCACCACGGCCCCGGCCCCCGATTGCCGGAGCAGGCTGTTGAGGCGATACGTGGGCGTGGCGGCATCGATGACCACGAAACACGCTCCAGCGCGCCAGACCGCCAGCTGGGCCACCACCAACAGGGGTGAGCGGTCGAGCACGAGCGCCACCACGTCCTCGGTGCGGATCCCTGCGTCGCGCAGCTCATCGGCGAGACGGTCCGCCCCGGCGAGCAGCTCCGCGTAGGTGATCGCACCGTCGGACCACTCGACCGCGGTCGCGTCGGGTGCGCTCTGCGCCCGCCGCACGAAACGGCAGACGACGTCCGTACCTGATGCCATTCCCGCCCTCCCCCTGCACACCGCGACTGGCCTCAGCGGTCGAGCCACAGGCCTTCCGGCGGATCGGCAGCCGGCGTCGGTGTGCGTCCGTGATCAAGGTCAGTGATCTTTCACACCCTTCACCAGCCACGGTGCGCAGGTCACCAGTAATTGCTACTCCCACCGGCTGATCTCTCGCCCGACGTGCTCCGACCGGCCCTCGGTCACGGCCACCGCCACCGCCGAGAAACAACTCCTGGCACAGCGCGCCGACATGACTGTGGATCAGCGCCCCCACGACTCCGCCGACCCCGGGGGCGGCCCCGCCGGGCAAGGACGAACACCGATAAGCCACCATCTCCCGTCATGGACAGCAACACACTGACACTCTTCGCCGCGCCGGATGAGCGGACAGCCGCGGTCATGCTCGCAACCGACCCCGGAGCAGGCGCCATTGAGCTGGACTTCGACGAACTCGACCCAGAGGATGTGCTGCCCGCCTGGGAGGCCCTCCTTGCCGGCCGGAACATGGAAGCAGTCGCCGAGGCCGCGAGGCCCCGCATCATCGCCCTGGACGAGGTGAGCGGTGCCACGGTGTTCGAGGTGCCGCAGGTGCTGGTGGAGGGGGTGCGGAACGCCACACCGCCCGAAATCGATCAGGTGGTCGTGGGATGGGTCCTGGGGTGCGCCGAAGCCGAAGACTTCCTGTGTGTACCCGAGATCGCCGAGCAAGCGCTCGGCGCCATCGCCGATCTCGCCCGTACCGAGGCCACCAGCGGCCGGCGGATCTACGGAAGACTGTCCTGACCTCTTCGTCACCGCGATCTCTCGTGACGGCTCAAGCTGACCCGGGTTCCGCGGAGGCCCCGGCCTGCCCCGGGCTCTGACAGGGCCGGACTGCTGCGCCCAGCTGTCCGCCCGCGTTTCGCAGCCGACCGGACCTGACAGCTCCGTGCCCCACGCGCCCGGAGAACACCGATTCGGCCCCTGTCGGACGTGCGCACACGCGCCACCGTCGCCCTGTCGACCGCGGCGCTCGGCATGGGCCTCGCCCTCGGAACGCCTGCCGCAGCAGCTCCCGCGCCGGCCGACACCGTCACCGCCGCGGCAGGGACCGCCCCGGCCACCGGCACGGCGACACATGTTCTGCGCGGTCCCGCAAGAGGGCGGTGAGACGCGGCCCCGCCGGCATCGCGTCGTGCTCACCGCGGATTCCCTCCGCACCGGCCCGCGCCCCGGCCTCGGCCCGCCGCGCCACCGTCACCCCCCGACTCGATCCGCCTCACAGACCGAGGCGTGCGGGGAACGAGGGTGTTCACGCAACCGGCTGTGCCGGCCATGCAGCCGGGCCTGGACCGGGCGGTCGTGCTCCAGGCGGTCACGGACGTCACAACCCACTGCGCGGACACGGGAGAGTATCCGCGGGCTTCCTTCGGCGATCCGGACGGCTACGCCGTACAGGCCGCCGCGCGGCTGGTGCCGGCAGACCGGGCGGCTCGCGCGGGGCGGCACAACGCCGTGGTGGACGCGTTCCTCACCGGGAGTGGACGCTGACGGCATAGCCGCCGCCGTCGTAAGGATCGGCGTCCCAGCCGGCGAAGCGGTCGACGAGGGTGAGGCCGGCTCGGGCGCAGCAGTCGTCGTACTCTGCCAGCGTGATACTGGGCGGCACGGGCAGGTGGTCCTCGTCCAGGCCGAAGCCGGCGACCAACAGGCCGCCCGGACGCAGGGCCGCGGCCAGGCGCTTGACCACCGTGGCCTCGGTGTCGGCAGCGAGCAGCGGGAAGACGTTGCCTGCGGCGACCACGAGATCGAAGTCTGCGGCGATGCCGAGCAGGGCCGGATCGAATCCGGTCAGATCTGCCTGGAACCAGGGCAGGCCCGGCGCCTGCTTCCGGGCAACCGCCAGCATCGACTCGTCGAGATCCACCCCGACACAGTCGTAACCGAGCTCCGCGAGCCGGATCATGACCCGTCCGGTACCGCACCCGGCGTCCAGCACTCGCGCTCCGGCAGGTACGAGAGCGGCGCAGAACCGCGCTTCACCGTGCACGTCCTTCCCGCTGAGGGCCAGGGCCGCGAACCTCGCGGCGTAGTCTTCTCCGGACGTCCCCCCGGTCAGCGCATTCCAACGGCTCATGACACCGAACTATATGTCGGCCATGCGTCGCTCGAACAAGCGACTGAACCCGTGGCGCCGAAGGCCGGCGCCTCGGCGAGTCCGGTCTCGCACCGTGATGCGGGGCAGGCACCGCCCAGCCGAGGTGGGGCGGGTTGAGCGACGCCCAGGTGACCGGGTCGTAGTCCCTGGTCGGGTCGAGCCAGACGGGGCCGCGCCGGCAGACGGTCGGCGAGCGCCGTTGTCGCGGGCCTGTCCACCGCCGCCCGTGCCTCCATGACGCAGCCGCCGATCAGGGGGTCGGCGCCGTGGTCGCGAGGCCAGCGGCCAGGACGGTCCGCCGCTCGGGTCCATTGACACTCTTACCTCCCGGAGGCTGTATACCTAATGCTGTATTCAGCACACTGAATGACGACGCCCGTCAAGACGTGTACATGCAAAGACCTACGAGACCGGTCGGGCCGACCGGAACACGCTGACCTGCCTGACGGAAAGGCGCGGCATGACGTCGACCGAGAACTTCGTCCACCCCTACATCCCGAACTCAGTACCGGCCGTGCGGCAGGCGATGCTCGACGAGATCGGCGCGGCGGGCACCGAGGACTTCTACGCCGACATCCCGGACGGGATCCGGCTGCACCGCCCCCTCGACCTGCCGGCTCCGCTGCGTTCGGAGGCCGAACTCGTCCGGCACATGGAGGAACTGCTCGCCCGCAACACCTCGACGCGGCAGGTCCTCAGCTTCCTCGGCTCGGGCTGTTACCAGCACCATGTGCCCGCGGTCGTGGACGAGGTGGTCAACCGCAGCGAGTTCCTCACGGCCTACGCGGGCGAGCCGTACGAGGACCACGGCCGCTTCCAGGCACTGTGGGAGTACCAGTCGATGATGGCCGAGCTCCTCGACGTCGAGGTCGTCAACGTCCCGGTGTACGACGGCTTCCAGGCCGCCGGTACCGCCCTGCGCATGGCGGGCCGCATCACCGGGCGCCGCCGCGTGCTCGTCGCCACCGCGATCGACGCGGACAAGCTGTCCCGCATCCGCGACTACGTCCGTCCCGACCATGACGTCACCGTGGTTCCGGTCGACCCGGAGACGGGCTGCGCCGACCTCGACGCGCTGCACGAGGAGCTGGCCGCCGGTGACACCGCGGCCGTCTACGCGGACGCCCCGTCGGCCCTCGGCATCGTCGACTCGTCACTGCCGTGGCTTGCGGAACTCGCGCACGGCGCCGGCGCCCTGTACGTCGTCGGCTGCAATCCGCTCACCCTCGGCGTGCTCGCGCCTCCCTCCGCGTACGGCGCGGACATCGCCTGCGGCGACATCCAGCCGCTCGGCATCCACCAGAGCTTCGGCGGCGGCAACGCCGGCTTCATCGCCACCCGCGACGAGGAGTGGCTGGTCGCCGAGTACCCCTCACGGCTGTTCGGGCTCGCGCCCACCTCGGTCGAGGGCGAGTACGGCTTCGGCGACGTCGCGTACGAGCGGACCTCGTTCGCCCTGCGCGAGGAGGGCAAGGAGTGGGTGGGCACGGCGGCCGCGCTGCACGGCATCGGCGCCGGCGTGTATCTCGCCCTGATGGGACCGCAGGGCATGCGGGAGATCGGCGACACGATCCTCGCCCACACCGCGTACGCCCGGCAGCGCCTCGCCCAGGTGCCCGGCATCGAGGTCCCGTACGGTGACGCCCTGCACTTCGCCGACTTCACCGTGCGCTACACCCGCGGCGCAACCGCCGCCGGGATACGCGCCGGCCTCAGGGAGCGCGGCATCTACGGCTCCGTACCCACCGGCGAGCACGAGGCAGCCTTCTGCGTCACCGAAGTCCATTCCAAGGCCGACATCGACCGGCTCGCCGCCGCCCTCGAGGAGATCGTCAAGTGACCGCCCACCACGCACCCGTACCGGTCTCCCCCAACGATGCGCGGATCGCGCCCAAGCCGCCGCTGCGCCGCTTCCAGCAGGCGTCCTGGGACGAGAAGCTGATCTTCGAACTCGGTTCGCCGGGCGAACGCGGCGTCCTCGTCCCGGCGCCGGACCCTTCGGTGGCGCCGGTGGAGATCCCCGCGGCGCTGCGCCGCGCCGAGCCGCCCGCCCTGCCCGAGATGTCGCAGCAGCAGGTCCTGCGCCACTACCTGCGCCTGTCGCAGGAGAACCTGGGCGCCGACCTCAACATCGACGTCGGCCAGGGCACCTGCACCATGAAGTACAGCCCCAAGGTCAACGACCAGTTCGCCCGCGACCCGCGCATCGCCGCGCTGCACCCGCTCCAGGACGAGGACACGGTCCAGGGCGTCCTCGGCATCATGCACAGCCTGGAACTGCTCCTCAAGGAGATCTCCGGCATGGACCGGGTGTCGCTCCAGCCGGGGGCCGGCTCGGCCGCGATCTACACGAACGTGGCCATGATCCGGGCGTACTTCGCTGCGCGCGGCGAGTCGGAGCAGCGCGACGAGGTCATCACGACGATCTTCTCCCACCCGTCGAACGCGGCCTGCGCCAAGACGGCCGGCTTCAAGGTCATCACCCTCCACCCGGACCCGGACGGCTACCCGGACATCGAGGCGCTCAAGGCCGCGGTCGGACCGCGCACGGCCGCGCTGCTGATCACCAACCCCGAGGACACGGGCATCTACAACCCGCGCATCGAGGAGTTCGTACGGATCGTGCACGAGGCGGGCGGCCTGTGCTCGTACGACCAGGCCAACGCGAACGGCATCCTCGGCATCACGCGCGCCCGTGAGGCCGGGTTCGACCTGTGCCACTTCAACCTGCACAAGACGTTCTCGACGCCGCACGCCTGCGGCGGGCCGGCGGCCGGCGCGTGCGCGGTGACGGAGGAGCTGGCGCCGTATCTGCCGCGCCCCACGGTCGAGTTCGACGGCGAGCGCTACCGTCTGGACGACGACCGGCCCGAGTCCGTCGGAAAGATGCGGCCGTTCTACGGGGTGGTGCCGAACCTCGTGCGCGCGTACGCGTGGATCATGTCGCTCGGCGCTCAGGGGCTGCGCTGCGCCGCGGAGACGGCCGTCCTCAACAACAACTACCTGCTCCACAAGGTCCGGCGGATCCCGGGAGTCTCGGTGCCGTACGCCCAGGGGCGGCCACGCGTCGAACAGGTCCGCTACAGCTGGCAGAAGCTGCACTGGGACACCGGGCTGCACTCCGAGGACATCGGGCTGCGCGCCGCGGACTTCGGCACGCACTACTGGACGAGCCACCACCCGCACCTCGTCCCCGAGCCGATGACACTCGAACCGACCGAGTCGTACACGCGCGCCGACCTGGACGAGTACGCGGCGATCCTTGCCGAGATCGCCCGCGAGGCGTACGAGTCCCCGGACACGGTCCGCACGGCCCCGCACCGTTCGACCATCCACCGGGTCCGCCCGGAGACCCTGGACGACCCGGCCACCTGGGCCGTCTCCTGGCGCGCCTACCGCCGCAAGATCCTCGGCGAGGCGGCCCGTTGACCAGGATCGGCCTGGTGGTCAACCCGGTCGCCGGCCTCGGCGGCCGGGTGGGCCTGGGCGGCACCGACGGCCCGGAGCACCGCCACCGCGCCCTCGCCCTGGGCGCGAGACCCCTGGCAGGGGAACGGGCGGCCGCGGCACTGCGCGAACTGCGGGCACGGTCGGGCACCGGTGCCGGTGCCCCGGGTGGCGCGGTCGCGGGGCCGGGCGGCGGGCACCGCGGCGCACCACCGGAAGTCGTCACCGCCGCCGGCGCCATGGGGGCCGGCTCCGTCGCCGCGGCCGGGCTGACGGCGCGGGTCGTGTACGCCCCGGGGGCCGAGGACGAGACCTCGACCGAGGACACCGTCGCCGCCGTGCGGGCCGTCGTCGCCGAGGGAGTCGACCTGCTGCTCTTCGCCGGCGGTGACGGCACCGCCCGGGACGTGCTCGCCGCGCTCGACGGGTTGCGCTGCCCGGTGCTCGGGGTGCCGACCGGCGTCAAGATGCACTCGGCCGTGTTCGGCGTCAGCCCGCGCGCGGCGGGCGAGGTGGCCGCCGCGTGGCTCGCCCGCTCCGGCGCCGTACGCCTGCGCGACGCCGAAGTGATGGACCGGGACGTGGACGAACTGCGCGCGGGACGCGTCGCCTCACGCCTCTACGGCTGGCTCTCCGTCCCCGACGTACCGGTGCGCGTCCAGCAGCGCAAGACCGGCAGCACGGCCGGTGCGCCGCAGGCGGTCGGCGGCATCGCCGCCGAGGTCGCCGAGCGTGTCGGCGACGGACTGCTGGCACTCGGCCCGGGCAGCACCACCCGCGCCGTGGCCGCCGCGCTGGGGACCGATGCCTCCCTCACCGGCGTCGACGTGCTCGCGCTGCGGCCCGGTCGGCCGGCGGAGGTCGTGCTGCGCGACGCCGGAGAGGACGCCCTCCTCGCGGCGGGGCCACGCTGGATCGCCCTCTCCCCCATCGGCGGCCAGGGCTTTCTCCTCGGCCGCGGCAACCAGCAGATCTCGCCGCGTGTGCTGGGCGCGGCGGGCGGCCGGGACCGGCTGCTCGTACTGTGCACCGAACAGAAGCTGGCGTCTCTGGGCGGACGTCCTCTTCTCCTCGACACGGGCGACGAGGTGCTGGACGCCGAACTGGCAGGCCATCTGCCCGTCATCACCGGCCGGCGCCGCACATCGCTGTACCGCCTGACCACCTGACCACCCGACCACCCCACCGTCCGCGCGCTCGAAACCGCGCCCCCGTACCCCAATGAAGGAAGCCTCATGATCACTCTCGACGGCAAGCGTTCCATCGTCACCGGCGGAGCCACCGGCATCGGCCGGGCCACCGCTCAGGTCCTCGCCGAACTCGGCGCCCGCGTCGTCATCGCCGACATCGACCCGGACGGCGGCGAGCGGACCGCCAGGGAAACCGGCGGTGTCTTCGTCCGCTGCGACGTCTCACAGCGCGCGGACTGCGAAGCCGTGGCCGGGGCCGCGCAGGAACGCTTCGGCGGCGTCGACGTGCTGTTCAACAACGCCGGCGTCATTCGCCGCTCCACCGTCTGCGAGATCACCGAGGACGACTGGGACCTGGTGATGGCCGTGAACGTCCGCTCCATCATGTTGATGAGCCGCCTGGTGATTCCCGGCATGGCCGCGCAGGGCGGCGGCTCGATCATCAACACCGGATCGGGATGGGGCATCTCGGGTGGCGGTCGCGCCGTCTCGTACTGCGCCTCCAAGGGCGCTGTCGTCAATATGACCCGCGCCATGGCCATCGACCACGGTCCCGACAACATCCGCGTCAACTGCGTCTGCCCCGGCGACACGGCCACCGGCATGCTCGCCGAGGAAGCCCGGCAACTCGGCGAGAGCTCCGACGCGTTCTACGCCGAGGCCGCCGACCGGCCCCTCGGCAGGATCGGGCAGCCGAGGGACATCGCCCAGACCGTGGCGTTCCTCGCGTCCGACGCGTCGTCGTTCGTCAGCGGGGCGATCATCCCGGTCGACGGCGCGGGTACCGCGTGACTCGCCGGTAACAGATAATCGACCGGACGGAAGAGGAGGGCCGCCCCACATGCCAATCGAGAACCGCCCGCTGCGCGAACAGGTCAAGGAGGAACTGATCAAGCGCCTCGGACGTGGCACGATCGCGACCAACGAGCCGATCAACGAGGGGCAGCTCGCCACCGAACTCGGGGTCAGCCGCACTCCGCTGCGCGAGGCCCTGATCACGCTCGAGCGCGAGGGCGTCATCACCAGCGAGCGCGGCAAGGGCTTCCGGTTCACGCCGCTGAGCGCGCAGGAGTTCCGTGACCTGACCGCGATCGTGGCGGCGCTGGAGGCGCTGGCCCTGGAGTCCAGCGACCCGGAGCACCTGCGGGCGACGGCTCCCCGTCTCCTCGAGGAGGCGCGGGCCTTCTCCGCGCCGCAGGCGCCGCACGACGTCATCGAGCGCTACGACGACGCATGGCACGACCTGCTCCTGTCAGGCTGCACCAACGACCGGCTGATGAAGCTGATCACCTCGCTGAAGGTGACGATGCACCGCTACGAGCGGGTGGCTCTCGGCGACCAGGACATCCTGGAGCGCTCCGCGGTGGAGCACGAGCGGATCGCGCAGTGTCTGCAACGCGGCGACACCGACGCGGCGGTGGCGGCGCTCAAGGAGAACTGGAACAGCGGGATGCACCGGATCCTGGAGCACCTCACGGACTGAGGGCACCCGGGGGCCGCCGCGGGCCGGCGAACGTCCGCACCGGTTCGTACCGGCACGCCCCGCGATGTCGTCGGCCTCGGCGCACCCGTGCACCTGATGGCGTCGCGCCGGCGAGCGGCACGGCACGGGCGGGCGCGCGGGCGCGCCCGCCGGGGTCAGCGGGTGCGGCCCGTCACACGCCACGCCGCGGGCAGCAGTGCGCTCGCGGCCAGGGCCTTGAGGACGTCACCCACGAGGAACGGCACGAGGCCGTGGGCCACGGCCCAGCCGAGCGACTGGTGGGTGACCAGGGCGAGTACCGGAACCCCCAGCGCGTACACGGCCAGCGAACCGGCGATGTACGTCAGCAGGGTGCCGGGGAGGCTCCGGTCGGCGCCCCGCTGGGCAAGCGCTCCCACGAGGTAGCCGGCCACGACGAACCCGAGGAGGTAGCCGGCGGTCGCGCCGAGGACGGCGGGCATGCCGCCGGTGGCCCCGGAGAAGACCGGCAGCCCCGCGGCACCGGCGGCGAGATAGACCAGTTGACTCAGCGCACCGCGGGTGGCGCCGAGGGCCGCCGCGGTCACGAGTACGGCGAACGTCTGCAGCGTGACGGGCACCGGTGAGCCGGGCACGGGCACCGAGACCTGGGCGGCGAGGGCGGTGAGGGCGGCGGCGCCGACGACGAGCGCGGCGTCGCGGGTGCGGCTGCGCGCCCAGAGGTCGACGAGGGTGCCCCTTCGGGGGCGACCGGCGCGAGGGAACTCATGGTGGCGGGGATCCTTTCAGGCGGTGCAGGGGGCAGCGGCAGGTCAGGACGGCTGGGGTGGGGTCAGCGCCGTGCGCAGGTGCCGGACGCGTGCTGCGGCGGCCGCTCTGGCCTCCAGCGCCTGCTCCATGGACACCGGGCGGAAGCGGGTGCGGGTGCCGGGCGCGGACTGGCCGACGGTGTCGAGATCGGCGCTGATCACCGTTGCGACCATGGCGTAGCCGCCGCCGGAGACGGCGTCGCGGTGCAGGATGATGGGCTCCACTCCCCCGGGCACCTGGATGGAGCCGAGCGGGTATCCGGCGTCCACGATGTTCGACGGGTCGGATCCGGCGCCGAACGGCTGTACCCGTTCCTCCCACTCCAGCGTCCCGCCGCTGTACCGGAAGCCGATCCGGTCCGCCACGGGCGTCAGGGTCCACGTGGTGTCCAGCAGCGAGGTGAGGCCGTCTGGGGTGAGCCGGTGGTCGTACAGGCCGATCATGACGCGCAGGTCGAGTTCGCGGGACAGCACGGGACGCAGGTGCTCGGGCACGACCAGTCCCGGCCGCCCGCCGCCGGTGCCGACGGGCAGCACGTCCCCTGCCCTCAGCGCACGGCCCTCGAACCCGCCGAATGCCCCGAGGGCGTACGTCGACCGGCTGCCCAGCACCGGCGGCACGTCGACACCCCCGGCTACGGCGATGTAGATCCGGGCACCCTGTTCCAGATAGCCGAAGGAGAGCACGTCGCCGGCCGCGACGCGGAAGGACTCCCACTGCGGTGCGGGCCGGCCGTCCACCAGGACCGGCATCCGGGCGCCGGTGACGGCCACCAGCGCTGGTTCGGTGAAACGCAGCTCCGGCCCCATGTAGGCGGCCTCGATCAGGGCGGCACCGTCCTCGTTGCCGACCAGCAGGTTCGCGGCGAGGGCGGAGTACAGGTCGACCGCGCCCGACGGCGGGATGCCCACCGCGTAGTAGCCGGGACGGCCCCGGTCCTGGACGCTCGAGGCAAGCCCGGGGTTGACGATCTCAATGGCCATACAGGGCCTCCAGCAGTGTGGCGTTGTAGGCGTCCGGGCCTGCCAGGAAGTCGCGCAGGCTGAAGTCGACCGGGCTTTGGCGGTAGCGGAAGGTGCCCGCCTCGACATCCGCCTTGATGCGCTCGTACTCGCCCTCGTCGATCGGGCGGAACTTCACGATGTCACCGGGCCGGAAGAAGACCATGAAGTCCTCGAAGTCGGGCAGTTTCCGGGCCGGGTCGAAGATCGGCACCGGGGTGACGCCGAACATCTGGTAGCCGCCGGCACCGCGCACGGAGTAGACGCAGGAGAAGCAACCGCCGTACCCGACGGTCAGCGCCGGTGTGTCGGTGCGGGGGCGCAGGTACTTGGGGACTTCGAGTTGCCGCTCCTGCGGGACCATCTGGAAGAGGAACGGGAGCCCGGCGACGAAGCCGACCATCGACGTGATCCACGGTGAACCCGAGTGGCGGTCGATGAACGCCTGCGCCGAGGGCAGTCCGTTCTCGATCGCCGCGAATTCCAGGTCGTTGCCCTCCGGCCGCTGGTGGCGGTCACGGAACCGGGCGCCGGTCTCGTTGGTGAACGGGTCGTCGTACCAGACGGGCACTTCGACGATGCGTGTCCCGAGCGTCAGCGACGGCGCCTCGCCGACCTCCCGCTCCACCTGCCGCACGGCGGCCTCCAGTGCCGCGGGGGCGATGACGTCCGGGTCGAACCGCACCAGGAGGGAGGCGTTGGCGGGGCAGATGTCGACCACGCCCGGCAGCTTCCGGCCGTGGAGCAGTCTGGCCATGGCCATCGCCGCGAAGTTGACCTCGAGGCTCATGGCCTCGTCGAGTCGGACGACGAGGTGTTCGTCTCCGCCCCACGAGTAGTGGCTGCTGACGGGCGCACTCACGCGGTCCTCCCGGTGCCGTCGTGATCGGAGGCACGGCCGGCCGGCCGACTCTCCAGCAGGTGCCCAGCACACCGTTGACGATCCGGGCGGCCTCCCAACGGGCACGGCCGGTACAGAAGATGCCGGACCAGGCGTCGGTTGCCACGGCCCTGCCACAAGCGCCACACACGGTTCGCTCCTACGGCATGACGTCGCCGGAGTTGGGCCCCAGCGTCTGGCCGACGAACAGGTCACCGCCGGGGGACGAGGCCAGCAGCACCGCAGTCGGCGCGACCTCCTCGGGCGTCCCGAACCGCCCGAGCGGCAGCTCGGCGCGCTTCGCCCGCTTCCAGTCCTCGGATATCCCGTCGACCAGAGGTGTTTCGATCGGGCCGGGGGCAATCGCGTTGACCAGCACCCCGTCCCGGGCCACCTCCAGGGCCAGGGCCTTCGTCAGGCCCAGGACGCCCGCCTTGGCCGCGCAGTAGTGCGTCAGCGATGCGCCGCCCTTGATGGCCAGCTGGGAGGCGATGTTGATGACCCGGCCGTTCCCGCGGGACACCATCCCGGGAACCACGTGCCGGCACATGAGGAACACCCCGGTCAGGTCCACGTCGATGGTCTGCTGCCACTGTGCCGGCGACATCTCCACCAGTGGGCTCTGGGTCAGGATGCCGGCGGAGTTGACCAGGACGTCGATCCGGCCCAGCAGCCGCTCCGCCTCGGCGACGGCACACCGGACCTGCTGCTCGTCGGTGACGTCGGCGGCGACACCGCCGGCCGCACCGATGGACCGCGCGGTCCTCTCGGCCGCCTCGGGGTCGTGGTCGAGCACGGCCACCTGCGCCCCGGCGGCGACGAATGCCTCGGCGATCGCCCGTCCGATGCCGCTGGCGCCACCGGTGACCAGGGCCGTTCGGCCGGTCAGGGCTGCGATCCCGCTCATGCGCGCACCCTCACGGTCAGGCCGCCGTCGACGACGAGTTGCTGGCCGGTGACGTACCCGGCCTGCGGGGAGGTGAGGAACCGGATGACGTCGGCGACCTCCTCGGGTCGCCCTGACCGCCACGGCCGCGGCGGGTGGGACCGCGGCCTTGACGATCGGCCACTCGTCCCGGCACACGTGCAGCACGACCCGGCGATCGAGGGGTTGCTGCGCCAGACGCGCGCCGAACAACTGGGCGTGGGCAGCCCTCGGACCGGCCGAACCGGTTCCGTAGACGGCCGTGACCCGGGCGTACAGCCTGCTGACGGCCTGGATGGCGGTGACCTCGGTGTCGGAGCCGTCGGCCGACGGGCCGATGGACACGTTCATGACGGCGGTGTCCAGCACCCCTCAGGAACCGGGCCGTTCCGAGGACGACCAGAGCACGCCGATGTCTCACGGTGTCCACCTCACCGAGTCGGTCCGGGCAGCGGGCGGCAAGATCGCCGCCGCTCTCATTCCACCCCGCCGACCGGTCCCGGTGCCTCACCCCGCCACGGGGGAGGTCACCACGGCCGCCGCCCGCCCGGCAGGGTCCGGCGACCGGTGTCTCAGCCGCAGACAGTCGCAGCAGCCGGCGCCCGACTGCGCGGCGACGCCGACGGCGAGCGCGATGACATCCTTCCGCGCGCCGCTCGTCTCGCAGCGTCCGGGCAAGGAGGGGGCTTGCCATGAATCACCTCGACCGCATCATCCTGGGCACCCCCGCCAGAACAGACCGCCGCGCAGGTGCACGGCACGAAGCGCCCGTCCCTCCGGCGCTGCGGTGGGACGGGCGCTCGTGTCGGGGCTCATTCCTGGAGCTTCATGCCCTTCGGTGACGTCAGGCCCTTGTCGGGGTGGGCCCGGAATGTCGCCGTCCAGGTGGTGGGCGGGCAGGACGCGCCGTTGGGGTGCCGCTCCGTCAGCCTGGCCCGGATGCTGTCCGCGACGACGGTGGCACCGCTCTTCACGGACGTCACCGTGAGCCGCACCGGGACGGTGGACGAGCCGACGTCGCCGCGGAGTCGGACCGACAGCGAGGCGAACGGATCGTCGGGGCTGCCCGATACCCGCTCCTGGCATCTGGCCTGCACGCACAGACGGACTTTCACCGCGTCCCGGCCTCCGAAGTCGGTGGGCCGCCACATCACGGACACCTGCGAGTCCGCGTCGGCCATGGTGCAGGGCGTGTCCTGGCCGAGGAGTGAGCATCCGGTCAGGGCCGCCGCCAGCAGCGGTGTGAAAAACATACGGTGCATGTCAGTCCCGCCACCACCGCCGCGCGGTACTCGTTGTCTTCGGCGGGATCTTCGCGCGCCCGAGGCCGCGGCAACCGACGAGGAGTGAGACACCGGGATCCTTTCACGACTTGTCGGTCCGAAGAATAGTCTGCATGCCTCGGTGCGGGGACGGCGCGCTGGTCAGAACCTATTCGGCGGTCCGGGCCGGGCCGTGTCTCAGTCGCGCCCTTGGCACCGCCGGCTCGGGAGCGGACCGTCGTGGCGTCGAAGCGCGCGAGGCGCCATCCGGTGCGCAAAAAGTACCTGAAGTGTCCTTCGCCGCCCTCGTCGTCACCACCGAGCCCGATGTCTCCGATCGACGGTGCGGAGGCATCGGGGCGGGGAGGCTCGGCGGTGGTGACGGTGGCGGTACGGCGCAGCGTGGTGGAGTCGCGGCGCACCGTCCAGCCGGAGGACGCCGGGCCCACACCCCGACAGCTTCGTGGCGGGCCCCGGACGCTCCCCGACGGTCCGACATCGCCTTGTCGAGCCGGAGCCAGTAACAGCCATACCTGTCCGACACGTTGACTTGCGGCGAGCTACACCTCCACCATGACCGGGCGGTCACATCAGCGTCCGTCACGTGAACGTCCGGTCACATGAAGGGGTGTCCATGCCCACTCCCACCTGGACCCGACTGTCGCCCACCCGCCGCGAGCGGGTCCTGGTCGCGGCGATGGACGAGTTCGGCACCCACGGCTACTCCACGGGCAGCCTGAATGTCATCGCCCGTGAAGCGGGGGTCGCCAAGGGCTCCCTGTTCCAGTACTTCTCGGGCAAGCTGGACCTCTTCTCCTACGTGGCGGAGCAGACCTCGCTGCGGGTCTACGCGCACATGCAGCCCTGGCTCGACGGCTACGACGGCACCGGCGACTTCGCCACGCACCTCGTCGACGCGCTGGAGGCCTGGCTCGAGTACTTCGCCGGGCATCCGCTCGAGCGAGGGGTGGCCGCCGCCACCAACATGGAGATGGACCCCGCGGTTCGTGACGCGGTCAGGCGACCCGTGAACGCCATGTACCTGGCCGGTCTCCGCCTTCTCCTGGAACGGGCCGTCGACGCCGGGGACCTGCGCAAGGACGCCGACCTGGACGCGCTGCTGTCATTCCTTCTGGTGCTCCTGCCGCACCTGGCTCTCGTCGCGCACGTCCCGACGCCGAACAGCCCCGTACAGCTCACCGGAGTCAGCCCGCAGGTCCGGCGCGGGAATCTCGAACGTCTCGTCATCCCGCTGCTCGCCGATTTCGGAGCGCGGGACGACCGATGACAAGACCCGACCGCGACATCGACATCATCGGTCCCGGTTTCGGTCCAGGTCCGGCGCGATTCTCAGCTCGGTGAACCTTCCCCTGAACACCGCTCGGGCCCACGGGTGTGCCCGCGGCGGAGTGGCCTCCGGCCCCTGAGCCGGACAACACCCGGACAGCACGGAGACGTACCACCGGACATCACTGCTTCATCCCCCCAGAAAAGGTGATCTCGTGTTCCGTACACTCCTGCGGTCCTTGACCGCGCTGCTGCTGTGCGCGGCAGCCGCCTTCGCCCTCGCACCGGCCGCCCACGCGTCGGAGGCAGCCGCACCGGTCCAGGCGGCCGACCCGTCCGCCACGGGGTCGTACCCCGTCGCCTACACCGATCTCACCGTCTCCGCCTCGGGCCGCTCGTTCAGCGCACGTGTCTGGTATCCCGGCACGACGGCCGGGGCGGACGCGCCGGTCGCCGCTGGCGCCCACCCCGGCCTCGCCTTCGGACACGGCTTCTTCCAAGCCATCACCCAGTACGAGAGCCTGCTCAAGCACTACGCCTCCTGGGGCATCATCACCGTCGCACCCAAGTCCCAGGGCGGTCTCTTTCCCAGCCACTCCGCGTTCGCCGACGACCTGAACGCGGCACTCACCTGGCTCACCGCCCAGAACAGCACCACCGGCTCACGGTTCGCAGGCGCGGTCAGCACCGACCGGCTCGCCGTCTCGGGGCACTCCATGGGCGGCGGCGCGGCATTGCTCGCCGCGAGCCGGAACCCGGCCGTCAAGTCCGTCTCCACCCTCGCGGCGGCGGAGACCAACCCCTCGGCCGTCAGTGCCTCCGGCACGCTGAGCATGCCGGTCCAGTACGTCGGCGGCAGCGCCGACAGCATCGCCGGCGTCGCCGACAACCAGCAGAAGATGTACGACGCCAAGCCGTCCGCCACTCAACTGCGCGTCATCACCGGCGGGTTCCACTGCGGATTCGAGGACAGCTCCGGCATCGGCTGTGACAGCGGAACCATCACCCGCGCCGCCCAGCTGAAACTGACCTACGGGGTCACGACCGCCTGGCTGCTCTACACGCTCGGCGTCGACTCCTCCCTGTACGACCAGGTCTGGGGCTCCGCGGCCCAGAACCTGGCCGGTGTCGTGTACTCCGCCAAGCCCTGAACACTCCGGGGCGCGACGACGGCAGTTCATCTGCGCGTGTCCATGCTTGCTGAACGGAGAGAGTCCGTGACCGCTCGGACCGCACCGGCGGTCTGAGTGCAGCGCCGGGCGGGCGGCCCGGGAAGCCCTCGTGGCCGCCCGCCCGGTCACCGGCCCGGCGACGGCGACCCGCCCGCCCGTCTTGCCGGACTCCCAGCCGCTGACCGTGGCGCGGCGCGCAGTCAGCGCCGGGGCGACCTCGTCGACCATCAGACCGTGGGCCCTGCGCAGCCGCTTTCGCTCCTCGGGGATGGCAGCGGCGGCAGCGGTCAGGCGAGGACCGCTGTGGCTTCGATCTCGACCAGATGCTCGGGGACGTCCAGCGCCATCACGCCGATCAGCGTGGCCGGCGGGACCGGATCCCCGAGCTTCGCGGCCGCCCGGGAGATCCCCTCCAGGAGTGCGGGCATCTTGTCGGGAGTCCAGTCGACGACGTAGAAGGTCAGTTTCGCCACGTCGGCGAAGGAACCGCCGGCCTCGCCCAGCGCGGTGGCGATGTTGTGGTAGCACTGCTCGACCTGCGCCGCGAGGTCGCCCTCTCCGACCGTGACCCCTTCCGCGTCCCAGGCGACCTGCCCGGCGACGAAGACCAGCTTCGAACCGGAGGCGATCGCCACCTGCCGGTACACATCGATCTTCGGCAGCCCATCGGGGTTCTTGAGAGTGATGGCCATGCTGTCCGACTCCTTGCCCGGGCTGCTGTCAGCCCGTGTTCGTCACGCCAACTGCGCTCTCTTGTGGTTACTCAGAAACCGTAGGAGAGTGTGCGTTGACATGGAAGAACGCACTTTTCAGTGACTGGGGAACCTGATGGTGACCAAGCAGCTCGAAGACTCGGCCGACGATGCCGACCTGCGGCACGCCGACTCCCTGGCGCGGGAGATCTTCTCGGACGTCGCCAACAAGTGGGCACTGTTGATCATCGAAGCCCTGGGAGAGGGCACCCTGCGCTTCAGCGAACTGCGCAGCCGGGTCGAGGGCATCAGCCACAAGATGCTCACCCAGAACCTGCGCATGCTGGAGCGCAACGGCCTGGTCGAGCGGGCCGTCCACCCCACCGTCCCGCCCCGCGTCGAATACACCCTCACCGAAGCCGGCCACGGACTGCGGGCGACGGTGGACGGGATGTGCGACTGGACCCACCGCTACCTCCGGCACATCGAGTCCGCCCGGCAGCGCTTCGACACCTGACGGTCAGTGAAGCCCCGGGTTCACGAAGGCCCCGGAGAACCCGGTGGGCGAGATCGGCACGCCCGACGCTGCGCCGGCGCGCGCTCGTGCCCTCCCGCCGGGTCCCGCCACCGCCCCTTCGAGCCACAAGGACGTGACCCTCATGGGCTTCATCAGACCCCGGTTGCCGCCCGTCGACGCCGGGACCTTCCGTACGCTGCCCCGCGACGAGCGTCTGAGGATCCTCACGCGGCACTGGGTCGAGCACGGCTTCGGCACGCCGAACGTGGTGTACCTGTTCTACGTCGTCAAGTGCCTCCTCTACGTCGGCGGGGCAGCGTTCGTGATCTCGCTGACGCCCGGCCTCGGGACGATCGCGCAGGCCCCGTCGTGGTGGTCGGAGCCGATCGTGTACCAGAAGCTGATCGTCTTCACCGTCCTGTGGGAGGTGCTGGGACTGGGCTGCGGGTCCGGCCCGCTGGCGTCCCGTTTCCAGCCCGTCATCGGATCGGTGCTGTACTGGCTGCGGCCGGGCACCATCCGGCTCCCGCCGTGGCCGGCGCGGGTGCCGCTGACCCGGGGCAGCCGCCGCACGGTCATCGACGCCGCCCTGTACGCCGCCGTCCTCGCCTCGGCCGTATGGCTGCTCACCCGCCCGGGTGACGGCAGCCACCCGGCCGGTTCCGGCACGGTGGGCCTGCTCGACGCGCGCGCGGCCCTGCCCCTCGTCGTCAGCCTCGCGCTGCTGGGCCTGCGGGACAAGACGGTCTTCCTGGCCGCCCGCGGGGAGCAGTACTGGCTGTCGCTGCTGCTGTTCTTCTTCCCCTACCCGGACATGTTCATCGGCTTCAAGCTGGTCATGCTGGCCCTGTGGTGGGGCGCGGCGACATCGAAGCTCAACCGGCACTTCCCCTTCGTGGTGGCGACGATGATGAGCAACGCCCCGCTGGTCCCGAGCCGCCGGCTGAAGCGGATGCTGTACCGCGACAGCCCGCGCGACCTGCGCCCCTCACGGCTGCCGTTCTTCCTCGCCCACATCGGCACCGTGACGGAATACGGTGTGCCGCTCTTTCTGGTGTTCCTCGGCGACGGAGGCTTCTGGACCTGGGCGGCCCTGCTCTACATGGCCGTGTTCCACCTCCACATCCTCTCGACCGTGCCGATGGGCGTGCCGCTGGAGTGGAACATCTTCTTCGTCTTCTCGCTGTTCCACCTCTTCGGCGCCCACGGCGACATCAGCGTCCGGCACCTGCATTCTCCCTGGCTGCTCGCGCTGATCCTGCCGAGCCTGGTCCTGCTGCCCCTGCTGGGCAACATGCGCCCCGACCTGGTGTCGTTCCTACCCGCGATGCGCTACTACGCGGGAAACTGGGCCACCAGCGTCTGGCTGTTCACCGGTGACGCCCTGGCACGCCTGGAGGCCGGCCTGACCACCGCATGCCGGCTTCCCACCCGGCAGATGGAAAGCCTCTACGACGAAGGGACGGCCCTGCTGATGTCCCACAAGGTGCAGGCCTGGAGGTCGTTGCACTCGCACGGCCGCGCCCACAACGGGCTCATCGACCGTGTCACCCACGGCCAGGACGACGTCGTCGTGATGGACGGCGAGCTGATCGCCGGCTTCGCGCTCGGATGGAACTTCGGCGAGGGCCACCTCCACGACGACCAGCTGCTGCAAGCCGTCCAGGAGCGCTGCGGCTTCGTCCCCGGCGAAGTGCGCGTGATCTGCCTGGAAGGCCAGCCCATCCACCGCCGTACACAGGCCTACGAGGTCCATGACGCCGCTCTCGGCCTCCTCGAGCGGGGGCACGTCGCCGTGCGGGACATGGTGACCCGTCAGCCCTGGCCCACCGACGGCCCCGACTACCCCGTGTACGACGTGGAGCGCGTGCGTCCGCTGCGGCCGGTACTCCAGCAGGGCATTCCCGCCCCGGCCGGGGAGGATGCCGTTCCCGCGCAGCGCGGCGACGGCCCGCCGCCGGCCCAGGACTCCCCGTCATGACCAGCGCGACGGTCGTCGGCGGCGGGCCGAACGGGCTCACCGCCGCCGCCCTCCTCGCCAAGGCCGGGCTGGACGTCACCCTGCTGGAGGCCGCCGACGAGGTCGGCGGCGGCACCCGCAGCCAGGAGGCGATCCTGCCCGGCCTGCTGCACGACCACTGTTCGGCCGTCCACCCCATGGCCGTCACCTCGCCGGCCCACAAGGAGCTCGGCCTCGAAGGCCACGGATTGCGCTGGCGGCTGCCGGACGTCGACTGCGTCCATCCCCTCGACGACGGCACAGCGGGAGTGCTGCTGCGCTCCGTCCAGGACACCGCCCGCATGCTGGGTCCCGACGGCGCCCGCTACCGGCGCCTGCTGCAGTCCCCGGTGCGCCGGTGGGACGCTCTGAGCCAGGACGTGATGGGCCCCCTGCTGCGCGTCCCCTCCCACCCCCTGCTCCTGGCGCGCTTCGGCCTGCCCACCGCACTGCCCGCGGCCCTCCTCGCCCGCGGCTTCTCCACCCCCCGGGCCCGCGCCCTGTGGGCCGGCGTCGCGGCGCACTCGTTCCGGCCGCTGTCCCACCCGTTCAGCTCCGCCATCGGCCTGGGCATCCTCACCGCCGGTCACGCCGCCGGGTGGGCGGTCGCCGAAGGCGGCTCACAGGCCATCGCCCGCAGCCTGGAACGCGCCCTGCACGCCTGCGGAGGCAAGGTGCACACCGGCGTCCGGATCACCCACCACGCGCAGATCCCGCCCGCCGACGTCGTCCTCCTCGACCTCGACCCCGCTCAGATCGCCCGCATCTACCACGACCGGCTGCCCACCCGCGTGCGCGACGCCTACCAGCGCTTCCGTCGCGGCCCCGCCGCCTTCAAAGTGGACCTGGCCGTCGAGGAAGGCGTGCCGTGGACGAACGAGCACGCCCGCCGGGCCGGCACGGTACACCTCGGCGGCACGCTCACCGAGATCGCACGGACAGAACGGGCGGTGAACGACGGGCGCATGCCCGAGCGCCCCTTCGTCCTCGTCGGGCAGCAGTACCTCGCCGACCCCACCCGCTCCGCCGGCAACGTCCACCCCGTCTGGGCCTACGCCCACGTGCCCCACGGATACGACGGCGACGCCACCGAAGCCGTCATCGGCCAGCTCGAACGCTTCGCCCCGGGCACCCGCGACCGTGTCGTCGGCCTGCGCACCACCTCACCCGCCGATTTCGCCGCCGACAACGCCAACTTCGCCGGCGGCGACATCCTCACCGGAGCCAAGACCGTCCCCCAACTCGTCCTGGGAGCACGCCCCGCCCTCAACCCCTACTCCACCGCCCTGCCGGGCGTCTTCTGCTGCTCCGCCGCCACCCCGCCGGGTCCCGGCGCGCACGGCATGTGCGGGGCCGCCGCAGCGGCATCCGCACTGCGCCACCTCAACCTCTCCTGACGGGGCGACAGGAGACGCCGCACGGCTCCGGCGCCGGCGATCATTCGGGCGGCCGCCGGAGCCGGGGCGGGGGTCAGGGTGTCCGCACGGTCACCGCCGCCTTGTACGTACGCAGTACCGGGGCCGTCTCGATGCGTGTCACCGCCTCCCACGCCACGCGCCGGGTGAGGTAGGCGTGCAGCGCCTCCGCGTCCCGGCACAGCGCGTGCGCGACCAGGTTCGTCGGACCGGTCGTCGCCGCGACCACCGCCAGTTCCTCGTGGCCCGCCAGGGCGGTCGCCACCGTGTCCAGGTGCGCGGGCGCGACCTGCATCCACAACAGCGCCGACACCGTGACGCCCACCAGCGCCGGTTCCACGTCCACGTCGAAGAACAGCGCGCCGCGCGCCCGCAGTTCGGCCAGCCTGCGGGCTGCCGTGGACGCCGTCGTGCCGGTCGCCGCGGCCAGTTCCGCGTAGCTGACCCGCGCGTCCTCGCGCAGCGCGTCCAGCAGTGCCCGGTCGGCGTCGGTCAACAGGTACGGTTCGTCGCCGGGTTGCGCGGCGCGCTCGCCGGCGCCGGGGGTGTCCCGTTCGGCGCGCAGCCGGGCCTGCTGGTCCTCGTCCAGGGCGTTCACCCGTCCCCGCCACGCGGTCGGCCCGCCGAGGTAGGTGTGCAGCAGGTAGTGCGCGGAGACCGAGGTGATCCCGGCGGTACGCGGGATGTCGCGCAGCAGCAGCGCGTGCGCGTCCGGGCCGGAGGGTGCCGTGTGGATGATCGCCACGATCTCCGTGCCGCCCGACGTCAGCCGGACCCACGAGGTGTCCGGCCGGCGCGCGAGCGCCGCCGCGATGTCGTGCGCGCTGCGTGTCGCGGCCGTCAGCCGCACGAACCACTGGTGGGTGCCCGCGCTGCGCGGTGTCGGCAGCGTCACCACCCGCAGCCCGGCCTGCGCGTACAGGCGTCGGTAGCGGCGGACGACGGTTTGCGTCGAGGAGCCGAGCACCTCGGCGATGAGCGTGAAGGGGGCCCGCGCGTCCACCTGTAGCGCATGGATCAGGCCTCGGTCCAGATCATCCAGTACGAGCATCTTCGGCAAACTAGCCGATCCGGATGGAAGAAATCACCTATTGATCGCGGAGCAATGGAAGTTGGTACGGGCGTGCGGGCACGGTGGTCACCGGCCCGCCGCGAACCGGTGTCCGTGTCCGTATCCGTTGTCCGTATCCGTATCCGTATCCGTATTCGTAGGGAGACCGCATGTCCCGCACCACCGGCACACCCGCCACCGTGTCTGCCGCACCGGGCACCCCCGTCACTCCCACTGCCGACGCGCCCGCGCCGTACCGGTGGCGCTGGACCGCGCTCGCCGCGCTCCTCGCCGCCGAGGCCATGAACCTGCTCGACGCCACGATCGTCCAGGTCGCCGCCCCCGTCATCCACACCGACCTCGGCGGAGCGAGTGCCACCATCCCGTGGTTCAGCGCCTCCTACACCCTCGTCTTCGCCCTGGGCCTGCTCACCGGCGCCCGCCTCGGCGACATCCACGGCCGCAAGCGCGTCTTCCGCGCCGGGGTCATCGCGTTCGCCGCTGCCTCCCTGGCGTGCGCGTTCGCTCCCACCGCCGCCGTCCTCATCGTGCTGCGCGCCTTGCAGGGGGCCGCCGCGGCCGCGATCATCCCGCAGACGTTCGGGCTGATCCGCGCCATGTTCACCGGCGCCGAACTGTCCAAGGCCCTCGGCATGATCGGTCCCGTCATGGGGCTCTCCGCCGTCGCCGGCCCCGCGCTCGGCGGCGTGCTCACCCACGCCGACGTGCTCGGCGCCTCCTGGCGTGCCGTCTTCCTCGTCAACCTCCCCCTCGCCGCCGCCGTCCTGGCCGCCGCGCCCAAGCTGCGCGAGGACCGCGCCCCCGTCCGGCCCCGCCTCGACCCGGCCGGCACCGCGCTGGCCATGCTCGGCACCGCGCTGCTGGTGTGCCCGCTCGCCACCGGCCGCCCCGGGCCCGCGGCGTGGGCGACCGCCGCGGCCGGCGCCGTCGTCCTGACGGTGTTCGTCGCCCAGCAGCGCCGCACCGCCCGCCGCGGCAAAGCCCCCTTGATCGAGCCCGCCCTGCTGCGGGGCCGCTCCTTCCCCGCGGCCCTGACCACGTCCACCCTGTTCTTCGCGGTGATGAACGGCGTCATGATCGCCGTCGTCCTGCACCTCGAACTCGGCCTCGGTGACGGGCCGTTCACCGCCGGGCTCAGCCTGCTGCCCTGGTCCACGGGACTGGCCGTGGCCTCCTGGGCCGCCGGCAGCCGCCTGGTCCCCCGCTACGGCGCCCGCGTCATGCACGTCGGCCTCGTCACCTTCGCCGTCGGTCTGGCAGCCGCCGCGCTCGCCTACCGCGCCGCCGCTCCCGGCGCCTACCCGACGGCCCTCCCCTTCGCCCTCGCGTTGGCGGGGCTGGGCTCCGGGCTGTTCACGCCACCGTTCTTCACCACCGCGCTGGAAGCCGTCGGACCGCAGGAGACCGGCTCCGCGGCGGGACTGCTCAACGCCGTCCAGCAACTCGGCGGAACGCTCGGCGTCGCCGTCATCGGCGGGATCTATCTCGACACGACCGGCGGCCCCCGCACCGCGGCCGGACACGCGCTCGGCGCGGCCGCGGTGTTGCTGGCCGCCACCGCGGCGGCCGCCGGTGTGATGACGGCGCGCCGTACCCGACCGGCAGTCGCTGCCGACGAGGCCGGGGAGGCCGACGAGGCCGACGGAGAAGCCGGGGAAGCCGGGGAGGAGGCGGGCTGACCGCCGCACCGGCCGTCACCGCCCCGTTGCCGCGTGGCCACGGGGCCACGCCCGTCAGACGGTCCCAGCGCACGGCATCGCCGCCCGGTACGAGAAGACCGCCGCCTCCGGGGAAGCGGCGGTCGCACTCGCGTCGTTCCCGCTCCGGGCGAGATCGGTGCTCAGCGGCTGGCCCCCGTCGCCTGGCGGGCGGCCGGGGCCGCGTCGCGTCGGCTGCCGGGGCCCAGTGCGTGCAGGATCTCCTCCACGCTCTGTTTGGCGTCGCCGAAGAGCATGCTGCTGTTCTCTCGGAAGAAGAGGGGGTTCTGCACGCCCGCGTAGCCGGAGGCCATGGAGCGCTTGAAGACGATGACCTGCTCGGCCTCCCAGACGCGCAGCACGGGCATGCCGGCGATCGGGCTGCCCGGGTCATCGGTCGCCGCGGGGTTGACGGTGTCGTTGGCGCCGATGACCAGTACGACGGAGGTGTCGGCGAAGTCGTCGTTGATCTCGTCCATCTCCAGGACGATGTCGTAGGGCACCTTCGCCTCGGCCAGCAGCACGTTCATGTGCCCGGGCAGGCGCCCGGCGACGGGGTGGACACCGAAGCGGACCTCGACGCCGCGCTCGCGCAGTTGCCGCGTGAGTTCCGCGACCGGGTGCTGGGCCTGGGCGACGGCCATGCCGTAGCCCGGGGTGATGATCACCGAGCGGGCCTGCGCGAGCATCTCGGCCGCCTCCGCGGCCCGCACCTCCCGGTGCTCGCCGTGGTCCTCCTCGCGGCCGGACGGCGCCTCGATGCCGAAGCCGCCCGCGATGACGGAGATGAAGGAACGGTTCATCGCCTTGCACATGATGTAGGACAGGTAGGCGCCGGAGGAGCCGACCAGCGCGCCGGTGACGATGAGCAGGTTGTTGTCGAGCAGGAAGCCGGCCGCGGCCGCCGCCCAGCCCGAGTAGCTGTTCAGCATGGAGACGACGACGGGCATGTCGCCGCCGCCGATCGAGGCGACCAGGTGCCAGCCCAGGGCCAGCGCCAGCACGGTGACCGCGATCATCAGCGGCAGGCTCGGGCTGACCGTGAACCAGACGGTCAGCGCGACGAAGGCCACGAGCGCGCCGACGTTCAGCGCGTTCTTGCCCGGCAGCGTCAGGGGACGGGACTTGATGCGCGCCGAGAGCTTCAGGAACGCGACGATCGAGCCGGTGAAGGTGACCGCGCCGATGAAGATGCCGATGAACACCTCGGCGTGGTGGATGCCCAGCAGGTCGGCGCCGATCCGGTCCTGCGCGCTGCCGTGCGCCTCCACCTCCAGGTAGCTGTTCCAGCCCACCAGCACCGCGGCGAGGCCGACGAAGCTGTGCAGCACGGCGATCAGTTCGGGCATCTGCGTCATCTCGACGCGGCGGGCCCGCCACAGGCCGATCGCCGCGCCGAGCGCCATCGCCAGCACGATCAGGGTGACCGCGCCGGCGGTGATGCTCTGCGCCGCCACGACGACGGTCGCGACGAGGGCGAGGGCCATGCCGGCGATGCCGTAGACGACGCCGGCGCGGGAGGTGCGGTGCTGGGACAGGCCGGCCAGGCTGAGGATGAACAGCAGGGCGGCGACCAGGTCGGCCGCGTGTGAGGCCGTCAGGGAGGTCATCTCGGCTCAGCCTTTCGAGAACATGGACAGCATGCGGCGGGTGACGGCGAAACCTCCGAAGATGTTGACGCTCGTCAGCAGGATCGCCACGAAGGACAACGCGGTGACGAGCCGGCTCTCGTGCCCGATCTGCAGCAGAGCGCCGATCACGACGATCCCGGAGATCGCGTTGGTCACCGACATCAGCGGCGTGTGCAGCGCATGGTGCACCTTGCCGATGACGTAGTAGCCGATCACCACCGCCAGCGCGAACACCGTGAAGTTGCCGGCCAGTTGGGCGGGAGCGTAGGCCACCAGCAGGAACATCGCGAGCATGCCGAGCCCGATCAGGCCGAAGCGCCGGGCGGGCGTCAGCTTCGGCTGCTTCGGTTCGGGCGCCTCGGGTGCGGCCGCGGGCTGCGCGGCGGGCGCGGCCGAGACCGCGACGGGTGGCGGCGGCCAGGTGACGTCGCCGTCGCGCACCACGGTCACCGCCCGCTGCACGACGTCGTCGAAGTCGATCGTCAGCTGCCCGTCCTTGCCGGGGGTGAGCAGCTTGAGCAGGTTCACCAGGTTGGTGCCGAACAGCTGCGAGGCCTGGGCCGGCAGCCGGGAGGCCAGGTCGGTGTAGCCGATGATGGTGACGCCGTTGTCGGTGACGATCGCCCGCCCCGGCACGGTGCCCTCGACGTTGCCGCCCATCGCGGCGGCCATGTCGACGATGACGCTGCCCGGCTTCATCACGGCCACGTCCTCGGCCGTGAGCAGGCGCGGTGCCGGCCGGCCCGGGATCAGCGCGGTCGTGATCACGATGTCCACGTCCGCGGCCTGCCGGTGGTAGAGCTCGGCGGCGGCCCGGTCGTAGTCGGCCGAGGTCGCCTTCGCATAGCCGTCGGTGCTCGCCTCCTGCGCGACTTCCACCGGCAGGTACTCGCCGCCCAGCGACTTCACCTGGTCCGCGACCTCCGGCCGCGGGTCGGTGGCCCGCACGATCGCGCCGAGGCTGGAGGCGGCGCCGATCGCCGCGAGACCGGCCACACCCGCGCCGGCGACCAGCACCTTCGCGGGCGGCACCTTGCCCGCCGCGGTGACCTGGCCGGTGAAGAACCGACCGAAGACGTGCGCGGCCTCGATCACCGCGCGGTACCCGGCGATGTTCGCCATCGACGACAGCACGTCCATCGACTGCGCGCGCGAGATGCGCGGCACCGCGTCCAGCGCCAGAGCGGTCACCCCGGCATCGGCCAGTGCCCGCAGCAGTTCGGGCTTCTGGGCCGGCGCCAGCAGGGCGACCACGGTCGCTCCGCGCCGCAGCCGGGCGATCTCCGCGTCGGAGGGGGCGTTCACCTTCAGGACGACATCAGCGTCCCAGGCGTCGCCGATCTCGGCGCCGGCATCGATGTACGCCTGGTCGCCGAAGCCGGAGGCCTCACCGGCACCGGACTCGACGACGACCTCGTAGCCGAGGCCCAGCAGCAGTCGTACCGTCGCCGGGGTGGCCGCGACCCGCGTCTCCCCGGAGACGGACTCGGCCACCGCGCCGATGCGGCGAGGAGGATGGTGCGAGGCTTCTTCAGCAGACATGTCCTGTATCTCTCGTCAAAGGAGGGTGCGAAAGGGAGATCTGCGCCTGGGGAGTGACGACGTCCTCCCCGTGATCGCTGGAACCTAACCCGTCTGACGGGTACGGGCCAACGCGAACCGACGGTGACGTGCTTCACCTTGCGCAACGGGCCGGGATGATCCGACGACACGGGACCGCACCGGCGGGGCCCCGGCGATCAGTCCGCTCCGTCCCGTCGTGGCCGCCGATCCCACCGTGCGGCCGTCGGCTCGGGAACTGTGACCATAGACACACCCCCTTCGTACCTACTGGTCGGTACGCTGCGGCGAGCCGTCAATGACAGGAGGCGCGATGTCCGTGACCAACCGCCAGATCCGTCTGGCCGCACGCCCCGTGGGCGACGTCAGGCCCGAGGACTGGCAGCACTGTTCCGCGCCCGTCGAGGAGCCCGGTCCCGGCCGTTTCGCGGGCCACACCCGTGTCATCTCCCTGGACCCGGCGATGCGGGGCTGGCTGGACGACCGCCCCTCCTACCTGCCGCCCGTGGGCATCGGTGAGGTGATGCGCGCCGGATCGGTCATCGAGGTCACCGCCTCCGACCATCCCGACTACCGACCCGGCGATCACGTGGTGGGCACCTTCGGCGTGCAGGAATACGTCGTCTCCGACGGCCGGGGCGCCATGAAGATCGACACCTCTCTCGCCCCTCCCTCGACGTACCTCGGCGCGCTGGGCATGCCCGGCATGACCGCCTACTTCGGCCTGCTGGACGTCGGGGCGCTGCAGGACGGCGAGACCGTCGTGGTCTCGGGGGCGGCCGGGGCGGTGGGGACCATCGTGGGGCAGATCGCGAAGGTCAAGGGCTGCCGGGTCGTGGGCATCGCCGGAGGGCCGCAGAAGTGCGCGCTGCTCACCGACGAACTGGGCTTCGAAGCGGCGATCGACTACCGCGCCGAGGACGTCCGGAAGGCGTTGCGCCGGCACGCCCCCGACGGCATCGACGTCTACTTCGACAACGTGGGGGGCGACATCCTCGACGCCGCCCTGACCCGGCTGGCGATGCACGCGCGCGTCGTGATCTGCGGTGCGATCAGCCAGTACAACAACGCCACACCGGTCAAGGGCCCCTCCAACTACCTCTCGCTGCTGGTGCGCCGCGCCCGCATGGAGGGAATGGTGGTGTTCGACTACGCCAAGCGCTACCCGCAGGCCGCGCAGGACATCTCGGCCTGGATCGGCGCCGGCCGCATCAAGGTCAAGGAGCACGTGGTCCGGGGAAGCGTGGACGACTTCCCCGAGACGTTGCAGATGCTCTTCCGCGGAGAGAACGTCGGCAAGCTCGTCCTGGAACTGGCCTGACACGTCCGGTCCGCCCTGCGTCGAGGCGTGCAGCGGGCGACCGGGCTCCAGGCCGGCCGCTGCCGTAGCGGACTTGCCGATCGTGTCGGCGGTGGGCCCGCCGTCGGCCATCAGGGGCAGCAGTAGCGGGCGAGCGGCGGGCAGTTGAGCGGTGGTCGCCGCCCAGCGTCGTGCGACGGTGTTCGGGGACAGGACGCGGGATGCCCTTGTCCGGACCCGGCGTAGGGCCGCGGTCCGCCGTCGGTGGCCTCCGCCCGTGCGGGAGTGGAGGCCACCGACAGGCTAGGTGCTCAGCGGTTGGTCCACAGGTTCCACACCCACGGCCACAGGGAGCCCTCGGCGCACTGGTAGCGGTCCCAGTGCCCACGCTCGATGCCCTGCTGGCCGGCCGTCTGGCAGCCGCCCAGGGTCATGAACTTGCCGCGGTGGATGTCGAGGCCGTCGCCCGCCCGGACGGCTGCCGCCTGGTGGGACGCCGCGCTCGGGGCCGCGAGGGCAGGCGCGGCCGAGACCGCCCCGAGCCCGACCACGGTCATCGCCGCGAAGGCGGACAGTGCGGTGCGTACACGCATGATGAAGATCCTTTCGGTAGGGGTTCGAGGTCGGGCCGTGCGGCATCCGCCGGCACTGCCACGACCACCGGCACGCTCACCCTCGGGGGTGATCTGCTCGGCCGGTATGCCGAGTTTGCGCAGGAAGACGCCCCTTGGAAACCAGATCCCGCTTGCTTCACCGATGTCGGGATAAATACAGTCCTGACCTGCCGGGACGCGTCCGTCCCGGGACACGGGACAACCGCGGGACGCGGTCTCACGAAAGGCCCTTCGCGATGACCGGCCGACGACCGGACCATGGTGCGGCAGCACGGAAGCTGGGAGACGCGCTGCGGAGCCTCCAGCAGCAGTCGGGGCGCACACTGCGCAGTCTGGAGACCCAGGTCCGTATCAGCGACTCGTCGCTCTCCCGCTACTTCCGCGGGGCGACCGTGCCGGCCTGGACGGTGGTGAGTGACATTTGCCGGGCGTTGGGGGCGGACCCTGCCGAGTACCGTGCCCTGTGGGAAGCGGCCGACCGCACCCGCCCCGACGAACCGGCCGGCACCCGTCCCGACGAACCGGCCGGCACCGGCACCGGCACCGGCACTGCGGACGCTGCCGGTCCGTCACGCCTCCCCGGCCTCGCCGGGTGGCCCCGGCTGCGCGGGGCTGTGTCCAGTCGCTGGGTCACCGCGGCGGCCGCGGCCGCCGCGGGCGGACTCGCAACGGCGCTGCTGCTCCTCCTGCTTCCCTCACAGGACGCGCCCGGTGCCGCGCCCGCGCAGGGCGTCACGGGCAGCGCGGGCAGAAGCAGCGACGCCGGTGTGCTCGTCCACAACGTCGAGAAGGCCTGCCAGAAACCCCGCACGAACGAATGCGCTCTGTCCCTGGCCTACAGTCCCTACCGCCCCTACGTGACGTCCAACTCGGCCGGCCGTGTCTGGCACCACGACCTGCTCCACGCCCGGTGCACCATCGCCAACGGCGTCAGCGTCACCGACGAGAACCACAAGCACACCAGCATCTGGATCCAGGTCACACGCAACGGAGAACACCTCTGGCTGCCCGGCATCCGTGTCCGCCCCGACCAGCTGAACCAGCTCACCACCGTGCTGCCCACCTGTCCCTCCTAGGAACTGGGCCTGGCTGGAAGGTCCTTCGCCGCTTGGTCGGCCGACAGGATCTCGACGTAGCCGTCGGTTCCGTGGACGCGGATCCGCTGCCCGTCCCGGATCAGCCGGGTGGCCTGCTCCACGCCCACGACGGCCGGCAAGCCGTACTCCCGCGCGATGACCGCGCCATGGGTCATCAGGCCGCCCACCTCCGTCACCAGGCCGGTGATGCCGACGAACAGGGGCGACCAGCTGGGGTCCGTATGCGCCGTGACCAGGATGTCCCCCGCCTCGAGGTCGGCCTGCGCCATGTCCTGGATGACGCGGGCCCTGCCCTCGACGGTCCCGGCGGAGACCGGCAGGCCGATCAGGGCACCGGCCGGCACGTCCTCACGGCGGTACGCCCCGGTGACGGCCTCGCCGTCCGAGGTGAGCACCCGGGGTGGGGTGAGCGCGTGGTACGACCGGAAGGCGTCCTTGCGCTGCCGGATGAGCCGCTCATCCACCCGGTGCGAGCGCACGACGTCGTGAAGCTCCTGGAAGGTGAGGTAGAAGACGTCCTCCTGTTCAGGAAGCACGCCCTCCCGCACGAGACGCTCGGCCTCCTCCAGGAGGGCCTGCTTGTAGACGAAGTAGCGGCTGACGATGTCGTACTTCGGGTACTCCCGGTATCCGATGAAGGTCCGGACCCGGTCGATCATCCGTTTGGCCTCGTCGGCCTTCCGTCCGCCGTCCGGCAGGGTCCGCAGGCGTGACAGCACGTCCTGCTCCTTCTTCCGCGCCGCCTGCCGTCCTTGCTCGAAGCGCCGCCCGGCGGCGCCCGGTTCGAAGTTCCTGATGTTGTCGAGGACCACGGGCACGAGAGTGGCGGGCCGCTCACGCCAACGCGGTCTGGTGATGTCGATCTCGCCGACGCAGCGCATGCCGTACCGGTCCAGGTAGGCCTCGAACGCGTCGCGCGCTTCGGTCCCGCCCGGGAGCTTCGCCAGCTCGTCCAGGAAGTCCTCGTCCCCGACGCCCTGGAGAAACGCCGTCACCTCCGGATGCGGGCGGATCGCATCCGCGACGTCGAGCAGCGCCAGGCCCATCTCCGAGGTGATGTTGCCGGGGGCGGACAGCGTGAGCGTGTCCGCCGCGTTCTTCTCCCCCAACCACGCCCGCAGCTTGTCGTTGAGCCACCACGTGGCCTCCATCCCCGCCATGATCGCCTGGATGCTCAGCGGATCACTGAGGACGCGTTTGTGCTCCTCGAAGGCCTCCAGCAGGAAGTCGAACAGCGCCGGTCCGGTCTTCGTCCGAATGTCACGCCTCAGCGCGGCGATGGACGCCTGGCTGCGCCTGACCAGCTCCGTGACGACGGCCGGATCGGTCTCGATCGGAGCGGACGCGCCGTCGGCCGGCGGCCCGCCGGGACCCTCGTCCGGGAGCGACGGGACGAAGTCGTCGCCGCGGTCGAGGACGGTCTCCAGCGCGTCCCTGGTCAGCGGATCGGATCTCCCCACGAGGTCCAGGAGGCGGGCGCGGCCTGCGGGCGAAGCCAGCCGCCGGGTGACGTCGACGAACAGCCTGCCGCCGGCCTCGTGCATCGGCACCATGGCCGTCAGCTTCCACATGGAGAGCCCCAAGGGCCTCATGGGGTCGGTCATCATCTGCTGATGACCGACGGAGACGTAGACGTGATTCTCCCGGTCGTCGGTCTCGGGAACGGGGACAGGGACAGGAACGGGGACGGGGACGGGGAACAGAGTCGTGATCGGCCGGCTCTGGACGATCTGGAAGCCGTCGTCGTCCAGGCACCATTCGATGTCCTGCGGGCAGCCGAAGTGCGCTTCGATCCGCCGCCCGAGCCGCACCAGCTGCAGCACCTGCTCATCCGTCAGCGCCGGCTGCCGCTGCCGCCGCGGATCGATCAGCGCTTCCTGGACACCGCCGGCCGGCAGAGCGTGCACGGCACGCTGTTTGGCGGCGATCGACCTGGCGACGACTTCGCCGCCTCTCACTTTGAAGACGTCCGGGTTGACCAGGCCGGAGACCAGCGCCTCGCCGAGGCCGAAGCCGGCGTCCACGGTGGCGACCTTCCGGTTGCCCGTGACGGGGTCGGCCGTGAACAGGATGCCGGCCGCGTCCGGAAGGACCATCCGCTGCACGACCACGGCCATGTGAACCGTACGGTGGTCGATGTCGTTCCGCCGACGGTAGGTCACGGCCCGCTCGGTGAAAAGCGAAGCCCAGCACCGGCTGACGTGCCGGAGGATCGCCGCCGGCCCCACGACGTTCAGGTACGTGTCCTGCTGGCCGGCGAAGGAGGCCGTCGGCAAGTCCTCGGCCGTCGCGCTGGAGCGGACGGCGTAGGCGGCTCGCCGTCCGAACCGGGCGAGCGCGCCGGTGATCTCCGCGGCGAGATCGGCCGGAACGGCGACGCCCTCGATGGTCCGGCGGATTTGCGCGCTGAGCGTGCGGATCGCCTCCCGGTCGTCCGGGTCCGCGCGTGACAGCTGATCGAGCCGGTCCTCGATCGACGGCGTCTCCGCCATGATCCGCCGGAAGGCGTCCGTCGTCACGCACAAGCCACCCGGCACGCGGACACCCTCGATCCGCGACAGCCCGCCCAAGTGCGCGCCCTTGCCGCCGACGACCGCGACCTGCGTCTCGTCCACCTCTTGAAGATCCAGCACGTACTGTCCGGTCATCGCGATGCCTCCGGGACAGCCGTGCTCCGTCGTCGACAACGACTCAGGCACCTCGTGCCCCCAAATCCGCAGGTTGTGGCCATGGCCGACGATTCTGCGCCGCGACCCGGGTCTTGCCGCAAGCCCCCCGGCGCGCTATACGTTGAGAGTGGCAAGGAGAGCACTCTCCTTGCCCTTGTTCTTTGTCGCCCGCTGGAGCCGATCCGCCCGGCGGCAAGCGCCTGAGAACGCCACCGCGTGGCACGTGGTCAGGGAGGACAGCCGTCGCGGGAGATTGACCCTGGAAACGGGCGCCCGAATGACCTCCGCGGCCGGTCTTTCCCGGCCGTAGCGTCGTGGTCATGACGAACAACGAGATCACGCTCGACAGCTCCCGCCTGGACTTCGCCAAGGCCGCCCCGAAGGCGTTCAAGGCCTTGATCTCCTTCGATGCCGCGGCCCGCGAGGGTTTGGACCCGGCTCTGATCGAACTCGTCCAGATCCGCTCCTCACACCTGAACGGCTGCGCGTACTGCCTGCACATGCACACCTCCGACGCCCGCAAGGCGGGCGAGAGCGAGGCGAGGCTGCACATGGTCTCCATGTGGCGGGAAGCGAGGAACTTCTTCACGGAACAGGAGCAGGCCGCCCTCGAACTCACCGACGCGGTCACCCTCGTCTCCGAGCGCGGGGTGCCGGACGCGGTCCACCGCCGCGCGGCCGCCCACTTCGCCGAGGAGGAGCTGGCCCGCCTGCTCGCTCTGATCTTCACCATCAACACCTGGAACCGTATCGCCCTGAGCACCGCGAAGGTGCCGGGCACCGACCGGCGTGGCGCCCGGCGATGAACCCTGGCTCGCCGCCGGCGGCCGCCGCGGCGAGCAGCAGCCGTCCAGACGGCCGGGGCTGCTCATCGCACCCTGCCCGGTCCGGTGCGGGAGCCGGTCCTCAGACCGTGCCGGACGGCGGGGGCAGAATCCGGCACAGGGCGTCGAGTGCCGCCCCGTAGGCGTGGTCGGCAGGTGCCGCGTAGCCGACGACCAGGCCGTCTTCGGCCGGCGCGTCGGCCGCGGGGTGACGGAAGTGGGCCAGCCCGTCGAGGGCGATGCGCTGCCGGGCCGCCGCCTTGGTCACGGACCGTTCGGTGCCGGGCGGGAGGCGCAGCACCGCGTGCAGGCCGGCGGCGATTCCCGTGGGCGCGATGTGCGGCGCCCGGCGGGCGAGCATGTCCACCAGCCGGTCGCGGCGGTCGCGGTAGCGCTGCCGGGTGCGGCGGATGTGCCGGTCGTACCGGCCCGACTCGATGAAGTCGGCAAGGGTGAGCTGGTCCGTCACGCCGGCCCACGCCTCACGTTCGCCCTTCGCGCGCAGGACGGGCTCCACCAGGTGCTCCGGCAGCACCATCCAGCCCAGTCGCAGCGCGGGTGAGAGGCTCTTGCTGACCGAACCCAGGTAGACGACGCGCTGCGGATCGAGCCCCTGGACGGCGCCCACCGGCTCCCGGTCGTAGCGGAACTCGCCGTCGTAGTCGTCCTCCAGCAGCACTCCCCCGCCCGCGCGTGCCCAGTCCACTGCTGCGGCCCGCCGCTCGGGAGCGAGCGGGCCGCCCGTGGGGAACTGGTGCGCGGGGGTCAGCAGCGCGGCCCGTACCCCCTTCGATTCCGCCAGGTCGGTGGTGCGCGCCCCGTGTTCGTCCAGCGCCAGCGGCACCGTACGTACACGCGCCGCCTGCAGGATGGACCGGTGGAACGGCAGTCCGTAGGACTCCACGGCCAGCGGGCCGCGCAGTACCTTCCCGCTGAAGAGCAGCCGCAACGCGTGCGCGGAGCCGGAACACACCACGATCGTCCCGGGATCGGTGCGCACGCCCCGCACTCGCGCCAGGTACTCCGCCAGGGCACGCCGCAATTCGGCCCGCCCCCGCGGATCGCCCGGCCCGAACGCCTCGCCGGGCGCCGCGTTCAGGGCCCGTCTCGCCGACGCCAGCCAGGCCGCGCGGGGGAAGGAGGAGGGATCCGGCAGCCCCTGGCGCAGGTCATGGGCGGGCGGGTCCGAACGTGCCGGCGCCGCCTTGGGGGTACGGGGCGAGCCGGCCGGCTTCGCTCTTGGCGCCACCCGCGTCCCCGACCCCTGGCGGGCGACCAGCCAGCCCTCGGCGACGAGTTCGGCGTAGGTCTCCGCGACGGTGTTGCGGGCCAGCCCCAGATCAGCGGCCAACGACCGGTACGGAGGCAGCAGGGTGCCGGGGGCGAGCCGCCCGTCCCGTATCGCCTCCCGCAGCGCGCGGCCGAGCACGGCCCGCCGACTGCCGCGCCCGCCGGCTTCCAGGTCCAGGTGCAGGTCGCTACCGATACGTCCGGCCAGACCGACCCATGAATCCGCCATGAGCACGCACCCTACTCAAGGCCTTCCACAGCGGTGGAGCAGCTGTCCGAAAGGGATCACGGTCTCTCCGCGATGTACGTAGGCTCTGCACGCGCGTGGTCGACGCGGTCGGCCGGGGACGCGTCGGGCCTGTGCCCGAAGGGTTGGATCCCATAAGGAGCGTTCCGCTGTGACGCATGCTCACGAGGACGACGACATCCTGTCCCGGATCGCCAAGGGGCTTGTCTACACCGAGTCGGAAGCGGCCTTCCAGGCGCCTCGGCGCCGTGCCGAGCAGGTCTTCGAGTACAACCACACGCCACCGGGCGAAATGGAGAAGCGTCGGTCGCTGCTCGTCGCGATCTTCGGCTCGGTCGGTGAACGCATGGTCCTGCTGCCGCCGTTCCACGCCGCCTTCGGCAGCAACGTCCACATCGGTGATGACTTCTTCGGAAACGTCAACCTCACCTTCGTCGACGACGTGGACATCCGGATCGGCGACGGCGTCATGATCGCGCCAAGCGTCACCCTGACCACGACGGGGCACCCGGTGCATCCCTCGCGACGCGCCGACTTCGGACGTTTCTCGGAGCCGATCGTGATCGAGGACAAGGTGTGGATCGGCAGCAACGCGGTGGTCCTGCCCGGCGTTCGTGTCGGCTACGGGTCGGTCATCGGCGCCGGCAGCGTCGTCAGCCGCAGCATTCCCCCGATGACCGTCGCGGTGGGAGCCCCTTGCCGGGTGGTCCGCCCCATCACGGAAGAGGACCTCACCACCCGCACCGCGGCTGACTGAGCCCCGAGACGACCACCCTGGTCCCCGGTCCTGAGCACACAGGGCAGATCCCTCGTCCGCACCGCCCGGCGGTGGGGCGAGTGGGTGGTTCTCGGCGGCCGAACGGGGGGCCGTACGACTGTTTCGGCTTCGGTCCGTTGACTCACGGACACGTCGGTGGTTGCGCCCAACCGTGTGAAAGGTGGCCAACCATGACGCGCACCCGTGACCGGTCCGGGTCGGAGACCGACGGCAGCGGTACAGCGGGGGCTCTCCTGAGCCGAGCGCACAGGGCGTTCACCGGGGGCAGGGGCCCATGCCGCGCTGCTCGGCTCGGCCGGGCGGAACGTCGGCCAGGAGATGCGTGCGCCGTGGCGAGGCTCTCCTCGGCGTCGTCTCGTCACGCCTCCTGACCGCTCCGGTGTCGTCGACGCGCGCCGTGGTCCCGGCGATGCGGGGAAGCCCGCGTCCGGCGCGTCCCGAAAGCATGCCAGGTCGTTCCGTCGTTCCCCGGCCGCCTTCGAACGCATCGCAAAGGAATTGTCCATGCGGCTTCTCCGTCCTCCCATACGCACCCGCCTCATGTCTCTCCGGCGCCCGCATCGGCGGGCAACCGGCCCCAGGGGACCGCTGCTGGTCGCCGTCGTGGCCATGGCGTCTGTCGTCGGCGTGCCGATGCCGACCGCCTCGTCCACGGCCACCGGCTCGGGCCCGGTGGTCTCGGTCGCTCAGGGCCGGCTCCAGGGCGTCGCACGCCGTGGGGTGCACCAGTTCCTGGGGATCCCCTACGCGGCCCCTCCCGTGGGACCGTTGCGGTGGAGGCCCCCGAAAGCCGCCCCGGCTGGCAGGGGACACGGTCGGCCGCCGAGGTCGGCCCGCAGTGCCCCCAGCTCACGAACGAGTCCCCCTACCACACCACCCAGGAGGACTGCCTCTACCTGAACGTCTACACACCTGCCGTCCGCACCGCGGAAGCCGTGCCGGTGATGGTGTGGATCCACGGCGGCAGCTACATCTACGGTTCCGGTGGCTGGTACGACCCCAGCCGCATGGCGGCCAAGGGTGTCGTCGTGGTCACGGTGAACTACCGGCTGGGCGCCCTCGGATACCTCGGCCTGCCCTCACTTTCGGCCGAGTCGGCCGATCATTCGTCGGGCGTCTACGCGCCGATGGATCAGCAGGCCGCGCTGCGCTGGGTACAGACGAACGCCGGCGTCTTCGGCGGCGACAGAGGGAACGTCACCGTCTTCGGCGAGTCCTCCGGCGGTGCCAGCGTCTGTCAGCACCTGGTGTCGCCGACCGCCGCGGGCCTGTTCCGCCGGGCCATCCCGCAGAGCGGTTGCGGCGCGCCCTCCATGCTGGACCAGCGCCAGGCCGACCGCATCGGCACCGCGCTCGCCACGGAACTCGGGTGTACGGACGCCGCCACTGCCGCCGACTGCCTGCGCGACAAACCGGTGCGGGACGTCCTTCTGCAAGCGGCGAAACACCCCTGGGGGCCGGTGGTCGGGAGCACCGTCTCCCCCCGGCAGGTACGTGACGCCTTCACGGCGGACGGCTACCACCACGGGTCGGTCCTCATCGGATCGACCCGCGACGAGGGCACCTACTTCGCCGCCTACGACTCTCCCGATTCGCTCACGGCCGCCCAGTATCCGAAGGCCCTGGCCGACCACTTCGGACCCGAGGCGGCGGGGAGGATCGCCGCCGAATACCCGGTGTCCGGCTATCCCTCACCCTTGCGGGCGCTGGGCGCGGCGATGACGGACGGCCTTTACGCCTGCAGCGTTCATGAAGCCACAGGCATGCTGGCCCCCGCGGCGCCGACGTACGCCTACGAGTTCGCCGACC
Source organism: Streptomyces sp. NPDC020490 (assembly GCF_044335305.1). NCBI lineage: Bacteria > Bacillati > Actinomycetota > Actinomycetes > Kitasatosporales > Streptomycetaceae > Streptomyces > Streptomyces sp. NPDC020490. Next base: position 229,799 of record NZ_JBIRUY010000004.1, on the reverse strand, counting down.
CCGCGCCCGGCGGCTCCGACCCGTCGGTACCGGGCGCCGGGCACGTCTCCGAACTCCCCTATCTCTTCGACATCGAAGGTCCCCAGGGGCGGCCGTTCACCACCGCTCAGCGCGCCCTGTCCGAGACCGTGATCGGGTACTGGACCCGCTTCGCCAGGACCGGGAACCCGAACGCCCCAGGCGCTCCCACCTGGCCGGCGTTCACCTCCCGGATCCCCTCGGTGCTCTCACTGGCGCCGACCGCTGTCACCCCGAGCACCGATTTCGCGGCCCGCCACCGGTACGGTTTCTGGCTGCCGCTGCTCAGCGCCGGGGTGATCGACTGGAAGATCTGACTCCGGTGGTCCTTGCCGGGCAGACCGTTCTCACCGCGCCACTCGCCAGGAGTCGCTCGCCAGGAGTGGCGCGGTGTCGTGAATGGTGTGCCGGTCTCCTACGGACCGTCAGTAGCGGCGGTCCGTGCGGCGGTCACCGACGTCGCGCCGTCGGTCGCCGTCCCAGCGGTGGCCGCCGTCGCGGTGGTGCCGGTAACGGTCGTCGCCGTCGCGGCGGTCGCGGCGGTCGCCGCCCCAGGAGAACTCGTCGATGAACCGGCCCCGGTCGTTGCGCAGGGTCGCGGTGTCGTAGTCGTTGTCCCACACGTAGTCGCGGCGGTCCTGGTACAGGTCCTCGGAGGTGTCCCGGCCGAAGCCGGTGTGCACGCGGACGGTCGAGCCGCCCTCCAGCCAGACGCGGCGGAAGGTGTAGGTGTAACCGTCCTCGTCGGAGAGGGTCCAGCCGTCCAGGTCGACAGCCCGGCGGGAATCGTTGGTGATGTCCACCCACTCCCTGTTCAGCGAGCGGTTGGAACGGTCCTCCCAACCCGGGGAGTCGTACTGCACACCGCTGATGACCACACGCTCACGGTACGAGCGGCCATGGCCGTGGTCGGCAGCCGCGGCCGGCAGCGTCACCGCGCCCAGGACAGCGGCGGCCACGCCGCACGCGGCGGCCAGACGGCGAACGGAAGAAGAAACGGACACGAAGTCCCCCTTCACGGGTGCGCACACCCCACGGCGCCGCGAACGGCGCAGGCCGGCAGGGTGTGTGGTGCTGGTGTGTGACCGGTCGGCCGCACACGCACACCTTCCGGCCCTCGTCCCGCCGGGTGCGGCACCCGCGAACGGCAGTTACCGATTGCGCATATTCCTGTGACTATCGGATGCAAGGCACATGAATGTTCTGTGTGTGGCGTATTGACGCCATATAGGAGCTTTTGGGCGTGGAAGTACGGGCCTGCGGCAATGCCCGGCCGGCTCTCGCCACCCCACCGGCACCACCGCGGTCACCCGAAAGTGCGTAACAACGATCCGTCCGGCGATGCCTGCTGTCAGGTGGCGTCGGCCCACAGGTCGGTGCTGTGGGCCCCGACGAGAGCGCTGATGCGGGCGAGTGCCTCAGTGACCGGCTGCGGGTCGAGCCGGCGCCCGTCACGCAGGCGCAGTGCGACGTGATCGTCAGCGGCCTCCCTGGCGCCGATGACGGCCTGGTAGGGAACCAGGCGGGCCTCTCGGACACGGGCGCCCAGGCTGCCGCGTTCCGGCCCCGCGACCTCGGCTCGCAGTCCGAGGCGGGCACAGTGCCGGGCGAGGGCGGCGGCGTTCGGCAGTTCGGTGTCGGAGATCGGGAGAATGACCAGCTGGGTGGGGGCGAGCCAGGCGGGGAAGGCGCCACCGTGCTGTTCGATGAGGTGGGCGACGGCTCGTTCCACACTGCCGATGATGCTGCGGTGGACCATGACCGGACGGTGTCTGGCGCCGTCCGCGCCGATGTAGTGCAGGTCGAACCGCTCGGGCTGGTGGAAGTCGACCTGGACGGTGGACAGGGTGAACTCCCGGCCCGCGCCGTCGGTGACCTGGACGTCGATCTTCGGGCCGTAGAACGCGGCCTCTCCCTCGGCTGCCTCGTAGGGCAGGCCGGAGTGGTGGAGGACGTAGATCAGCAGGGCGGTGGACCGCTGCCACTTCTCGGGCGCGTCGACGTACTTGCCGCCGGGGCCCTGGAGGGAGAGCCGGTAGCGGGTCGGGGTGATGCCGAGCGCCGCGTAGGCCCGGCGGATCATCTCCAGCGCCGCCTGCGCCTCCTCGGCGACCTGGTCCAGGGTGCAGAAGATGTGCGCGTCGTTGAGCTGGATGGCCCGTACCCGGGTCAGGCCGCCGAGCACGCCGGACAGTTCGGAGCGGTACATGCCGCCGAGTTCGGCCATGCGCAGGGGCAGTTCGCGGTAACTGCGGGAGCGGGAGCGGTAGATCACCGCGTGATGGGGGCACAGGCTGGGCCGCAGGACGACCTGCTCCCCGCCGAGTTGCATCGGGGGGAACATGTCGTCGCTGTAGTGCGCCCAGTGCCCCGAGATCTCGTACAGCTCCCGCTTGCCGAGTACCGGTGAGTACACGTGGCGGTACCCCGCTCGCCGCTCGGCGGCGCGGATGTACTCCTCCAGGGTGTGCCGTACGGTCGCGCCGTCGGGCAGCCAGTACGGCAGGCCGGCGCCGATCAGCGGGTCGGTGTCGAACAGGCCCAGTTCACGGCCGAGTCTGCGGTGGTCGTGCATGGCGGTCTCCTCGCGGACATCGGGCGGGTGACCGCAAGGCGAAGCCCCGGGGCACTCGCCCCGGGGCTTCGGATCAAGACATCTGTCAGCGCGCCGGGACACTCTCCGGCGTCGTCGTCATGGCAGCGCGCTTCATGCGGGAGACGTTAGCAGGGCGTAGCGATGCCCGCACGGTGATTCCTCGTCACGACGAACATGGGGACCGGCGCCACATGGCCGTGCGGCTGCCGGCGGCCGCGTCGGCCAGGACCGACGAGCGGCGCGGCGGTCAAGATCGGGATCTCGGGGCAGACGGCCCAGTGATCTCCGTGCCGACAACGGGAAAGGGTCTCCCCACCGTGACCACACGTACGCGCCGCATACGCCCCAGTGACCGCCGACGGCCCTTCGATCTTCGCGCCACGGCCGTGTTCTTCGCCCTTCTCGCGCTTCTGCTGACCATCACCGGCTTCGCCGTCCGCTCGGCGGCCGGCGCGCTGCGGCACCGCCCGATGTGGGTCGTGCTCTGTCTCGTCGTGACGGCGACCGTCATGGCCCTGCACGGGCGCCGGCGCGCATTCTCCGCGAAGCGGACCGCGCACCGGGCCGCCGTGGCCCTGGAGGAGGCGACGCACACCGCCCTCGACATGCTCGACACGCCGGCGATTCCCGCCGCGGCCGCACAGCCCGCGGGCAACGCACCGGCGACCGGTTGTCCGGGTGTCCCCGCGCCCCGCCCGGGCGACGACGCGGCCGAGGCGACGATCGCCTTCCAGGGCGGCGGGACGGCCACCGCGCCTGTGGCCGGTGCCGAGGCCCCGAGCGACGCGGCCGGCGCCCTCGAAGCCCCCGAGACGGGCGTGTACGGGGGCGCGCTCGGCTACGACGACCTGGACGCCGACGAGTTCGAGCAGGCGATCGCGGGGCTGTGCGAACGGGACGGATGCTCCCGGGTCGATGTCGTCGGGGGCGCGGGAGACCTCGGCGCCGACGTCCTGGCCGTCGCGCCGGACGGGCGCCGCGTCGTCATCCAGTGCAAGCGCTACTGCGCCGGAAACCGCGTCGGCTCCCAGGATCTGCAGCGCTTCGGCGGCACCTGCTACACCGTTCACGAGGCCGACGTCGCCGTCGTCGTCACGACGAGCGACTTCACCGCGCCGGCCGCCGAGTACGCCGAGCAGTGCGGCATCGTCTGCGTGGACGGGGAGGCCCTGCGAGCCTGGAGCGACGGCACGGGGCCGACGCCCTGGAGCGCACCGGCCCCGGAACAGCCCCGGCGCTGAGCCACCCCACGCCCACCGGAGCCGGCCGGAGCCTGCCGCCTTCAGCCGGCTCGCCTTCGCACTGCGGGCCCGCGTCCCGCTTGGCGAGAGACACAGACGTGCCCTTACGCCCCGGCGGGCCGGCGTCCGTCGTAGCCTGCGGCCATGACCGACACGTTCCCTTCCACCCCGTGTGAGGCCTTCGACCTGCTTCTGGCAGGCAACCACCGCTTCGCCGCCGGCACACCTCGGCACCCCAACCAGGACGCCGCCCACCGCGCCGGCCTGGCCTCGGCCCAGCGCCCCTTCGCCGTACTGTTCGGATGCTCCGACTCCCGGCTGGCCGCCGAGATCATCTTCGACCAGGGGCTCGGAGACCTGTTCGTCGTCCGCACCGCCGGACATGTGGCGGGGCCGGAAGTCCTGGGCAGCATCGAGTACGGGGCGAGCGTGCTGGAGTGCCCGCTGGTCGTGGTCCTCGGCCACGACCGCTGCGGGGCCGTGGCCGCGACCCGGGAAGTCGTGGCCGACGGTACGACCGCCCGCGGGTACCTACGGGAGGTGACGGCGCGGGTGACACCCAGTGTGCTGGCCGCGCACGCCGCCGGCGCGAGCGACGACGACGAGTTCATCGACACGCACGTACGGCACACCGTCGACTTCCTCGTGGAGCGCTCCCGGGAACTGGCCGACCAGGTCGCCTCCGGACGCACGGCGGTCGTGGGCCTGTCCTACCGCCTGGCCGAGGGCAACGCCCGGCTGGTCACCTCCCGCGGCCTGGATCTGCCCCCGGGCCCGGTCTCCCGTTCCGACGCCGTGCCGAACGCGGAGCGGCCGGTGTGACGAACGCGGACGAACGGGTGACGCGGGTTCGCGAGGTACGGCGGCGGCTCGCGCGCGAGGGGCCGCCGCGGACGCGGGACCGTGAGGGGGACTTCGAGAGCGTCACGGTGCCTGAACGCCACTGCGATCAACTGCGCGATCTACTGGTCTCCGAGGGGGCTGAGACGGTCGTCGAGATCGGTCTCGCGTACGCCGGCTCCGCACTCGCCATCGGTGAGGCCCTGGCGACCGTCGATCCTCCGCTGCCCCGGCACATCGTCATCGACCCGTTCCAGGAGGGCGAGTATGCCAACGCCGGCTGGGATCTGCTGCGCTGCGCGGGGCTGGACTCCTTCACCACGCTCATGCTCACTCCGTCGTCGACCGCGCTCCCACAGCTCCTCGGCGAGGGCTTCGTCGCCGACGCGGCGTTCGTGGACGGCAGTCACCGGTTCCACGAGGTCTTCGTCGATCTCTACTTCTTGCGCAAGATCGTCCGGCCCGGGGGCCTGATCGTCATCGACGACGACTGGTGGCCGTCCGTACACACCGCCGCGCAGTACTACGAGCGCAACACGGGATGGCAGGTGATCCCCGACGCCTTTCCCGGCGACACGACCGGCACCGGACCACGGGGCGGACCAGGGGTCCGGTGCAAGGCGTATCGACTGCCCGACCCCTCGTTCGAGCCGTCCTTCGACGACTTCCGCGCGTTCTGACGTGGCACGATGCCCTCGATGTCGACGCCGGACAACTCCGGTGCCCCGGCTGACGGGCGGCGCCAGGCTTCCCGTCAGCTCGATCCACTGCCCCTCCAGTACTGTCTGACGGTCAGTACGGAGCGCCCTGATGGATCTCGTCTGCGAGCGCGTCGAGCGCATCGAGGATGAAGGCGAAGCGCTTCTTCCTCTTCAGCCATGCACCGGCCGCGGTAGGGGCGTTCGCCCCCTTGAGCTGATGCGCAGTGGGGTTGCCGACGATCCCGAGGCGGTGGGCGACGATCGCCTTGCGCAGCGTCTGCTTGCTCTGCGGGCTCTCGTGGGCCGCGTAGTTCCGCAAAGCGATCAACAACGCCAGGGCGTGGAAGTAAGCCCTGTTCTTCACAGCGTCGTAGAGGTAGTGGCCATCGCCTCCGGTGAACTTCTTCACCGTCTTGAGCAGACCGTCGCGGCCGGCGAAATCGAAATAGCCGCCTCCGGTGACGAGGTGCTCGCAGACCTTTTCCGTCATGTGCTTCGGAAAGGCGATGCTGGTGTGCTCACTGAACGGCTTGGAGTCGTTGTTCAGCGCCACGATCAGACACTCCAGCATCAGGCTCTCGAAGGCCACGCTGGTCTTCATCAGCGCTGATTCGTAGGACCAGGTAACCGCCTGGTCACTGAGCCCGGACGTGTCGATCTCGTCGAGGTATGCCCGTATGCGTTGCGTGGTGTCCTTGAACTTGTTCGCAGCGAACCGGCCGCTCTTCTTCCGCCCCATGGTGATCAGCGTACGGCCACCACCGGACCGGCAGGCCATGACGAGGTGTGCCGCCCCCAGGTCTCGTTGTCTGAGCTCGAGTCGGCCTCGGCCGAGGTCGTCGAGTCAGTCGGCTGCGGCGGTCCGGTCGAGGAAGCGTCGCAGGCCGGTTCGTACGCCGTCGGTGGGGACGGTGGCGGCGAAGGACGCCGCCTCGACCGCCAGGCCCTCGTCGATCGGCAGGTTGATGCCGCGGGTGACCGCGCGCAGGCAGGCCGCTACGGCCGTCGGCGCGTGCCGGATGATCCGGGCGGCCAGGTCCCGGGCGGCGTCGAGGAGTTCGCCGGCCGGTACGACGGTGTTGACGAGGCCCAGCTCGGCGGCCCGGGCGGCCGGGATCGGGTCGCCGGTGAGGATCATCTCCAGGCCGCGCTTGCGGCCGACGTGTCGTGGCAGGCGCTGGGAGCCGCCGAAGGGAGGCGGGAAGCCGAGGGAGATCTCGGGCTTGGCGAAGGTCGCGTGCTCCGCGGCGATCGCGAGCGGTGCGGCCTCGGTGATCTCGCAACCCCCTCCGTAGGCCAGGCCGTTGACCGCGACGATCACCGGCTTGGGGAACTCCTCGATCCGCCGGGTCAGCGCCTGTCCCCGGCGGACGATCTCGCGCACCGCTCGTTCGGGCCCGCCGGCGATGCTGCCCGCCAGAGACGGGATGTCCGCGCCGGCACTGAACGCCCTGCGCCCCGCGCCGGTCAGGACGACCGCCCGGACGCCGTCGTCGGAGTCGACGAGGTCGAGCTGGGCGAGCAGCGCGTCGATCGTCGGGTAGTCAAGAGCGTTGAGCTTGTGCTCCCGGTCGATGGTGATCACTACGACCTGGTCGTCCCGCTCGATACGCACGGTCATGCCGCCACTCCGTTTCGCCTGGGTTCGGACCCGCCGAGGCTACGAGCCGCGATCCAGGACGATCCACTGATTGTCCTGGATACACTGGCGCCCTTCCACGACCCTCCTCCGCGACGGACGGCAGGTGCCGCATGCGACCGTCCTCCTACAAGGCCGTCGTCCACGAGTTCGCCGCGGCCATCCGCTCCGGCGCGATCCCGGCCGGCACCCGGCTGCCGACGCACCGCGCTCTCGCGCGCGAGCGGCGGATCGCGCTGGCCACCGCCACCCGCGTCTACGCCGAACTCGCCGCGCTCGGCCTGGTCGTGGGAGAGCCGGGCCGGGGAACGTTCGTCCGGGTGCGCTCCGGCTACGACGGGCTCGAACCGTCACGCGCCCTGCCGGTGCCCCGGACGGCGGACCTGTCCTTCAACCAGCCGCTGGCCGCCGGACAGGCCGACCTGCTGCGGCGGGCTCTGCGCACGATGGCGGTGTCGGGAGACGTCGAGGCGCTGCTGCGGCAGCACCCGCCGGGCGGACACCGGCACGACCGGGCGGTCGTGGCGACCTACCTGCTGGGGCGGGGGATCGACACGGTGCCGGACAACGTCCTGCTGACGAGCGGGACCCAGCAGGCGCTCGACGTCGTGCTGCGCACGCTCACCCGGCCCGGTGACGTCCTCGCCGTCGACGCGCTCAGCTACCCGGGCATCAAGCTCCTCGCCGCGGCGCACGGCCTCGACCTGGCCCCCGTCCCGGTCACGGCCGGGGGACCGGACCTCGACGCGCTCGATGAGCTGTGCCACGCCCGGCCCGTCCGTGCGGTCTACACGATCCCGACCGTGCACAACCCGCTCGGCTGGGTGCTCGACCGGGAGCAGCGCGACCGGCTGGCCGCCCTCGCCCGCTCGCACGACTGCCTGATCGTCGAGGACGGCACCTACGCCTTCCTCGAACCCTCGCCGCCGCCACCGCTGCAGGCCCTGGCACCCGAACGCACCTGCTACGTCGCCGGTCTGTCCAAGAACGTGGCACCCGGCCTGCGCTTCGGCTTCGCCGTCCTGCCCGACCGTCATCTGCGGGCAGCGGTGAACGCTCTTCGCACCGCGGCCTGGGGGACGCCGGGAGTCGTCACCGCACTCGCCACCGGCTGGATCGCCGACGGAACGGTCACCCGCCTGGAGGAAGACCGCCGCGAGGACGCCGCCGCCCGGCAGGACATCGCCCGTGCCGCGCTCGCCGGCCTGGACATCACGGCACACCCGGTCTCCTACATCGTGTGGGTCGGCCTGGAGCCGCACCAGCGCCCCGATCACGTCGCGGCCGTGCTCGCGGAGGAAGGGATCCTCGTGTCCACCGCGGACGCCTTCGCCACCGGCCCGCACCGTCCCCACGCGCTCCGGCTGGCACTGGCCACACCGCCCCGGGACGAACTCGGCGCCGTGCTGCGCTGCTTGAAGGACGCGATCGACGCCGTCCCCCCGTGACACGTCGTCGAATTCCGCGCAGCGGGACGTGGTGATCAGGCCTGCCACCGGGACGTTCCGTGTCAGGATTCGAGCAGGTTCGAAGGGGCGGCCGCGCGGCCGGCGGGGGATCGGACACCGGGGAGAGGCATGATCGAGCTGACCGTGGACGCTGCCGGGCTCGCCCGTTCCCGCTTCTCGGTCTCGCCGTTGCACGAGGTCGTCGCGACCCTGCTGCCCTGGGGTCTGCGACCGGCCCCGGATGCCGATCCGTGGGTCGCCCGTACGCGGCGCGTGCTGCGCCGGGCCAAGTTGCCCCTGCTGTCCGAACTGGCCCTGGAGCAGGGCGGATACGTGCCCGACTTCCTCAGCCCGCACCCGTGCGGCCCCTCCCCCACCGTCGAGGAGGAGCTGGAGCGGGTCCGGTGCACCCCGCCGCAGCGTGTGCTGGGCGAGCTGGAGGCGTTGCGCGAGGGGCGGCCGCGCCACGGCCTCGCCGGTTCCGAGCTGCCGGCCGGGGTGCGGCGCGCCATGGCGCGCGGCGGCGCGCACGTGGCCCGGCAGGCCGCGGACGAGATGCGGCGCTACTGGGAGCTGGCCTTCGCCCCGCACTGGGAGGCGGCCAAGGCCGTCCTCGACGCGGAGGTCGACCGATGCGCCGGCATGCTGGCCCGGCACGGCGCGGCCAGGCTCTTCAACTCCCTGCACCCGGGCATCCGGTGGGCCGACGGCACGCTGCGCGTCGACAGCCGGTTCCGGATCGCGCTGCCCGTGCCCCTGGTGGTCGTCGTACCGTCACTCGTCGCGTCCGGGCCGGGCGTGGCCGTGGACCCGACGCGCGCGGGAGACCGGCCCCCGATGCTCGTCTATCCCGTGCGCGACAAGGCCATCACCGGCGCCGTCGCCCCGGCGGCCCCCTCCGCCGAGGTGGCCCGGCTGCTCGGGCCCACCCGCGCCGGGCTGCTCACCGCGCTGGCGCAACCCGCCTCCACCGCGCAGCTGGCGGCACGTCATTTCCTCAGCCCGGCCACGGTCTCGTACCACCTGGGTGTACTGCACCGGGCCGGTCTCGTCGCCCGCGCCCGGTCCGGCCGGTCGGTGCTCTACCGCCGCACGCCCGAGGGATCCCGGCTGGCGGGGAGCCGGAACACCGGGAGCCGGAACACCGACCGAAAGAAAATGAGCCGGTAAAAAAACGATCAACTTGCTTGACATGTCTGAAATCGTTCACCCGGCCCCGCGGTCGCACCATGTCCCTTCGGTCACCTCTCCCGTCGCCACAAGCCACATGCCGACCCGTTCGCCGAGGGACCGACGGTCCCGGACGGGTTCGCGTCGCTTCCGTGAACGATGCGTCCCTAGGGGACCAGTCGAAAACAGGACGGCCAAGTTCCGCCTGGTGTCCCCTGGGCCGCCGTGCGAACGTTCGGTCGTGTGCGGCAGTGATGTCCATGCGACCGGAGGGACGGAAAAGTCATCGTGGTGACGACGATGGTGACGTTCGAGTCGGCTGTGAGAGTCCACGCCCTTCATGATCGGGCCCCTGCCGCCGACCGCGCCCCGCGTGGATGAGGAGCGAGGCGTGACCACGATTCTCCTGGTGTCGGGCAGTCTGCGGCGGGGATCGGTCAATTCCGCCGTCATCGCCACCGTGCGCCGGATCCTCACCGCGCACCGCCCCACGGTCCGGACGCCCGGCCTCGACCTGCGGGCCCTGCCCTACTACGACGAGGACGTGGACGCGGTCGACGGATCCGCGGCCGTACGTGCGGCCCGCGCGCTGGTGGAGTCGGCCCACGCACTGATCATCAGCACCCCCTCCTACAACGGAGAGGCACCCGGCGTCCTGAAGAACGCGCTGGACTGGCTGTCCCGCCCCTGGGGGGACAGCGCGCTCACCGGCAAACCGGTCGCGGTGGTCACCGCGTCGTCCGGGCGCAAGGCCGGAGCCGAGGCGAGGCCCGGTCTGCACTCCGTGCTGGAGCGCGCCGGCGCGATCATGGTCGACCACGCGCCGGTCGCCATCGGCAACGGGGAGGCGCTGCCGTCGGACGCCTTCGGCTTCACCGCCCCCTCCGTCGTCGCCTCGCTGGAAAGCCTGGTGGAGGCGACCCTGGCCCAGCGCGTCCCACTCCTGCGACAGCAGCCGCGCATCCCCCTGTAGCCCTACCTCCCCGGTGGCCGGCATTCCACGGCCGCCACGGGGGCGTTGCTCGACCGGACGCCTCCTCGTCCTGTTCCCCGGTGACCGAAGGCGAGGTGATCCCCATGTCGAAGCCCGTGCGCCGCGTCCTGCGAGGCGAGATCTGAGCGTCGTAGCAGGCGAGCCGGCCGGCGGTTCGCGTACCGGCGAGATGCAGGCGAGGAGGTGATCTTCATGACCAAGCCCGTGCGCCGCGTCCTGCGTGGCGAGATCTGAGACCCGTGATCCACGTCGGAACCGTTTCCCGGGGAGGGCGCCGAGCCTTCCCCGGGAAGCGGCCGGCGTCACCACTCGGCCCCGGCGCCCGGACATCCCACCGCGCGGCCCGCCGTACCCGGTGCGCCGCTCCCCGCCTTCCCACCTCGCACCCAGGAGGATCGTGCACGTGCCGAACGAAGATCGCATCACCCGTATCGTCCACCGGCCCGGGCACGGGATTCTGGCGGCCGACGTCCGAGGCGCCCTGCACTGGTTCGACGCGGAACTGAACCGCGTCCGGTCCTCCTCCTCCAGCGTGGCCGCGCAGGCTCCGGCGGGGGACCCGGTGTACGCGATCGCCTTCACCGACGACGCGGTCATCACCCGCGACAAGATCGGCAACATCTCGCGCTGGGACCTGGACAGCCTCGCCCTGACCGACCGGCTGGACGCGCGGGCGACGGCCGACCGTGAGCTGCTGCTGGAGGGCGAGCAGCCGTCGCCGACCATGCTGCGAGGCGTCGGAGTCTGGAACGGCAAGGCCTATCTCAACAACGGCTACTTCCAGTTGGTCGTCATCGACCTGGCCACGTTCACCGTCGACCGGATCGTCCCCTGGCCCCACGGCTACGACATGCTGGAGTGGTTCTGCACCGACGCGCCCGGCATACACGCCGTCTCCGACCGGCACGGCCGGATCCACCTCGGTTCGCTGGACGACCTGTCCTTCCCGACCGTGGTGGAGATCGACACCTCGAACGTGCACCGCGTGCTGTACGACGAGCGCCACCAGCGGTTCTGGGCGACGACCGACGCCGGCATCGGCGACCATTACAAGATCGCCAACGGTGTGGTGACCGTCGGGCTGGACGGAACGGTCGAGCAGCGGCTCGATTTCGCCCGCAACGACGTCGAAGGGCTCGCGTTCTCCAGCGACTTCTCCCGCGCCTACTGCGGCGGATTCGACGGCGAGCTGCTCATCTTCGACAACTCGGCCCCGGAGCTGACCGTGGCCGACCGGGTCCGCGGTTTCCCGCACCAGATCATCGATGTGACGGTCGGGGACGGTGACCGGGTCTACGTCCTCACCCAGGACGGCGAGGTGACCGCGCTCGGTCCGGACGGGCAGCACATCGGCTCGCTGCGCTACGCCCGGCAGTGCGTCTGGGACCTCCAGCCGTTGCCCGGCGACGGTCCGTCGCTGCTGGCCGCGACCGATGACGGAACCGCCCGGCTGCGCCTGGTCGAACCCTCCCCCGGGCACCCGTCCCTGCAGGTGACGGACCGGTACGTCAGCGGGCTCGGCTTCACTCGCCGGGTCACCGTCGCCGACGACGGCTGGGCGGGCGTCTTCTGGCCCTCCTCCGTGCGCCGGGTGTCGGGCGGCGGGGAGACGCTGTGGGAGCGGGAGGTGCCGGGCATCGTCCACACCCTCGCCCAGTCGCCGGACGGCACCCGGCTGTTCGTCGCGTGCAACGGCGGCGGCATCGAGTTCGACGCGGCCACCGGCGCCGAGACCGGCCGCATCGAGGACCTGCCCGCGAGCGCCTGGGCGAGCGCCTACCTCCTCGACGGACGGCGGCTGCTCGCCACCCGCAACGGTCTCATGAACGCGTACACGGCGGACTCCACGGCGACCTGGACGGCGGAACTGGGCAACTACCCCAAACGGCTGATCGTGGACGGCGACCGGGTGCGGGCCACCGGGGGCGGCGGGATCAAGGAGTTCGAGGTCGGCGGCGACAAGATCGACCAGCGCTACAGCGAGCTGCTCGACAACACCACCGAGAACTGCGCCGTCATCGAGGGCACCGTCTGCGCGATCACCTACGGCATGCAGATCGCCGCCTACGACCAGGAGTCCGGCGAACTCCTCGCCCTGCACGAGGACCTGCCGGACTTCCCCAAGGGAATGGCGGCCGTACGCGGACCGCACGGCGACCCGTACGTCGTCGTGGGCGGGCGTGGCGGCTATGTGCGCCTGTACCGGCTGGACCGGAGCGACGGCGCCGAAGTGCTCACGGCGGTACGTGATCTGTGGCTCCCCGGATCGCCCGTCGATGTGACGGTCACGCGGCCGTGACGGGGCCCGCCTCGGCCGGAGAGAAGGCCCAGCCGACCGGTTCGGACGACGAGCTCGAGCCGTCCCCCTTCCGCAGCCGCCGGTTCATGGTCTTCGCTCTCGGCAACACGGTCAACAACATCGGGGAAGCGGTGTACGCCACGGCGCTTCCCCTGCTCATGTACGAACTGACCGGCTCACTGGCCGTGATGACCGTGCTGGCCGGCGCCGTGCCGGTGGCCCTGCTGCTCGCGCCGTCCCTCGGGGTCGCCGCCGACCGCTGGGGGCCGCGGGTGCTGGTGGTGCCGGGACTGCTCCTCCAGGCCGCGGCGGCCCTGGCCATGAACCTGCTGCTGCGCGAGGGCATCCACGACACCGCCCTGCTGTTCGTCTGCGCGCTGCTGCTCGCCGCGGGAGGCACGGCCTACCGCACCGGGTGGATGACGGGCATCCCCGGCATGTTCCCCGAGTGCAAGGTGCGCGCCCGCGGCACCCTGAACAGCCTGTTCTTCGCCTCCACCCTGATCGGCCCGCTGATCGTGACGGCCACACTTCCGTGGCTGGACTACTCCGGGCTGCTCTGGTTCAACCTGTTGACGTTCTTCGCGCCCATCGGCGTGTGGGCCATGGGCATCCACCCGCCGGCCTCCCGCTCCCGCGCCGGCGGCCCGGGAGCCGGGTCCACCTCCTGGAAACTGACGGAGGGCTGGCGGGCGATCCGTGACGACCGCCGCATCCTGGCCATGCTGGCGGCGCAGATCTCGCTGGGCATCGCCTGCGGCGCCGGCCTCAACACGCTCATCATCTACGAGCTCGGCCACACCTGGCGTCTCTCGGCCCGGGAGGCGGCCACCGCGCTGACCGTGATGAACGTGTGCATGCTCGCCGGAAACCTCCTGGTGGCTCAGCGGAAACGGTTCCGTCCCCGGCTGTCGCTGGTCCTGGGCATGACCGTGCGTGCCGTGTCGCTCCTTCTGCTGGCCGTGCCCTCGTGGCCGTTGTTCCTCGCCGCCCTCGCGCTCGGCGCGGTGGGGCAGGGCGCGGTGCTGAGCACGGCGGTGATGATGCGCGTGAAGTTCCTTCCCGCCACCGTGCTGGGCCGGGCCTCGGGACTGCTGTGGCTGCTCACCGGCGGGGCCGCACTCCTCTCCCCCGTGGTGACGCCCCTGCTCAGCAGTGCCCTCGGTACCCGCCCGGCGTTCCTGGTGCTGGCCGCGGTGTCGGGCGCCGGACTGTGGTACGTGCACACGGCACGCAGCGCCTGGACGACGGTCGTCCCACCCATCGAGCCGGCAGAGAAGGAAGTGACCGATGAACCAGCTGCGTGACCACGCCGCCCGCGACGTCCCGGCCGCCGCGTCCGTCCCGCCCGGTCCCACCGTGCCGTCCGCCGCCACGAACGGCGGTCCGGCGACGCTTCCCCCGGCCTCCGTGCGGACCACCGTGCGCATCCCCATCGACGTCGGATCCGGTGAGCCGGTGCCCGCGCAGGCCGTGACGTTCAGCGGACTGGTCGACCCGCACGAGCACATCGCCGTACGGCTGGGGCCGGACAACCCCGTCCCGCTCGTCCGGCTGCACTCCGAGTGCCTGACCGGCGACGTGTTCGGCTCCGCCCGGTGCGACTGCGGTCCTCAGCTGCGGGAGGCGCTGCGGCACATCGGCGAGGTCGGCGGTGTCCTGGTGTATCTGCGGCAGGAAGGCCGCGGCATCGGGCTCTACAACAAGCTGGACGCCTATCTCCTCCAGGAGCGCGGCATGGACACCTTCGAGGCCAACCGCGCGCTCGGTCTCGGTGAGGACCTGCGGGACTACGCCGTGGCGGCGCAGATGCTGCGCGCGCTCGGGCACTCGGAAGTCGATCTGCTCACCAACAACCCCGACAAGCGGTCCCAGTTGACCGGCTACGGGGTCGCCGTCCGGCGCACCGTCCGCACCGGCGTCTTCGCCAACCCGCACAACACCGCCTACCTCATGGCCAAGGTCGTGCAGACCTCGCATTCCCTTCGTCTGGAGGAGAAGTCAGCGTGATACGGCACAACGGTCCGATCAGCGGCGTCGCGGCCTTCGGTGGTGCCTACGTCGCCACGGCCGGGTACGACAACCAGGTCGTCCTGTGGGACGCCCGCCGCCGCGAACCCCTCGCCCGCTCCTTCCACGACCATCTCGCCAACCAGGTCGCGTTCAGCCCGGACGGCGGCAGCCTGCTCAGCGCGTCCAGCGACTACACCGCCCGCCTGTGGTCGGTCCCCGACCTGCGGCTGAAGGCGGTCTACGGCGAGCACGAGGACGACGTGGAGATGGCCGCGTTCCACCCCTCCGGGCAGTTGGTCGCCACCGCGTCGCGCGACCACCGCGTCCGGGTCTTCGAGGTGTCGGGGCGGCTGGTGGCGACGTTCGAGGGGCACACGGCCGATGTGATCTCCGTGGAATGGCTGGCGGACACCGACGAGCTGCTGTCCTCCAGCGACGACGGCACGATCAAGCGCTGGTCCCTCGGGTCCGGCCGGATGGTCGCCGACATCGACCTCGACGGCGTGGAGACCGACACGATCGCCATCACGGCAAGCGGCGTGGTCTACGCGGGCAACGACGACGGCGCGATCATCAGGATCGAGGACGGGAGCACCGCACGCCACCCCGCCCACGACGCGGGCATCAAGCGGCTCGTCCACCACGCCGCGACCGGGCGCCTGGTCAGCCTCAGCTACGACCGGACGGTGCGCGTCTGGGACACCTCCGACGGCCTCGTCCGCCGGCACGTGGCCGAGTTCCCCGCGGAGATCTGGGCGCGCTCCTGCGCGTTCGTGGACGACACGACGCTGGCGTTCGCCACGTTCGGGTCCGCGTACGCCACGTACCGCCTCGACACCGGCGAATGGGACCTGACCGGCGTCGAGCCGACCCGGTGCGTCAACGCCGTCACCACGGTCGACGGCAAGGTCTGCACCGTCGGGGACGCGGGGGTGGTCCGCGCGGACGGACGACCGCTGTCCGAGCCGGGCAGCCTCTGCAACTTCCTCGTCGAGGCCGGCGGCAGGATCCTGACCGGCGGTCAGCTCGGCCGGGTCTTCGACGCCGGCACCGGCGAGGTCCTCCACCAGCACCGCTCTCCGCTGAACTGCGCGACGGGATTCGTCCGCGAGGGCGTACCGCACGTGGTCGTCGGCGCTTACACCGGTGAGGGCCTGGTGTTCGCCCTGCGGCAGGACGGCACGACCGCGCACGTGGCCACGCTGCCGCTGCACTCCAACGCGGTCAAGGGAGTGGCCGTCTCCGGGGACACGCTGTTCGCCGTCTGCGCGGACGGCTCCGCGAGCTGGTTCTCCGTCAAGACCTTCCAGGAGACCGGCCGGCTCCCCGACGCCCACGGAAAGATCGCGAACGGCTGCGCCGCGCTCACCGGCGGACGGTTCGTCAGCGTCAGCCGGGATCTCCGGCTTCGCGTCTGGGAGGGGGAGAGCGCGCACTCCGTCTCCACCCCGCACGACCACTCCATCAAGTGCGTCGCGGCGTCCCGCGACGGGCGACTCGTCGCGACCGGCTCGTACTCGGGTGTGGTGGCGGTCCACGACGTGCGCACCGGCGACTGGCCGCACGTCAGCCGGCCGACCACGGCCGGCATCTCCAGCCTGTACTACGACGCGGCCGGGGACCGCTTCCTCGCCTCCTCCTACGACGGCGACGTCTACCCGGTCCCCGCGGCTCCGGGCGGCGCTCGTGGCTGACCTCGCGGCCGGCGCGGCCGCCGTCAACCCCAACCTGCTCGACGACCGGACGGCGATGGGGCTGCCCGCCTCGTTCGTCGACCGGGTCGATCCCCAGCGGCTCGGCGCCCGGTGCCGCCGGCTCGCGGGCACCGGTCCGCAGGAGCTGGCCCGGCTGGCCGAGGATCCGGGAGCCGACTTCCTGACCCGGCTGGCCTGCGGAATGCTCCTCGCGCTGCTCGGCGACCCCCGCATCGAGGTGGACCGGCCGGTCATGCTGGACGTTCCGGCCGCCCGCGTCCGACTGGGCCTGCACCCCGACCGGGTTGACGCCGTGGTCAGGGCCTGGAGCCATGTCGGGGTCGTCCGCGACTGGATCGTCAAGGAGACCCCCGAGTACGAGACGTGGATCCCGTCCTTCCGGATCGCCCGGTACCCGGTGACCAATCAGGAGTACCGGACCTTTCTGACCGAGCGTCCCGGGACACCGCTGCCCTCGTCGTGGCAGTTCGGGGTGTACCCGCCGCACCTGGCCAACCACCCGGTGTGGAGCGTCGCCCCCGAGGACGCCGACGCGTACGCGGCCTGGCTGGCCCACCGCACCGGGCGGGCGTTCCGGCTGCCCACGGAGGCGGAGTGGGAGTACGCCGCCTCGGGCGGGGACGGCAGGGCCTATCCGTGGGGCGAGGAGGCCGGGGACGGCCTGGCGAACACCGTGGAGACAGGCCCGCTGAGCACCACGCCGGTGGGCATCTATCCGACGGCCCGCAGTCCGTTCGGCGCGGACGACATGGCCGGGAACGTGGAGGAGTACGTCGCGGACGACTACCGCCCCTATCCGGGCGGCCCGGCCGTCGACGACGACCTGGCCGCGGGCCGTGCCTCCTACCGCGTGGCCCGGGGCGGCAGTTTCACCCGCTACACCGACCTGGCCCGCTGCCGCCGCCGCCACGGCAGGCACCACCGGGCCTTCTACGCGATGGGGTTCCGCCTCGCCGAATCCCTGTGACCTGCCGGTCGACCAGCGCCGACCGGCATACCGCGGGCAGCCGGTCGAGCCGCTCCGTCCGTAGCTCGACGCGCCGCCACCGCCGGCGCGCCTACTGGTGCTGCGCCGTGCCCGCCGCGGGCTGGTCGGTCCCGCAGTAGCGGCACTTGCCGGCCGCGGCGGGAAGGTCCTCGGAGAGGCAGGCGGGGCACGTCTTCACCGGGCCGGCCTCCTTGAAGGCGGCCACCCCGCGCCGGGCCTGGATCCTCTTGTACGGCACGACGATCAGGAAGTAGACGACGGCCATGAAGATGACGAAGTAGATGACCGCCGAGATGAACGAGCCGATGTCGAGGAAGGTCGCCTTGTTCCCGGGCCGCCCGAGCTGCCACCCGAGCCCGAAGGTCCGGCCTCCTTGCGCCCGCGCGATGATCGGGTTGATCACATTGTCCGTGAAAGACATGATGAGGGTGTTGAACGCCAGCGCGACGATCAGTCCGACCGCCACGACGACGATGTCGCCCCGCATCAAAAAGTTCTTGAATCCCCTGAGTATCTCGTCTCTCCGCGTCGGCGCCGATTCGACTGACTTGACCGATTTGTCGTCAGAACGCTAGCGACCTGGTGCGGTGAGGCGACGTGTGACGCGCGGGAATCGCCCCATCCTCCCGGGCGGACGTCGGCTGGTGACGGTGCTCAGTGCCTGATGTCGATCGGTGCGACATCGGGGACTTGGTCACGGAAGTAGCGGCGCAGGTTCCGCCGGATGAAGCGGTCACCGCTGCGCAGGAGGTACCGGCGGCCGGCCTCGGTGCGGCCGAGGAACTGGTGGCGGAAGAGGTTGGCCACGATGATCGGCGGCACGGCCCAGGGCAGGGCCGGCGGCAACCGCAGATCGCGCATGCCCCGGCGGCCGAGGAAGTAGCGCAGCATGCTCAGCAGTCGTGCGCGGGCGTAGGCCCGCCGCAGCCGGGCGAATCGCGTGAACCGCAGCTCGCCCTGCGCTTCGACGAGCGCGTTGGCCAGGGGCGGACCGGCCGAACCGCCGTAGCTCTGGGTGAGGAGCAGATGGTAGTTGAACCGGTGTTGCCGGAGCTCTCGGTCGTGGAGCCAGTCCTGGTCCACCCCCATCAAGTGGCCGACGTACTTCCACAGGTGCATGAACGCCCGTGACTCGGCGCGGGTGACGCGCACGCCGAGCAGGCGGACTCCCAGCAGCTGGACCGCGTTGAAGAGGCCGAGGGTGGCGGCGAGGTCGGCCTGGTTGACCGGGAGTCCCCAGCGCTCGGCGTCCCAGCGGCCGCTGTGCTCGATCTGGTGGTTGACCAGGGCGTGCATGAGGCGGACGTGCACCGTGAGCCGAAATCCCGCCCCGTCGCGGCGCATGGCGTCGTGGCCGCTGACCGCCGTCGCCCACTGCTGGGTCTCGGCGATCCGCTGGAGGGCGGACCCGCCGGTCAGGCCTCCGGTCTCGACCAGCACACGCGGTGGCCCGTCGAAGCGGTAGGAACCGATCAGCGCCAGTTGCATCATGACGTCGGCGGCACTGCGGCCGAACCTCCTGGCCACCCGTCCGCCCTCGTTGACCAGGTCGAAGTCCACCCAGTCCGGTACCGGTTCGACGGCGGCGAAGAAGTCCTTCAGCGGTTGCGGAGGATCGGGCACCGCGGCGATGCCGTCGGCGAGCGCGCGACGGAACTGCTTCATCGTGACCTTGTCCGGATCCGTGGTGTCGCTGCGCAGCGCGTTCGCCAGGGCGGCTCCGACCTCGTCGCGCGTCATGAGCCGCTTGCCTATGGTGGCCAGGAGTTCCTCGTCGACCCCGCCCTGATGGAGCAGCAGCAGGCGCAGCGGCCGTCCCTGACGGCGGTTGAGGGCTTCGGTCTCCCGGAAGCGCCGGGGGAACCGGGACCGGGACGAAGGGGGTGCCGTGTCGCTCGCCCCGGCAGAGGTGTCGACCCGCGATGACTCGTGTGCGACCATGAGTCGATGCTGACCGACCACCGTGCTCGCGTTCAATTCGCGTCCTGATCCGCATGTCATCGCCCCGCCGGCACGCGCCACGTGATCCGGGCACTCGCGTTTCCCCGCGCAGAACACCACGGCAGGAACGGTCGCGGGTGATGGTGAGGCGGATCCTCGACGCCGGCGAACAGATACTTTCCGAGTACGGCTACGAAGGCGCCTCCACGAGCCGGATCGCGGCGACGGCGCGCATCAGTCCCGGCTCGCTGTACCAGTACTTCCCGCACAAGGACGCGATCGTCCTGTCCGTGCTGGAGCACTACGGCGACGAACTCGTCTCGCGTGTCACCGCACGGATGACGGAGCAGTTCGAGCAGCCCGCGCCGGTGATCGTGCACGGCACGCTCGCCGTGCTGCTCGACGGGCTCGACGTGGCACCGCCGTTTCTGCGCGCGGTCGTCGAGCACGGTCCCCGGCTCGACGACGGCCGCGCCCTGCGGCTCTTCGAGCAGCGGATCGGCGAACTGGTCCTGGCCTACCTGACCACACAGCGTCCGGGGCTGCGATCGGATGCCTCTCTGGAGACCGCGGTCTGGATGCTGGTGCGCATGGTCGAGCACCTCACCGTGCGCTATCTGCTGGACAGGCCGCCCATCCCGAGGGAACGCTTCCTGGACGAGCTCACCCATCTCGCCCTGAGCTATCTGCGGCCGGTGCCGTGAACCGGGAAGACCCTCATGCCCGCCGGACACGTGCCGGTCACCGGCAGGCAGAGCTCCGGAACCCGCGAGCCGGCAGGCAGCCGGTGCGCAGTGTGCCCCGGCGGCGGGCCCGGAGAGGCCAGCCGCCGGGGTTCACTCACGAAGGGCGCGGCAGTTGCGGTCAGTTGCCCGCGACCGGGTAGCCGTGCCAGGCGCCGTAGTAGTTGGTGCTGCTGGAGGGGTTGTCCTCGACCATCCTCAGGTTGGTCAGCACACCGCTCACGAACTCGGTGTCGCAGTATCCGTTGACCGGGCTGGAGACCTGGTAGGCGCTGGAGGTGGTGGTGTAGTAGCCGCCCCACACGGAGTGGCCGTCGTCCTCGCCGTCGCAGTAGTCGAACCACGTCCCGTCGTAGGCGTGGCTCGCCCAGTCGCTCCCCTGGTAGACGTCGCTCGCGTTGGCCGGCGCCGCCCACAGACCGGCGGATGCCGCGGTGAGGGTCAGCGCGCCCAGCACGGTGGTGACGATGCGCGGGGCTGCCGCTGGCCCTGGGGATCGTGGCCGCCCGCGCCGCGGCCCACCCCGAGTCGACACTCGCCGTGCTGGCCGGGGAACTGAGCCGGGCCGCCGAGCGCCTCGACGCGCTGGACATCGGCGACCTCACCGCGAACCTCCGGGCGGTCTTCGCCGCCTCGCACCGTGCGCTCACCCCGTCGGCCGGGAAGCTGTTCGTTCTTCTGGGCCTGGCCCCGGGCCCGGACATCAGCCTGCCGGCGGCGGCAAGCCTCGCGGCCCTCGCACCGGCCCGCGCCCGGGCACTCCTGGCCGAGCTGGTGGCCGCGCACCTGGTACGGCAGGGCACCCCGGGCCGCTACCGCATGCACGACCTGGTCCGCCTCTACGCCGCCGAACTCGCCCGCGGCCGGCCCGACCGGGACATCGAGACGGCCCTGTCCCGGCTCATCGACTTCCATCTGCACACCGCGTTCGCGGCCAACCGGCTCCTCGACGGCCCCCACACCCCCTTCGAGCCCCGGCTGGAACCGCCGGCGCCCGGGTGCGCTCCGGTGCGTCCGGCGGACGCGGCGGCCGCGCTCCAGTGGTTCGACGCCGAACACGAATGCCTGCTCGCCGTGCAGTCCCTCGCCCTGGCCACCGGCCGTCACCCCCAGGTCTGGCAACTGGCCTGGACGCTCATCTCCTACCACCAGGGCGGCTACCACCTGCCGGAATACCGCACTGTCTGGCGCACCGCCCTCACGGCGGCGGAACAGCACGGCGACGCCCCTGTCCCCAGGGCTCTGGCGCACTGGCGTTTCGGCCACGCCCGCGCCCTCGCCGGCGAGCACCGCGAGGCCCTGGAGCATCTCGGTCTCGCCCTCACGCTCGCCGAACGCGTGGACGACACCGCCGGCCAGGCACACATCTGCCGCACCCTCGGCCGGGTCTGGGAGCAGTACGGCGACGACGAGCGCGCCCTCGAACACGCCCTGCGCGCCCTGTCCCTGTACCAGCGGCTGGACAACCTCATCTGGCAGGCCAACCAGCTCAACGCGGTCGGCTGGATGCATGCCAAGCTCGGCCGCCATCCGCAGGCGCGCACCTACTGCGAGCAGGCGCTGCGCCTGTACCGCAGGCACGCGCGCCCCGCCGACGCGGCATCGACCCTCGACAGCCTCGGCTACATCGCTCACCACACCGGCCGGCACACTCAGGCCCTGGACTACTACCAGCAGGCCCTGGCCCTGTTCCGTGAACACGCGGACTCAGCGAGCGAGGCCGACACCCTCGCCAACATGGCCGAGACCCACCTGGCCATGAGCCGGCCCGCGCTCGCCCGTGAGGCCTGGCAGCAGGCTCTCGACCTCTACGACGCCCAGCGACGCGACACCGCGGCCCACCATGTCCGCCGCCGCCTCGACGCGCTGACGACGCCGGTCGTCCCGGAAGCCGGCTCCCGGGACGACCGCGATACCGCTGGTACCCGCGATACCGCTGGCACCGCGGGACCGAGTTGATGAATCCGCGCGTTCCGCCGGCGGGGGTCAGGCGGGAATCAGCACCCGCGCACCCTACTGGGGCAGGAGCCGCGCGGCGTCCACGTGGTGGAAGTGGATCAGCAGGTCCGAGCTCCTGAGCAGCGAGGTGATGGCCGGAGGTTCGGGCCACTCGGTGCCGATCTCCCTGGTCGGGCGCGCCTCGATCAGCCACTGCCGGGCGGGTTGCCGGACGGTGCGCAGGTCCAGCAGGTAGTCCGGTTGGGGCACGAGATCCAGGGTGTACTCGTTGGTGCCCCGGACGGGCGGCCCGACGGTGAACGTGCGCGGAGGCCGGGGCTGGAGGGGGCTGAGGAGGTCGTACGCGACGAAGGATCCCTCGCCGAAGCTGGTGCGGACGCTGAGGTACCCGGCGCCGAACCGGTCGCGCAGGAAGGCGCCCTGCGGCCGGGGATAGGCGGGGCTGTTGCTGACCAGAGCCACGTGGCCGTCGTGCGCGGCGAGCACGGTCCTGCTGCCCGTGTGCTCGTACCACCAGGCGAGGTTGGCGGCCATCTGCTCGTCGCGGTACAGATCCTGCCGGGCCCTTTGGGTCCTGCTGTCGAAGGCGTAGAAACGGGTGCTCTGCGCGATGACCCGGGCGTCCTGGACGGTCCAGTCGAATTCCTCGCGGTCCTTGCCCGGCGGCTGCGAGCGGAGCAGTTCGTACGCCTGCCGGGTACGCCGGGCCAGGTCCAGCCGCCGGTCCTGCGGCCGGTTAGTGAACTCGCGGGTGGCGGCGGTCACTTCGCCGGTGGGGTGGTCCCGGTAGAGGTCGGTGAAGCGTGCGTGCAGTCCCGGGAACCGGCGACCGACGTACCGCAGCACCCTGTCGTACAGCACGGGTTCGATGGGAGCGATGTCGTCGCCCACGAACTGGAGCTTGCGGCTGCTGCGCGCGTTGTGGGCGCGCATCCACTCGAAGAGGTCCAGGTACTCCTGGTTGTTCCACAGCCGGTCCTCGCTCCGGAAGGCCTCACGCATGATCCGGCGGATGTCGCCCCTGCCGGTCAGCACCCAGTCGTTGATGCGCAGGCCGGCGTCCCAGCCCGCCTCCCTGGCAAAGGAGGTGAACCCCTTCTCCGCGGCCAGGTACCGAAAGACCCGCTGCTGGAGGGTGAAGAACTGGTGCGAGCCGTGCGTGGCCTCCCCCACCCCCACGATCACCGCCCCGTCCACGGCCCGGCCCAGCGCCCGCAGATCCGCCAGGTCGTCCGTCGGTTCGCCGGGGGACAGCGCGGACGCCGCCCGGGTCAGTTCGGCGACGACCGGGTCGGGCGCGTATCCGCCCGCCCGGGCGGGCGCCGCCGGAACGACCACCGTCAGCAGCAGGGCCAGCGGGCCCAGCAGGGCACCGCGACGAGGGCGGGGTATGTGGGACGCGGACTTCATGGGCCGGTACTCCTCACGTCGGCCCCCCTCGGGCCAGGATGTTCCACGCACCGGCGGCCCGCCCGCCCGACGACCGCTCGTTGGGCCGATCGGGGTAGCCCACCGGGGCGGGGACCGCGCCCCCGGCCTGCTCAGGCGGCTACGGGATCGGGCTGCCGGAGGGTGAGGCGTCCGGTTCAGGCGGCGAGTCCGAGGCTCCCGGAGAGGTGGGCGGCCAGGTAGGGCATGAGCAAGGCTGATGGCGAACTGATGGACCATCAGGAGCCGTACGGCGGGCGGGAAGGAGCGGGTCTTGCTCCACAGGGACTTCATCGGGCCGCTCCACAGGTGGCCCAGGAGGCCGTGTTCCCGGGCGTAGGTGTCGTCGTTCCCGGGCGTAGGTGTCGTCGTTCCCGGGCGTAGGTGTCGTCGAAGACGGCGCCGGAGTTCACGGGCGAGCGGGGCGTAGGCGGCCACGTTGTCGGGGTTGTGGTACTGGTCGGGGCACCAGGCGGCCGGGGAAGCCGGTCCGCCGAGGATCTCCGCCGCGCCGGCGGCCGGGGTCGTCGCGCCGGCCGGAGTCGAGGTGATCGCCGAGCTGACCGGCTGCGAGCCGGAGATCCGCGTCGAGGCGGACGAACTGCGCCAGGGCCTGTGCCGCACGCCGGAGGTCGACTACCTCATCACCGCCTTCCCGGAGGAGAGGTACAAGCAGACCTGGCTGGACTCCGCCGCCGACCGCGGGGGCGAGTACCTCGTCGGCTCGCGCTGGATCGTCAGCGCGAAGGAGCCGGAGACGCTGGAGGCGTTCCGGACGTCGTAGCGGACCGGCCGTCGTCGCCCTCCGGCTCGCGGTCACCGGTTCACCCGTTCCGCCGAGCCACGGGGCGGCATTCGCACGCCCCGTGGACTCCCGCTCCGTCCGTCAGTTCCCGGCCGAGGCACGGCGGCGCCTGGCCAGCCACCACGCGCCGCCGCCGAGGACGACGACCGCGGCGGCCACTCCGCCGACGATCACCCCTGTCGAGCCGCCCTCGTCCCCGTCGGACGTGGCCGCGTCGGACGCGGCCGTGGCGTAGGCGGTCGCGGGCGAGAGGGCCGCGGGTGATTCGGTGGCCGGCGCGGTCGGGCTGGGGGTCGCGGTCGGGCTGTGGCCGATGGGCGTGGCTCCCGCGGCGGCGGCCTTCAACTTCAGCACCGGCGCGGGCTGTTCGGGCTCCGCTCCGCCGCCGGGCAGCTCGATCCAGCGGGAGATCTCGCCGTCGCTGTAGGTCTCGATGGTCTTGAACACCAGCTGCTCGGCCTCCGGCAACTGCTTCACCCTGATCTTGTACTCGGCGTCGACGCCGGGCTTCAGGGCGGTCCCGCCGACGCTGTAGCCGTCGTCGGTCACCGTGAGCTTCCAGCCCTTCGGCGCCTCGTCGAGCGTGACGTCGGCGGGTGCGATGCCCTCGGGCAGGACGACGCGCACGGTGCGGAAGCCCGCGTCGTCGGACTCGGCCTCGGAGACGAAGGTGAGGGTGACGTTCTCGGCCAGGGCCTGTGCCTTGTCGGCCTCGACCTCCGCATGGGCGAAGGCCGGTCCGGCCAGGGAGAGGGTCGCCGTGAGCGCGGCGGCGCCGACGAGCGCGAGACGGCGGAGCGTACGGGCAGGGCGGTGCATGGGCATGGGCATGGGCATGGGCATGAGGATTCCTCGCTGGTGAAGCCGGGCAGGCCGAAGCCCTGGCCCGGGTGAAGGGACGGTTCGGGACGCGGTCGCGTCCCGGTGGTCCCCTGCGCACCAGCGCGTGTTCCAGGGTTCGTGTCCCCGGCGCCCTCGGAGGCGCGAAGCAGCCGGCCGGCCGTACGGCGAGCGGGGCGGGGACGGTGGCGGTGTCCGGGGCCGGCACCATCCGGGCCACGACGGCGGCAGCGACACGGCGCACCGCGCGGGCCGTGGCCAGTCCCGCCGCCACCGCCGCGTCCGCGCGCTGCATCAGCACGGCGACCACCAGCGCGGCGGCCATGTGGGCGGTCGTCATGACCGCCGACGCGTGATGCCAGGCATGACCGTCCCCGTGGACCATCGCGAGGGGTCCGTCCCCGTGGACCATCGCGACATGGCCGTCCATGGTGTTCGCCGCGCGATGGCCGTTCGGGTGGCGCGTGCCGTCGGCCCGGGTCAACTCCCGGTGCAGTACGGCCTGGGCGGCGAGCGTGCACGCGATCACGGCGGGCAGGGACGGCCGACGGCGGGCGAACGGCCACAGGAGGACGAACTGGACGAGCGCGAACGTGGCCACCAGACGCCAGGGAACAACCAGCCGCCAGGGAGCGGCTTCTTCGGCGACCGTGTGATGGCCGAGCGCGGCCAGCACGCTGCCGACGAGGGCGAACAGCCCGGCCCGGGCACAGGACCCGCCCCAGCCCGGACGCGCGCCCGCGTCGCGGCCGTCGCCCCCTGCCCTGTGATCACCCGGCACGGTCGCCCATCATCCCCTCTCCGGCCGCTGCCCGTAACCCCGGGTCGCGCTGACGGTCACGGCGGTCACCGCGGTCACCTCGTCGTATACGTCGGTGCCGGGCGGGGTGTTCACGCATCCGGGCCCCTGTCGGCCGGCTCGATGTGCGGGCGTTGGTGACAGGTATCGATCAAAGACTTGTCCAAGTGCCGGACGGCTCCCGTCGCCGGTGGTCGGGTTCTCTGCAACAGCTGTACGACCACCCGTTCTGGGAGGATCTGGTGCCAGCACCAACCCGCAAGAGACGATGGTTCACGATCTGCGCCATCACCGCATCCGCCGCACTCGTCGCGACACCCGCGGGCGCGAACTCCGGAAAGGGCCACAAGCCCTTCGGGGCGCGCACCCTCGCGCAACTGGCCGCCGAACGCGAGCAGTCCGTGGGCGCCATGAGCCCCAGCCTGAAGGGCGAGGACGACGGCAATGAGGCGGACGAGATAGCCGAGGGCGCGCAGCAGTACGCCGAGGCCCGCACCTCGCCCGGCATCGTCGCCCCCGGCGCGTACGGCGCGGCCTGGGCCGGCCTCATGAAGCTGCCCCGCACGGGCGGCAGTTGGCACGGCGTCACCGACCTGCCGTACGACTCCGACGATCCCCGCTACCGGGACATCGACTCCAACTCCAGCGGCGGTTCGGGCAACGTCACCGGCCGCATGGCCGCCATGGCCGCCGACGACGACGGCTACGTCTACGCCGGCAGCGCGGGCGGCGGCGTATGGCGGTCCAAGCGGGGCGGCGGGCACTGGAAGCCCATCAGCGACAAGCTGCCTTCGCAGTCCACGGGCGCGCTCGCGCTGGACGGCGCCGGGCGGCTGTGGCTGGGCACCGGCGAGGCGACCACCAACGCCGACGCCTACCTCGGCAGCGGCGTCTACGTCCTGTCCCACCCGCATCACGGCACCTTCTCCTCCCGCGGCCGGGTCGGCGGCGACGAACTGGAGTCCACCACCGTCCACCAGTTGCGCTTCGGCGGCGGCAAGGTGTGGGCGGCGACCAGCGAGGGCGTGTGGAGCCACTCCACGAAGACGCTGAAGGGCGCCTGGAAGCTGGAGTACGCGCCCAACCCCGATTATCTGCCGGGTGGTTCGAAGGACGACGACCCGCAAGCCCCGTACAAGAACATCACGAACGACATCGCGATCGACCCGAAAGACCCGTCCAAGGTGGTCCTGGCGGTCGGCTGGCGCAGCGGTGACGACTACAACGGCTTCTACACCAAGGGCGCCGGCGGCGCCTGGACGCGGATCACCGGCGGCCTGGGCGACCTGCCCGCCGACCCGGACCAGGTGGGCAACGTCACCTTCGCCCGTTCCGCCGACGGCTCGCGCTACTACGCCATCGACCAGTCGCCGGAGCAGCTGAACACCAACCCCGACAGCGGCCTCGAGGGCATCTTCGTCTCCAAGTCCGGCTCTCCCACCGGGCCCTGGACGAAGATCGCCGACTACCAGGGGCTGGCGGCCTCCGGCTCCGCGCTGACCAGCGCCGGTTACATGCCGGGCGTACAGGCCTGGTACAACCAGTTCCTCACCGTCGACCCGAGCGACCCGCAGCACGTGTACGCCGGGCTCGAGGAGGTCTACGAGACCAAGGACGGCGGCAGCAACTGGTCGACCGTGGGCCCGTACTGGAACTTCACCTTCTCCTGCTGGTCCATCGACCCGGCGAAGCAGAGCGGCGACTGCAACCAGACCACCCACTCCGACCAGCACGGCGTCGCGATCGGCCGCTACCACGGCAAGAGCTTCGTGTACGTCGGCAACGACGGCGGCGTCTACAAGCGCCCGGTCCACGGCTCCCAGGACGCCTCCGGCAACGCCACCGACTGGACCTCCCTCAACGACGGCAGCATCGACACCCTCCAGTACTACTCGGTCGGCATCGGCAAGGACCTCGACCACGGCGGCGTCTCCGTCACCGGCGGCCTGCAGGACAACGGCCAGTCCATCCTGCGCAGCAACGACAAGGTCATGGGCTCGAACTTCGGCGGTGACGGCGGCGACACCCTCACCGACCCGGCCGACGGCTGCAACATCGCCGAGGAGTACGTCTACCTCTCCGTCCAGGTGACCCAGAACTGCGCCGTCAACGACGGCAGTTGGATCACCGACCCGGCCAAGGCCACCTCGTACGGCGTCGCTCCGGCCGACAACGCCACCGGCGAGGCCCGCTTCATCGCCCCGCTCACGGCCGACCTGAAGAGCAGCTCGACCTGGATCGCCGGCGGCCGCCACGTCTGGGTGCAGACCCACGGCTACGCCATCCGCAGCGGCGACGAATGGAAGAGCGTGTACGACCTCGGCGCCGGCCGCACCGCGACCGCCGTCGCGGCCTCGGGCGGCAAGGTCTACGCGGCCTGGTGCGGCCCCTGCAACAACCAGGGCTTCGCCCGCGGCATCTCCGTCGGCAACGCGGACGGCACCGGCTGGCACGACATCGCCCTGCCCGTGGACGGGACCGTGCCCAACCGCTACCTCAGCGGCTTCGCCATCGACCCGAAGAACGCCGACCACGTCTTCCTCGCCGTCAACGGCTTCTCCCGGCACTGGACCGAGGGACCCGGCGCGGGCGTCGGCCACGTCTTCGAGTCCACCGACGGCGGCACCACCTGGAAGGACATCTCGGCGAACCTGCCCGACGTGCCGACCGACTCGGCGCTCGTCACGCCGAACGGCGGCCTCGCCGTCGCCACCGACCTGGGCGTCGTCTACCGTGCCCCGGGCCACACCGAGTGGCAGCGCGTCGGCAGCCTCCCCGCGGTCGCCGTGCTCCAGCTGAAGCTGAGCCCCGACGGCGGCACCCTGTACGCGGCCACGCACGGCCGCGGCATCCGCAGCATCAAGGTGCGCGACTGCGACTGACACGCGCCGCGTGACGGCGGGAGGGGTGATCCCGGGTGCTCCCGGGATCACCCCTCCCGCGCGTACGGGGTCACCGTCATGTCGAGGACGAAGGCGCCGCGCGCCGCGCCCGCCACGTCCGGGGCCTTCGCCAGCGCGGTGATCTCGGCGCTGCCGCCCCGGGTGCCCGCGCACGTCAGCGAGGCGTGCGCGGTGCCGTCGGCATCCACTCGCCATCCGGACACCAGGACGAAGACCGGCGCGGAACTCCGCACGGCCGTCCACCGCTTGTCGTCCGTGCGGGGCCGGAGCACCAGCGACACCACCGTCCCCGGCCGCACGCACACCCGCCGCCGGAGCGGACCGGCCGACGCCACGGTGATCTCCGTCCGTCCCGCGACACAGCCGGCGGCCGAAGCCGAGGAAGAGGCGGCGGGCGCGGACGGGCCGGGTCCCGTCGGGCTCGCGGCCCCGGTCGAGGGCGGGGCCGAGGCCGTGGGCGGCGGCGAGGCCGCTGGAGCGGAACTGCCCGGCGGCGCGCTGCTCGTAGGCACATTGCCCGGCGGCTCCGTCGAGCGGTTCTGCGACGCGCCTCCGGCCGATCCGCCGGCGGGCGACGCGCCGCAGGCGGCCAGGGCGACCACCCCGGCGACCGTCCATGCCGCGGCCCACCACCGCATCCCGACACCTCCCGGCCGACTTGCCCGATTCCCAGGATGCCCCGTCGTCGCGGACGGAGCGGCGGTCGTGCGAGAACTCACCGAAGACCGGGGGGCGCCCCGTCCGCCGCCGGGCCACCGCCGCCGTGGTGACCCGCCCTGTTCACTCATCACGCCTACGTCGTCACCCGGGAGGCTCAGCAGACAGGGCGGCGGCACGCTCCAGCGGTTCGGATGTGGAAGGGGCGTGTCATCCGAGAGCCCCCGGAGGAGGAAGTCGTGTTCCGCTCTATCCGTACGCTGCTGGTCGGTCTGTGCGCACTGACCGCGGCGTCGCAGGCAGCGCCCGCCCTGGCCCTCGCCGGCCCGGTCGACACCCACCCGCGGGCCCATGCCGCCCGGGCTCTTCACGCGCAGACGATCGAAGACCTCGACACCACCATGAAGGGCGAGGCGTTCGCCTTCGCCTCCTACGACCTCTTCGGCACGCAGGCCGACCGCGAAGGCCTCACCAGCGTCGCCCGGCTCTTCCGGACCACGGCACGGACCGAGCTGAACGAGCACCTGCGCGAGGCGGCCACGCTGGCCGGCGTGGTCGGCTCCAACGCGGCCAACCTGCGTCAGGCCATCAACGGGGAGACGTACGAACACGAGACCATGTACCGCGAGTTCGCGGAGCAGGCCCGGGAGGACGGGGACGACAACGCCGCCGAACTGTTCACGGAGATCGCCGCGGACGAGGGCGTGCACCGCGACGCGTTCCGTGCGGCGCTCGCCGTCCTGACGTCCGGCCAGGGCGCCATCCCGGCGCCGCCCCCGGTCGACCCGGTCTCGGTGCCCGCCGGGCTGCCGCAGGTGCACGCCGCGCGGACGAAGGCCAACCTGGACACCGCGATGCACGGCGAGGCCCTCGCCTACGCCAAGTACATGCTGTTCGCGGAACACGCGGAGCAGACCGGAAACCCGGCGCTGGCCCGCCTGTGGGAAGGGACAGCCGCGGTCGAGCTGCGCGAGCACTTCGCCGGCGAGGCCGTCCTGGCCGGCCTGGTGCGCACCACGCGGGAGAACCTGAGCCGCGCCATCGCCGGTGAGCGCTCGGAGGCGACCACCGTCTACCCGCTCTTCGCCGCGCGGGCCGCCGCCGTCGGCGACACCGCTGCCGCCCGCTACTGGCTCGACACCGCCCGGGACGAGGCACGGCACGCCATCGCCTTCCGGGCGGCGCTGATCCGGCTGCACTGAGCGCGCCGCGCCCGGGCAGTACCCCCGTACCGGCCGGCCCCGGAAGCCTTCGGCCGGTACGGGCTCGAGCCGCCCGGCGCCCCGCCCGCCGCGAACGCGGCCCCGCGCCCCCGTCCGGCCCTCCACACCGGCCGGCGCCGTCCATGACCGGCACGCGCACACACCGTCCGTCCGGCCCTGCTCCGGGCCTACGGCGATGTCGTCCAGCGGGGTGCTGTCTCGGCCCAGGCGGTGTCCCATGCGGCGAGGTTGCGACGCTGGACGACGCGGCCGACGGCCCCGTAGGCGGCGGCCGCGGTGGCGTGGACGCCGAGGGCGGCGATGACGGCCGAGCCCATCGCACGGCTGCGGACCTGGCCGGGGCTCATGGGCGGATCGGTGATCTTCCCGTCGGTGCCGACCCAGACCCGGACGGTGCTGCCCCTGGGCAGGGCCGGCTGGACGTCGGTCGTGCCGGTGTGGGTGCGTCCGTCGGGGCCGGTGAAGCGGACCTTGGACGGGTAGCGGGTTTTCCTGGCCTCGGCGGAGGTGGGTTCGGGGTGGCGCCGGGCGTCCTCGATGAGGGTGGCGGTGGTGTGGTGGCGGGTGGCTGCCTGGTGCCGGGCGGTGCGGGTGCAGTGGTGGTAGGAGGCGTCGCCGGCCAGGAACATGGCGGCCGGGGTGGCTGCCAGGGCGGCCAGGAGCAGGCCGAGGCCGGTCCATGCCTGGACCAGGTCGCTGCGGCGGCGCAGCGGGTTGCGCCGCAGCCGCCAGAGCGTGACCCGGGGCAGTTCCTGCGGTAGTGAGGGTGGGGGTGTGCGGCCGGGCACGTGTCCTCCTTTCGGCGGTGGACGCGGCGGATGCGGGGTGCCGACGGGACAGCACACCTAACGGGAGCGGGCGGCCGGGGGCAGGGGACCGGAGGCGGAGGGGTGGGTGTGGGCGGCTTGCAGGAGCTCGGCGGCGCCGCGGACGGCCGCGGTGTGCGGGGCCGGCACCACACGCAGCGGCGCGTGCAGCCGCCCGGTGAGGTGATACGTGATCTCGGGACGCAGGGCGCCGCCACCGGCCAGCAGGATGCCGCGGTGCAGGGCGTCGACGGTGAGCGAGGTGCGGTCCTGACGGAGCATCGCGGTCAGCATCGCCGCCACCGCATCGGCGATCTGCTCGGGTGTGGTCGGTCCGGCCAGGTCGCCGGTGCCCAGGGCGGTGCGGCGCGCGTCGGTGATGTCGCCGTCGCCCAGCAGCACCGCTTCGGTGAGGTGGGCGCCGACGTCCACCACCATCAGCGGACGGGACAGGTCCGCGCCGGCCGCTACGGCGATGGCCCGGGCGCTGGGCACGGTCAGCACCGTACGCGGGCGCAGCACGTCGATCGCGGCGCGGGCCTGGGTGCGGTAGGCGACGCCGTCCAGGACGGGAGCGGTGACGATGACCATGGGGCGGGTGAGGCGGGGCAGGCGGTCGGCGAGCAGGCGCTGCAGCATGCGGGCGCACCCGGGGGTGTCGACGATGGCGCCGCGCTGGATGGGGTGCACCGCGTCGGCGCCGGGGAGAGTGACGGTGGGTACGTCGACGACCACGCCCCGGCCGGCGATCCAGACGCGGGTGCGGGCGCTGCCCATGTCCAGGGCGATGCCGCAGCAGCGCCGGCACGCCGGCCAGGGCCGGTGCGGGGCGGAGGCGTCCGGGTGATGAGACATGCCGGTCACGGGGCTGCCTTCCTGACCTGCTGGCAGCGTCCGCAGTAGCGGGCCTGCGGCACGATCATCAGC
The DNA here is from genome assembly GCF_044335305.1 of Streptomyces sp. NPDC020490. Taxonomy (NCBI): domain Bacteria; kingdom Bacillati; phylum Actinomycetota; class Actinomycetes; order Kitasatosporales; family Streptomycetaceae; genus Streptomyces; species Streptomyces sp. NPDC020490. Next base: position 197,106 of record NZ_JBIRUY010000004.1, on the reverse strand, counting down.
CGTTCCCGGTCGAGGGGCCGGCGGCACAGGTGGCAGATGCCGTACGTGCCCTCGTCCATGCGGGCGAGGGCTGCCTCGACGTCGGCGAGGACCATGCGGGCGGAGGCGGCGAGCTTGACGTGTACCTCGATCTGCGCGGCGTCCTGCCGCTGGAGCCGGACCTCGGTGCGGGAGGTGACCTCTCCGGCGAGCTGCTGCAGTTGCTCCTGGCGGAACAGCAGCTGCTCGTGCAGGGTCTCGCGCAGGGCGGCGAGGTCCTCGGCCGACAGGTGTGCCGTGCTCGGATGTGCCGTGCGCTGGCCGATGGTCTGGTGGTTCACCACTTCACCCCTTTGATGGCAGGGCGTCGGAGGGTCGGTGCGGGCGTGGTCAGGTGGTGCGGCGACGGCAGGAGACGCAGAAGCGGGTGTAGGGGAGGATCTCCAGCCGTTCCGCGGGGATCGGCTGGGCGCAGCCCAGGCAGGTTCCGTAGGTGCCGTTCTCGACGCGGGCGAAGGCTTCCTCGATCTCTTTCAGGGCTCGCTGCATCGCGCTCCTCTGCTCGGACAGCAGGTGGTCGTCCGGGGTCTGTCCGGTCTCATTGAGGGCCTGCAGCTGCGCCAGCCGGGAGCTGCGGGCGTGTTCCAGGCGCTGTCGCGCCTCGTGCAGGTGGGGTTCGGCCCGGGTGACGTCGAGCGACATGGTCGGTCCCTTTCTCGAGGACTCGCCGCACGCGCGGCATTCGCGCGGGCGGGTGCCGGACGGCGGTCGGCCCGGCGGTGTCGCCGGGCCGACCGTCGGCCTGCCCGGTGCCTTCCACCCTGGCCGGGCCGGCGGCGGACACCTATCGGGCGCGGGCCCCATTTGCGCCGGGCCACGGGATCCATGCGGCGACGCGTGGGTGGTGCGCGTCCCGGAAAATGGGGTCCGGGTCCCATCGACGGGGCACGGGGGACGGGGCAGGCTGGCAGCGGACTCACTTCGAACACCCGGCACCGTGAACGTGGCGGGCCACAGTGGAGGTGAAGTGAGAAGGGAAGGCATGGGGCAGGTGTCCTTGTTCTGGCGGATCTTCGCCCTCAACGCCGTGGTGCTGGGCACGGCCACGGCCCTGCTGCTGTGGTCGCCGGTGACCGTCTCCGTACCGGTTCTGCTCACCGAGGCGATCATCCTCGTCGCCGGTCTGGCGGTGATGCTGGTCGCCAACGCCGTGCTCCTGCGGCTGGGCATGGCCCCGCTGGACCGGCTCACCAAGCTGATGACCACGGTGGACCTGCTGCGCCCCGGCCAGCGCCTGCCCGCCTCCGGCGGCGGCGAGGTCGCCGAGGTGATCCGCACGTTCAACGCCATGCTGGAGCGGCTGGAGCAGGAAAGGGCCACCAGCAGTGCTCGGGCGCTGCTGGCGCAGGAGGCCGAACGCCGCCGCATCGCCCAGGAGCTGCACGACGAGGTCGGGCAGACCATGACGGCGATCCTGCTGGGCCTCAAGCGCGCCGCGGACGACGCCCCCGAGCCGCTGCGCAAGGAGCTGACCGAGGTGCAGGAGATCACCCGGCAGAGCCTGGACGAGGTCCGCCGCCTGGTGCGCCGGCTGCGGCCCGGCGTGCTGGACGACCTGGGCCTGGTCAGTGCCCTGACCTCGCTCACCGAGGACTTCGCCACCCACACCGGGCTGCGGGTCACCCGCCGCTTCGACGCCGACCTGCCCGCCCTCGCCCCGGAGACGGAACTGGTTCTCTACCGCGTGGCGCAGGAGTCGCTGACCAACGTCGCCCGTCACGCGGAGGCCGAAGAGGTCACCGTCGCCCTGTGTCCCACCGACGACGGCGTGGTGCTGACGGTCACCGACGACGGCTCCGGCATCAAGGCCGCCCGTGAAGGCGCCGGCATCCGCGGCATGCGGGAGCGGGCCCTGCTCGTCGGGGGCAGCCTCGAGATCGGCCCGGCACCCCGCACCGGTACCCGGGTCCGGCTCGCCGCACCCGTCTCCAGGAAGTAGCTCTGCCCATGACCGGAACGCCCACGATCCGCATCCTGCTCGCCGACGACCACGCGCTGGTCCGCCGCGGGGTGCGGCTCATCCTCGACCAGGAACCGGACCTCGAAGTGGTCGCCGAGGCCGGTGACGGCGCGGAGGCCATCGAACTGGCCCGCACCCTGGACGTCGACCTGGCCGTGCTCGACATCGCCATGCCCCGCCTGACCGGACTGCAGGCCGCCCGCGAACTGGCCGTCCTCAAGCCGGGCCTGCGGATCCTGATGCTCACCATGCACGACAACGAGCAGTACTTCTTCCAGGCTCTGAAGGCCGGTGCGAGCGGGTACGTGCTGAAGTCCGTCGCCGACCGGGATCTGGTCGCCGCGTGCCGGGCCGCGATGCGGGACGAGCCCTTCCTGTACCCCGGCGCGGTCACCGCGCTGATCCGCAACTACCTCCACCGGGCCCGCCACGGCGAGGAGACCCCCGACCAGATCCTCACCCCCCGGGAGGAAGAGGTCCTCAAGCTGGTGGCCGAGGGGCACTCCTCCAAGGAGATCGCCGACCTGCTGTTCATCAGCATCAAGACGGTCCAGCGGCACCGCGCCAACCTGCTGCAGAAGCTGGGCCTGCGCGACCGGCTGGAACTCACCCGCTACGCCATCCGCGTCGGCCTGATCGAACCCTGACCTCCCGGCCCGCACCACCACCGTGACGAGAGGGGGACGGTGCATGTACCCCGCCGCGCGCACCGTCTCCGGCACCAGCACCGCCCGGCCCCCGGCCGTCGCGGTGCCGGCGGCCGTGGTGCTGACGGTGCTGGCGCTGCTGGCCATGCTCGGCGCCGCCGGACCGCCGCCCGGTACGACGCACCGGCCGGCGGTAGGTACGGCGGTCGGGGCGACTGCCGGTACGGCGGGCGGGCCGGCGGTCGTCGCGACGGCGGCGGCAGCCGGCCAGCAGCGTGACACGGCGCCGCACGCCGGCGACGGATGCGACGCCGTCTGCGGCGTCCGGGCGGCGACTCGCGGGGAGCCGCACAGCGAGCACCCTCCCCCGCGCGCCCACCTCGCCACCTGCGGTCCGGGCACGCACATCGCCTCACCCCGGTCGGCGCCGCTCCCGGCGCCGGCCGGGCACACTCCCTCGTCCGATCCGCACACGCCCCATGACCGTGGGCGGGCACCGCCCGTGCCCTCCGGCGCCTGACACCCCTTCTTTCGCACTTCCCACCCCACCTCACCGGGCTGCGGCCTTCTGCCGGCCGCGGCCATGGCTGTGGTGCGCCCGCCGGAGGCCCCCCTTGAACCGTTCTGCGCGCGTGAGGGCGCTGCTCGCCCTCGCCGTGATCGCCCTGTCCGTGTACATCGCCGTCACCGTGCCGGTCCGCCTCGGACTCGACCTGCGCGGCGGAACCCAGATCGTGCTGGAGACCCGCTCCTCCCCCACCGCCGAAGCCGACCGCGAGGCCACCGACCGCACCCTGGAGGTGCTGCGCGGCCGTATCGACGCGCTCGGCGTCGCCGAACCCACCCTCGTCCGTTCCGGCGACCACCGGATCATCGTCGAACTGCCCGGCGTGCAGGACCCGAAGAAGGCCGCCGACGTCCTGGGCCGCACCGCGCAGCTCACCTTCCACCGGGTGCTCGGCACCGCCGACGCCGACTCCCGCTCCCTGCCCGGGCGGTCCGGCGAGCGGGTCCTGCCCGACGAGTCCGGCGGGCTGCTGCGTCTCGGGGCCGCGGCGCTGACCGGCGAGCACGTGCAGGAGGCCGCGGCCCTGTTCGACCAGCAGGGCGGCGCCGGATGGCACGTCACCGTGGACTTCGAGGGCGCCGGCCGCGCGGGCTGGGCCCGGCTGACCGGTGAGGCCGCCTGCCGCCCGGCGGGCGATCCGGCACGGCGGGTGGCCATCGTCCTCGACGACAAGGTCATCTCCTCACCGCAGGTGGACCCGGCGGTCGCCTGCGGCGCCGGTATCCGCGACGGCGCCACCCGGATCACGGGCTCCTTCGGCCCGGAGGAGGCCCGTGAGCTTTCGCTGCTCATCAACGGCGGCGCCCTGCCCGTGCCGGTCGAGACCGTCGAACAGCGCACCGTCGGCGCGACCCTGGGCGCGCGGGCCATCACCGCGAGCGCCTGGGCCGCGGCCGTCGGCACCGCGCTCACCACGCTGTTCGTCATCGTGGTCTACCGGCTGCTGGGCCTGCTGGCCGCCGTCGCCCTGGCCTGCTACGGCCTCGTCTCCTACGCCGCCCTGGCCGCGCTCGGCGCCACCCTGACGCTGCCCGGCCTGGCCGGATTCGTCCTGGCGATCGGCATGGCCGTGGACGCCAACGTGCTGGTCTTCGAACGGTCCCGTGAGGAGTACGCGGCCCGCCGTCGTCCCAGCCCCCGCTCGGCGCTGGCGGCCGGGTTCCGCAACGCCCTCAGCGCGATCGCCGACTCCAACATCACCACTCTGATCGCGGCCGCTCTGCTGTTCTTCCTGGCGTCCGGGCCCGTGCGGGGCTTCGGCGTGACCCTCGGCATCGGCGTGCTCGCCTCCATGTTCAGCGCCCTGGTGATCACACGCGTGCTCGCCGAATACGCCGCCGGCCTCCCCCAGGTGCGCCGCAGCCCCCGCCTCACCGGCATCGCGACCACAGGCGCCGTCCGGGACCGCCTCAACCGCCGCGATCCCCACCTGATGCGCCGCCCCCGCCGCTGGCTGGCCGCCTCAGCGGCCGTGCTGGTCCTGGCCGCGTCGGGCATCGCGGTGCGCGGCGTCGATCTGGGCGTGGAGTTCACCGGTGGCCGCCTCATCGAATACACCACCGACGCCCCCGTCGATGCCGACCGGGCCCGCACCGCGCTCGCGCGGGCCGGCTTCCCCCGGGCCGTCGTGCACTCCTCCGGCGGCACCGGCCTGACCGTGCGCACCGATCCGCTGGACGACGCCGAGGAGGCCCAGGTGACCGGCACGGTGCGCGACCTGGCCGGAGGGGCGGACAAGGTCCGCGACGAACTGATCGGGCCCAGCCTCGGGCAGGAGCTGCGCCGGGGCGCCCTGATCGCACTCGCCGTGGCCCTCGGCGCGCAGCTCGTCTACCTCGCGGCGCGCTTCCACTGGCTGTTCGGCACCGCCGCGGTCGCGGCCCTGGCCCACGACGTGGTGATCCTGGTCGGCGTCTTCGCCTGGCTCGGCAAGCCCGTCGACGGGGTTTTCCTGGCCGCCCTGCTCACCGTCATCGGCTACTCGGTCAACGACTCCGTGGTCCTCTTCGACCGGGTCAGGGAACTGGTCCGCAGGTCCCCGAAGGAACCACTGCGGGACCTCGCGAACCAGGCGATCCTGCAGACCCTGCCCCGCACGGTGAACACCGGCCTGGGCGCCGCCTTCATCCTCACCGCCCTGGCCGTGCTCGGCGGGTCCTCGCTCACCGATTTCGCGCTGGCGCTCCTCATCGGCCTGGCCGTCGGTACGTACTCCTCCGTCTTCACCTCCGCCCCGGTGGCCGTGGAGATCCACCGGCGCGCCGGCCGGGCCCGTCCGTCCCGGCGGCGCTGACCCGGCCGGCGGTTGCCCGCCCGTTGGCCTCTGTTCGGCGACGGTGTCCGCGGACGCCGTCGCGGAGCGGGGGCGGGCGGGTGGGGGCGGGCGGGTGGGTGCGGGCGGGCGGGTGCGGGCGGGCGGGTGCGGGCGGGCGGGTGCGGGCGGGCGGGTGCATAGGATCGCCGGCATGGCATTGCGACCCGTTCACGTGAACGTCAAGGCGGTCGACGCCTCCGCGGTCGGCCGGTTCTGGGCGGAGGCGCTCGGCTGGAGTGCTTACAGCCCCGGTGTGGCCACGTACGTCGGCCCCGCCGGCGGCCTCGTCTGGCCGCACCCGGTCGCCGTCGGCGTGGACGTCGTTCCCGTCCCGGAACCGAAGACGGCGGCGAAGAACCGTGTGCACCTCGATCTCGCCACCACCTCCGCGGCCCATCAGGCGGAGCTGGTCGCGCACCTGGAGGCGCTCGGTGCGACACCCGCCGACGTGGGCCAGGGCGACGTGCCGTGGACGGTCCTCGCCGACCCGGAGGGCAACGAGTTCTGCGTGCTGGAGCCTCGGGAGGTCTACCGGGACACCGGGCCGATCGCGGCCGTGGTGGTCGACTGCGTGGATCCGCGGGCCATGGCCCGGTTCTGGGGTGAGGCAGTGGACTGGACCCTGCACGAGGTGAGTGACGACCACGCGGTGTTGCGCTCCGCCCGGGATGCCGGCCCGTATCTGGAGTTCCTCCGCACGCCCGGCGGGAAGACCGTGCCGGACCGCGTGCATCTCGACCTGCTGCCGTATGCCGGTGACGACAAGGCGGCGGAGGCGGCCCGGCTGCGGGCCCTCGGCGCCACCGACCTCGACATCGGCCAGGGGGACGTGCCGTGGACCTGCCTGGCCGACCCGGAGGGCCACGAGTTCTGCGTCCTCGCCCCGTCCTGACGCGGAGCCCCGACCCGGGACACCCCGGCCGGCGTCCCGGGCCGGCCGGGCCGGTCCGGGGAAGCGGTTCACCCAGTCGGGGGCGACGTTTCCCGCACCGCTCGGCGGATGGCACGGCGCTGGGCGGCCGTGGTCGCACCCCAGATGCCGTGGTCCTCACCGTGGTCTATCGCCCAGGTACGGCAGGCGATGACCACGGGGCACCGGCGGCACAGCGCCCGGGCCAGGGACTCCTCCCCCGCGAAGGCGGCTGAGTCGGAGAGCGGGAAGAAGAGTTCGGGGTCCTCCCCGACGCAGGCAGCGTGATCACGCCAGTCGGAGTGTGCGCGGGTTCCGTGGAGTGGGCCTGTCATGGTGCACCTCTGATCGGCCTGACAGCAGGCAGTGCGAGCGGTGGTCACGGCACACGGGTGCGCCGCGTGCCCGGCAGAGGTGCGTAACAGCATAGGGCCGAATGCCTGATTTGCGACAGGTGGTGAAGCTGCGAACCGGGCCGCCACCACCCGAGCGGCAACGCGTCGAGCTCGCCTCGCCTCCGGCACCGTCGACGTACGTGACTCCACGGCCGTCGACGGCCCCGTCCGGCTCACGCCCAGGTTCTGACCGCGCTTCGTGACGTACGCCTGGTGAGGACGACGACGTTCTTCCAGCACGCGCCGACAGCCGTCAGGAAGCCCGTGGGCAGGAAGACGGCGTCGCACGCGACCATGGCCAGGGAGAAGAACGGGATGCCGAGGAGCACCGCGATCCCCAGGTGCTCCAGCATCATGACGGCGATCAGCACGCTCTTGACCTTGCGGTTGACGAGGGTGAAGGGGAAGGCCACCTGAAGCATGACGGTCCCGTAGCTCAGCAGCAGCACCAGTACCGCGTTGCCGGCGAGGAGCGCGGAGAGCCAGGGCCAGGGGGCGAAGTACTCGAGGTTCAGCGCGTAGTGGAGGGCGCTGCCCTGCTCCCATCGTGAGCCCTGCACCTTGTACCAGCCGGAGGTGGCGTAGATCAGACAGACCTGCGCGGCGATCGTCAGCATCGCGGTGTTGTGGAGCATCGACGCGCCCGCGTCCAGCAGTGCGCGTGCCTCGCTCTCGGGGAACCAGTGGCCGACGGCGAACCACAGTCCCTGCGCGGCCCACAGGGTCCACAGGACGAGGGGCCATCCCGTGTCCCAGCCGAACGCCAGCAGCAGGAACAGGCCGGTTGCCGTCCACAGGGCGACCCCGGTCCGGTCGGTGCGGGGAGAGCCCTCCCGCAGCGGGGTGCGGGCGCGTCGCGCGTCCAGCGACCAGACCTGGGCGCAGCGGGTGAAGACGAGGTAGATCACCATGATGCGCAGGACGTTGTCGCCGCCGTCGCCCACCAGAGGGTTGCGGTTCTCCAGCGAGAGCACCCCGACCATGAGGATCACGGACATGGTCCGCGTGCGCCAGCCCACCAGGACCGCGAAGGCCGAGGCGATGGTCAGGGAGTAGACGATCTCGAACCAGATCCGGCCGCCGGACCACTGCAGCACGCTGAAGGTGCCGTCCAGGCGGCCCAGTTCCAGCGCCATGTCGTACGACAGCGGGCTGCGGTCGCCGTACAGCACGCGGCGCTTGGGCCATTCCCGGCACAGGAAGGCGACGATCACCAGGGACAGCCCGATACGGAAGGCGGCGGCCTGGTGGGGTGCGCGGGTGGTACGGATGACGTGTCCGAGACGGGCGGCTCCCGTGCGGACGCGGCCCCCACGCGGCCGGGCGGGGGCGTTCGCCCTGGATGTCACGGTGCTCAACTCACAGCCCCTTGTAGTCCTGATCGGTCACCGGCCACCAGGGCAGTACCCGGTAGGTGGTGGTGTCGGGCGTCTCCTCGCCGGTCCATGACGGCGGCGGAACCATCGTGTAGCGGCCCGCGATCTGGACGGCCGTCACCGGCTCGCCCCGCCACCGGTGCCCGACCCGCTGGAGCACGACGCGCTTGAGGTACGCGCCGGCCACCACCCCCCGGATGCCCGTCGGCCTGTCGCCCGGCCCGTGCAGGGCCTCGGAGTTGTCCCAGGCGAGACGGAGCATGTTCTGGTTCACATGGCTCGGGGCCAGGGCGCCCTTGATGGCGGCCACGTCCTGGTCGGTGAGGTTGATCCACTCGGAGACATGACGGGCACCGCGGGCGCCCGTGGTCCGCAGGCGGACGCCGATGGCGTCGTTGCGCTGCTTGGGGTTGGGCGCGAACAGCTTCCAGTCCTGCCCGAACTCGGGCTGCACGTACGAGTTGATCACTTCCTGGTCACGGGTTTTGAGGACGTTGGTGGGGGCCAAGGTCAGGAAGATCATCGCCAGGTGCACCAGGAGGGCGGCTGCCAGCACCATGGCGGTCGCCGTGAGCAACGCGACCGACAGGCGCGACCACGGCCGGTCCGGCGCGCTGACCGCTCCCGGGGCCGGTTCGCCGCCGCGGACCCGTGCTCGGGCGGTGACGAACCCGGGAGGGACGGGACCGCCCTCCTCGGTGCCCGGTCGTGGAGGGGGCAGACAGTGCGTGCCGCTCGCGGCCTCGCCCACCGGATGTACGGCGGCGGATTTCCTGGGGGGTTCCATTGCATTCCTTCTGCTCGGCGGCCCGTGTGGTGAGGAGAGTGCTCACCACACGGGCCGCACGCCTGACGCGGTCTTCCGTCAACACGCAGACGACGCCAGACAGAGCCGGGCATTCCTCAGAAGCGGTTGTCCGGCGCTTCGACGACCGTTTCTCTTATTTCAGCTGAGCGGGCAGGTGGCGGTGGCCTTGTCGGTCCACGACAGGCCGGCGGCCGCGCTGAGCACGTCGGCGATGTCGTTGAGGACCTCGCCCCGCGGCCGTACGTACCACTGCGCGAAGTTGTTCGCGTTCTGCGGGTCCCAGATGTACGTCAGCAGCGGGTCTGCGGGGGCTCCCGCCGCCACGCCCGCGGCCGTCCGCGCGAGGGTGTCGGAGTACGGAGGCGTGGGCAGGTCGCTCCACTGGGAGGTGGCCGGGTCGTAGGGCGCGGGCCAGTTGTCCAGTCCCTGGTTGAACCAGTAGCCGGGGGAACACCACTGGTTGAGGGATGACGTGGTGCTGGTGGTGCTGGTGGTGTTGGTGCTGGTCGTTGCGGTGGTGCTGGTGGTCGCGCTGGTGCTGGTGGTCGCGGTGGTGCTCGTGGTCGAGGTGGTCTGTCCGTTGGTCCCGCTGGTAAGGCCGATCAGCCCGGTGGTGACGCCGATGTCGCCGATGATCTTCGGGGCGAAGATCGCGTCGCTCGTGCAGTAGTCGAACTTGCCCTGGCAGCTGTGGATGAGCTCGTACTCGTCGCCCTTTTTCTGGCCGTGCTCGTAGTGCTCCCTCTCCTTGTGGTCCTTCTGCCGCCCCTCTTCGTCACCGCCGCGGAAGGCCGGGGACAGCGTGCTGCTGTGGCTGCTGTGCGCCGCCCAGGGGCGCTCCCACCCCATCGCCTGCGAGGCAGCCGTGGTACCCACCGAGGCGGTGAGCACGGAGACTCCTACGAGCAGGGCTCGAATGGCCCGCATAATGCTCCTTTTACCGTTTCCTTTGCGAGATGATTCCCGCATCCGTAGGCGGATTAGAGCAAATCCGGAGTGGGCAGTTCAATGAATCGGGCCGTTTTTCTCCATTGGTGTTTCATAAATTGCGCCAGCAGGGTGGCCTATCATCACACTAGGCACAATCTCTTGCGGGCGGATTATTCATGCGCGAGGCCCAATAATGATTCCGGATAAATTCGCCGCGGGTTGCCGGAGGCCGCAGGTCCCGGGTCCCGCGGCCTTCGGGAGACGTCAGGGCAGGGTCAGGATGCGGGGGCCCTCGTCGGTGATGGCGACGGTGTGCTCGAAATGGGCGGCCCTGCTGCCGTCGGTGGTGCGCAGCGTCCAGCCGTCGACGTCGGTGCGGTAGGTGTTCCGCCCGCCGGCCATGAGCATGGGTTCGATGGCGAGGACCAGGCCGTGGCGGAGGGGGAAGCCGCGTCCGGGGCGGCCGCGGTTGGGGACGTGCGGGTCTTCGTGCATACGGCGGCCGATGCCGTGGCCGCCGAAGTCGGCGGGCATGCCGCAGCCGGCCTTGCGGGCGACGGTGTCGATGGCGTGGGAGATGTCGCCGATGCGACCGCCCACCCGGGCGGCGGCGATGCCGGCGTCGAGGGCCTGCCGGGTGGCGTCGATCAGCTCGAGGTCGCCGGGGCGCGGCGTTCCGACGGTGAAGCTGATGGCCGCGTCGCCCGTCCAGCCGTCGAGCTGGGCGCCGCAGTCGATGCTCACCAGGTCGCCGTCGCGCAGCCGGTAGCCGGTGGGGATGCCGTGCGACACGGCGTCGTTGACGGATGTGCAGATCACGGCCGGGAAGGGGACGGGGGCGAAGGACGGCCGGTAGCCGAGGAACGGGGAGCCGGCCCCGGCATCGGCCAGCACCGACCGGGCCGCTTCGTCCAGTTCCCGCAGCGGCACCCCCACGCCGGCCGCTTCCCGGGCCGCGGCCAGGGCGTGGGCCACCACGCGTCCGGCCTCCCGCATCGCGTCCAACGCGGCATCGGTCTTGATCTCCACCATGTGTGTGACTCCCCACAGCACGTCAACCCAATACTTATACCGGTATTAGTATCACGGTCGCGGCGAGGACTCGTCACGAGGGACTCGGTTGCGCCGATGGGGAAGGCGGCCGGCGCCGGGGGTGGGTCAGCCGGTGACTCCGAACTGGCTCAGCAGGGTCTCGTTGTCCTCGATGTGCCAGTCCTCGACGATCTTGTCGGTGCCGACGTGCTGGATGTCGATGGCGTCGAAGCGGATCCGCTGTCCCTTGCCGTGGACGCCGTGGAACGTGCCGGTGAAATGGCCGCGGAAGACCAGCCGGGCGGTGATCTTGTCGCCGGTGACCAGGAGATCGGCCAGTTCGCAGGTCAGGTCCGGCACGGCGGCGCGGAAGTTCTTCGACGCGAAGAGCGGGCCGGCGGGGCCCTGGGGGCGGCCGGAGGGCAGCGTGTTGTCCCGGAAGCGCGGGCTGACGGCGGCGTCGAGGTACTTCTGCTCGCCGGTGTTCCAGAACGTGTACAGCTGCTGGGCCAGGCGCACCTCCTGGGAGGCCCGCCGCCGGCCGATCGAGCGGTCCACGGTCAGCGACCCGGGCCGGATCAGGCCGGTCGAGCGGTCGACGAGGTCGCGCGGCGACGCCGGTGCGGCCCGCTCGCCGGGCTGCTGGTGGTAGTCGAACGCGCCGACGGCCATGGCGGCGCCGACGGTGAGCGCGGCCGCGCCGGCGATGGCGGCGGCGGTGATGAGGACGGTACGGATCACCTTGTGCATGAGGGAGCTCTCTCGGTTTCGATGTGGTCGTCGTCGCTGCTGCCGTGGCGGAGCCGGTCGACGCCGGGACCGCCTCGCCGGGTGTCAGGCGAGCCGGCCGCCGCCGTCGACGTGCAGCACGGTGCCGGTGACGTAGGGGTTGGTCATCGCGAACAGGACGGCCTGGACCAGGTCGTCGGGGGTGCCGACGCGGCGGGCCGGGTTGCGTTCGGCGACCTGGCGCAGGAACGCCTCCTTGTCGGCGCCGAGCCCGTCCCAGGAGCCGGTGTCGACGATGCCGGGCGAGACGGCGTTGACCCGCACCGGGGCGATCTCCACGGCCAGGGCCTGGACCAGGAAGGCCAGCGCCCCGTTGGTGGTGGCCATCACGGTCCGTTCCGGGGCCGGGCGCCAGGCGGCCACGCCGGAGAAGAAGGTGAACGAGCCGCCCGCGTCGGCCTGCCCCGCCAGGTGCTTGGCCAGCAGCAGCGGGCCGATCACCTTCGCGGCGAAGGCCCGCTGCACCGCGGCGAGTTCGAGGTCGGCCAGCGGCCCGTTCGCGGGCATCGCCGCCGTGGACACCAGATGGTCGAAGGCGCCGGTCCGCCGGGCGAGCCGGGCGATCGAGTCCTCGTCGGCCAGGTCCACCGGCGCCACCAGGGCGGGGCCGGCCAGTTCGCCGGCGGTCCACTCGAGCTTGCGCGGGTCCGGTCCGGCCAGCACCAGGTCGGCGCCGGCGGCCGAGGCCGCCCGGGCGATCAGCCTGCCCGTACGGGAGCCCGCACCGATGACGACCAGGCGCCGCCCGTCGAGGAACCGCGCGTCGAGAGCAGTGGAAGAAGGCATGGATGTACTCCGTCGAACGATCGGGGAAGAGGGATCCGCCGTCCGCGCGCTGAGCGCGGCGGCCACGGCATGAGCCTCTCCCACGCTGCGCCGATGAGTCCAAGACTTGCTTTTGAGCGCGGCGATAACATTTGTTCATGGCGACGCTTCGGCAACTCGAGTACCTGGTCACGGTCGTGGACACCGGGTCCTTCACCCAGGCGGCGGAGCTGCTGCACGTCACCCAGCCCGCCCTCTCCCACCAGGTCCGCGCCCTGGAGACCTCCCTGGGAGGCCCGCTGCTCGAACGCCTGCCGCGCACGATCCGCCTGACGCCCCTCGGCCGCGCCGTGCTGCCGCACGCCCGCGCCGCGCTCAAGGACGCCGAACGCCTCCGCTCCGCCGCCCGCCGGGCAGCGGGACTCGACGGCGGCGAACTCGAGGTCGCCACCGTCTACTCCGTCAGCCTCGGCGTCCTGCCGCCGGTACTGCGTGCCTGGCGCCGCCGCTACCCGGGCGTCCGTATCCGGCTGCGCGAGTACCCGCACCCCAGCCGGCTGGAGGCGGCGATGGCCGCCGGCCAGGCCGATCTCGCCGTCGGCCCGACCCCGCGACGCTGGGAAGGCCCCGTGCGCGACCTCGGCGTGGAGGAGTTCGTCGTCGTCCTGCCCGCCGACGACCCGCTCGCCGCCGGCGCTCCCGCGGGCGTCGCCCTCAGCACGCTCGCCGACCGCGACTGGGTGCACTTCGCCACCGGCAACGGCCTCGCCGACCTCCTCGACCGGGCCTGCGCGAACGCGGGCTTCCAGCCCAAGGTCGCGGTCCGTGCCGAACAGACCTCCGCGGTCCCCCTGCTCGCCGCCGCCGGACTGGGCCCGGCACTGGTGCCCGCCAACATCGTCCCGCGTGAATTCGACGGCGTCGCACTGCGCCTCGACCCTCCGCTGCGCCGCACCCTCACCGCCTACACCCGCACCCGGCCCGACCCGCTCACCACCGCCTTCGCCGAGCTCCTCGCCCGGCAGGCGTGCGTCCTGCCCGGGCACCTCCGCACCCACGACACCCGGCCGACGGCTTCGGCCGACGCGCCTTTCGACACCCCTGCGGACTGATACGGCTCCACCCCGCGGGGCGGGACAGGCTCACCGCCCGACGCCGGCTGTGGGCGGGGGTGGTGCGGCGGCCGGTCTCTGCGCGTAGATTCACCGCGGGACACCTCTTCCCCCGGGCGGCGGGCGGCTCCTAGGATTCGGCTGTCATGTACATGAAATGACAGCCGAATCCTGTACCGCCCGTCCACCGTGCGGAGATTTCCCATGCCCGAGAACAGACCGGCCCGGCTCCCCTCCCCCCTCTCCGGCCTGCGCCTTCGCACGGCCGCTGTCCTCGCTCCGCTGCTGGCGGGGCTGCTCCTGATGTCCGTTCCCGGCGCCGCCGGCGCCGCCGGTCGGGGTGCCGACGACCGGGCGGCGACGTCCGCCGGTTCCGCCGCGGCGCGTGCCGGCCAAGACGCGGCGCCGATGCCCCGGCGGGGCACCGCGCACGCCGGCAGCTCGCTCGACGGCAGCGTCTCCGCGGCGCGGACCGCCTCCAACGTCGCCTCCGTGGAAGCCGCCGCCGCGGTCTCCGCCGGCCCGCTCGGCCTGGACGTCAGCGGGCACCAGGGCAACGTCGACTGGACGTCCGTCGCCGCCAACGGCGCCGCCTTCGCCTACGTCAAGGCGACCGAGGGCGTCAGCTACACCAACCCGTACTACAGCCAGCAGTACAACGGCTCCCGCAGCGCGGGACTGATCCGCGGCGCCTACCACTTCGCGCTGCCCGACGTCTCCGGCGGCGCCGCCCAGGCCGACTGGTTCTTCGCCCACGGCGGCGGCTGGACCGCCGACGGCTTCACGCTCCCGCCGGCCCTGGACATCGAGTACAACCCCTACGGCGCCTCCTGCTACGGGCTCGGTACCAGCGCGATGGTGTCCTGGATCAAGGCGTTCAGCAACGAGATGTACGCCCTCTCCGGCCGCTACCCGATGATCTACACCACCACCGACTGGTGGAGCACCTGCACCGGCAACACCAGCGCCCTCGCCGCCACCAACCCGCTGTGGATCGCCCGCTACGCGAGCAGCGTCGGCACCCTGCCGGCCGGGTGGAGCGCGCAGAGCATCTGGCAGTACGCGGACTCCGGCACCTTCCCCGGCGACCAGGACGTCTTCAACGGCACCACCGCCCAGTTGCAGGCGCTCGCCCTCGGCACCGGCGGCTCCACCACGACCGCTTGGCCGACCGTCAAGAAGGGCGCGAGCGGGCAGACGGTGAAGACGATCCAGTACCTGCTCAACGCACACGGCGCCTCGCTCACCGTGGACGGCGGCTTCGGCACCAACACCTACAACGCGGTCGTCGCCTTCCAGTCCGCGAACGGACTCGACGCCGACGGCATCGTGGGCCCGCTGACCTGGGCCGCGCTCGTCGTCACCGTGCAGAAGGGCAGCAGCGGGCCGGCCGTCTCCGCCGTGCAGAGCGAACTCAACGCGAGCGGCGCCTCGTTGACGGTGGACGGCAGCTTCGGCACGAACACCTACAACGCCGTCGTCGCCTTCCAGTCCGCGCACGGGCTCACCGCGGACGGCATCGTCGGCCCGCTGACCTGGCGCTCTCTCGTCACCTCCTGAACCCCGACGATCCCGATCCCGTGAGGAGACAGCCATGACCCCCGACCCCCGAACCCGCCCCGGCCGCCGCAGTGTGCTGCGCACCGCCTTCGGCCTCACCGCGGCCGTCGGCACCGCCGGACTGCTGGGCGCGGCCGCGGCCGCCCCGGCCGCCGCCTACAGCTGGTCCAGGACGCTGTCCCAGGGCTCCACCGGCGCGGACGTCGCCGAACTCCAGATCCGGGTGGCCGGCTGGGCCGCCGACAGCGCCAAGCAGACCTATGTCGCCGTCGACGGCGACTTCGGCTCCGGCACCGCCGCCGCGGTCAAGCGGTTCCAGTCCGCGTACGGGCTCAGCGCCGACGGCGTGGCCGGCCCGGCGACCCAGTCGGCGCTCAACGCCCTGGAGAGCTCGGACGGTTCGACCGCGCACTTCGACTTCAGCGAGTTCACCTCGCACGACGGCGCCGGCTTCACCGGCGGCAACGTCTCCTCCACCCAGGTGAAGGAGAACGTCCGGCGCCTGATGTACAAGCTGGAGGCGCTGCGCAAGAAGGCCGGCGGCAGAGCCGTCACCATCAACTCCGGTTTCCGCAGCGTCTCGTACAACTCCTCGGTGGGCGGCGCCTCCAACAGCATGCACACCTACGGCGTCGCCGCGGACGTGGTGGTCTCGGGGCTCTCCACGCTCTCCGTCTACCGCATCGCCGAGACCTGCGGCTTCTCCGGCCTGGAGACGTACTCGGTGTCGTGGCAGCACGTGGACAGCCGCGTCGAGTACCCCTACGGGTCGCAGTTCTGGTGGTGGCAGGACGGCGTGGCCTGAACCGTCACGGCGCGGTCCGCGCCGTCATGACGCCGAAGCCGGCGATGTACTCCCGCACGGGCCGGTAGAACTCGTACGTCACCTCGTACGGGCCCGCGGCACCGAGCGCCGCGAAGGCGGCGACCCAGGTGCGGACCTCGTGGGAGGAGTTGCCGGCTTCCTCGGCCATCCGCTCGGCCGTCATCGCGTCGACCGGGGTGAGGTCGCCGGAGGCGAGGGTCGCCATCAGGGCCCGGTCCCATTCGGGGTTGAGGTCCCGGATGGTGGCCGTGCCCGCCGCGAAGGCCTTCGCCGTGTCGATGACCCGCTGCTGCCGGGCGTCGCGGGCGGCGGCCGTGGGGTGCCTGCCGTCGAGGAGCATCGCGCGGGCGGTGTCGTCGGCGGTGGCCCACTGCGGCACCGGCGGGTCGTGGGAGAGGCCGCCGGAGCCGATGACGAGCACGCGCTCGTCCGGGAGCGCGGCGAGGTAGCCGCCGATCGCCTCGCCGAGGCGGCGGACCCGGCGCATCGTCACGAAGGGCCTGGCGACGCCGTTGACGAAGACCGGGACGGTCGGCACGGCGGCGAGTGAGCCGAAGAGGATCTCCAGCGGCTGGACCGTGCCGTGGTCGACCTCCATGCGGCGGGAGATCGCCACGTCGATGTCGCGTTCCGCGACCCACTGGGCCAGTTCCTCGGCGCGCTCGGCGGGCACGTTCAGCGGCCCTTCGGCGGTGCCGTAGTCGCCGACGCCCCGCGCCCGGTAGCCGATGCAGAACGGCGGCATCAGGTCGTAGAAGAAGCCGTTGTAGTGGTCGGGCGCGAAGCAGACGACCAGGGTGGGGGCGTAGTCCTCGACGAAGGCCCGTGCGGCGTCGAAGGCGCCCTGGACGGCGCCGGCCACCTCGGCGGGCGGGTCGGCGTACTCCAGCAGGGGGCTGTGCGACATGGTGACGAGGGCGAGGGTCATGCGCGGGTTCCTTCCCGGACGAGCGACCCCGCGGTGACGACGGCGGCGAGGGTCCGGGAGGCCTGCTGGGTGAGGGAGGCGGCGGCCACGAAGCGGTCGGGGCGCAGCACGACCAGGCCGCAGGCGCGGACGTCGAACCAGTCCTTCAGGGCCCCGGTGCTGTCGCCGACGACGGTGACCGGTGCCGGGGAGCCGGCGTACCGCTTCTCGGCCCGGGCGCGCTGCGTCTCGGGCATGAAGGAGAGCAGTCGGAACCGGTGACGGCGGACGAGCGCGAGGTCCGCGGCACAGAGGAAGGCCGTCGGGTCGGTGCCCCAGGTGGCGAGGGTCCACCAGTCGCCGGTGACCTCGTCGAGGAGGACGTCCGTGGCGTCGCAGGTGTTGACCCGCGGCTGGATGAACTGCAGGCCGACCGGCGAGTGTTCGCCGGCGGAGTCGGTGAACGGCCAGGAGCCAGAGGCTGATCTCGTAGTGCAGGACACGGTCGTCCTTGCCGTGGATCAGCAGGGTCGGCGCCTGGATGCCGGGGATCTTGTCGCGGTCGACCCTGACCGGGATCGGGGCGCCGTGCGCGAGGCCCTCGACGTAGTTGCGGAGGTGGTCGGGGCGGGCGAGCGCCGCCTCGGAGCGGGCCCGGGTCAGCTCCGGCGTCGCGAAGCGCTCCTTGTCGTAGGTCATGATCTCGACGAGCGCCTTCATGTTCTCCGGGCTCGCGTCCTTGTAGGCCCGGACGAGAACCTTCAGCCCTTCGCTCGGTCCGTCGCCGGCGCCGAAGAGGGTGGCGGGGCCGCGGCCGAGCGAGGCGCCCATCGTCACCAGGTGGGTGACGCGCTCGGGGTGCAGCGTGGCGAAGCGGATCGCGGTGTGGGCGCCCATCGAGTTGCCGACGAGGGCGGCCTTCGGCAGGCCGAGGGTGTCGAGGAACTCCACGAGGGTCCTGTCGTGGTCCATGTCCCGCGTCGCCTGCGCGTCGGAGTCGCCCCATCCCGGCATGTCGGGGGCGATCACGTGGAATCCGGCGTCGGCGATCGCGCCGATGTTGCCCGAGAAGTTCGACCACCCGGTCGCGCCGGGGCCGGAGCCGTGCAGCAGGACGACGGGCGCGGCAGCGGCCTGCCCGGCCTCGTAGTACCGCATACGCAGGCCCGAGGGCAGGGCGATGTCGCGCGCCGCGGATTCCTTCTTGACTGACATGACGTCTTGTGCACTATATGCACGCACTGAATCGATAATTGCACAATCGCGCTCATGGAACGCCTGTTACAGAGCAATGTCAAGAGGCGGCCGCGGCCGCCGCCGGCCTCGGCCGAGGTCGCGGCGCAGCCGCTCGGCCGCCGTGATGAGCGTCGGCGCCGCGCCTTCGGCGATCTCGGCGCGTGAGGTGATCAGGTTGAGGCAGGCGGCCGGGAGACCGTCGACCGCGATCGGCACCGCCACCCCGTAGGCGCCGGGCTCGACCTCGCCGAACGT
This sequence comes from Streptomyces sp. NPDC020490, assembly GCF_044335305.1. Lineage (NCBI taxonomy): Bacteria > Bacillati > Actinomycetota > Actinomycetes > Kitasatosporales > Streptomycetaceae > Streptomyces > Streptomyces sp. NPDC020490. The sequence continues at coordinate 178,677 of NZ_JBIRUY010000004.1, read as the reverse complement.
CGCGGCGAAGCCGCGCTCGCGCGCCTCGGTGACGTTCGCGGCCTCACCGGGAGCGGGCGACTGCGCCGCGAGCAGCGCGACGCCCGCCGAGCCGCGCCCCAGCGGGTGCCGGCTGCCCGTCTTGAAGCTGAGCCGGTACGAGGCACCCGGCGGCTCGACCACCGCCAGGGCCACCGCCTGACTCCCCTCGATCACCAGGAGCGAGATCGTGGCGCCGAGACCGGCGGCGAGTTCGTGCAGGACCGGCTCCGCGGTCGCACGCAGGGTCGCGTGGATGCCGGCGGCGAGCGCGGCGAGCCCGGTGCCGGTGCGGTAGCGGCCGTCGCCGCCGCGGGTCACGAGGTGGAAGTCCGCGAGGGTCGACAGCAGCCGGGAGGCGATCGACCGGTGGACGTCCAGCTCCTGGGCGACCTCCTGGATGCTCAGACCGTCGCCCGCCGTGCTGACAAGCTGCAGGGCGCGCAGTCCGCGGGCGAGCGTCTGGGTGCCGGTAGCGCGAGGGGAATCCGCCATACGCCGAAGCCTAGAACCCCTGCTCGCGCGGGCCGTTCCCGGCCGTGTCCGAGCGCTTCCCGCCGAGGGCCGACAGCGTGTCGGCGTTCGGGGGCCGAGAAAATTGCAGCTTGTGCAATCTTTGCATGATCTGCAAAAATGAGGGTGTGTCCTCTCCTTCCCGCAGCTCCGCTTCCACGGCGTCCTCCGCCGCACCCGAGGATCTGCGCGCCCGGCGCCGGCGCGAGACCCGGCACAAGATCCACGTCGCGGCCGTGCGGCTGGTGGAGCGTGACGGGCTGGCGCAGGTGACCGTCAACATGATCAGCGCCGAGGCAGGTGTCTCACCGCGCACCTTCTTCAACTACTTCCCGACCAAGGAATCCGCCCTCGTCGTGGTTCCGCCGCCGCTCTCCGACGAGCAGCGGCACCGGCTCGCCGCCGGTGACCCGCGACCGCGCCGCGTCCTGCACGACCTGGTGGACGTCCTCACCCAGCAGACGGACGAGGACCTCATGCTCCCGGGCGGACGCCACCATTTCCGGGCCATGGTCCGGATCGCGTCCGCCCACCCCGAACTGGCCGCCCTTCTGCACGCCCGGTTCGACGCCTTCGAGAGCGAACTGACCGGCGTCGTCGCCGACCGCCTCGGCGTCCCCACGACGGACCCGCTGCCCGCCCTGCTGACCGCCCTGGCCTTCTCCGTGGTCCGCGTCGGCCTCCACCAGTGGTCCTCCGGCGAGGAGCACCCCGAGAGCCACGGCCGCGACGACACGCGCACCGGGGCCGGGCACCGCGACACCGACGAGCCGGGGAGTTCCTCCCTGGCCGCGGAACTGCGGCGTGCCGCAGACCTGCTGCGCACGCTCGTCCCCGACCAGCCCGAGTGAGGGACGGCCCTTCCCCTCAGGAACGCCCTTCCCCGCTCCGTGGTCTCCACGGCCCCCCGCTCAGACGGCCCGTGGCCCGGAGCCGTCCGTCGCCGCACATCCGGCCGCCGGCTCGCTCCGGGCTGCCCGCACCACCCACCGACTCAGAGAGTTCCGGACATGCCCGCTGCACCCGCCGCGGCCCGCCCCGATCCCGGCACCCCCGGACAGGGCACGGCCGACGAGCCGTCCACCGAACCCACCCGCGTACCGCGCCACTTCGGGCTGATCTACGCCAGCCTGATGATCGCGATGCTGCTCGGCGCCCTCGACCAGACCATCGTCTCCACGGCCCTGCCCACGATCGTGGGGGAGCTCGACGGCGTCAGCCACATGGCCTGGGTGACGACCGCCTACATTCTCGCCGCCACCATCGGCATGCCCGCCTACGGCAAGCTCGGCGACCTGCTGGGCCGCAAGGCCGTCTTCCTCACCGGCATAGCCGTCTTCGTCCTGGGGTCCGTCCTCGCGGGCGCCGCGCAGTCGATGGCCCCGCTCGTCGCCGGACGGGCCGTGCAGGGCCTCGGCGGCGGCGGCCTCATGATCACCTCCCAGGCGATCATCGCCGACCTGGTGCCGCCCCGGCAGCGGGCCAAGTACATGGCGCCGATGGGCGCCGTGTTCGGTCTCGCCTCCGTCGTCGGGCCGCTGCTGGGCGGCTGGTTCACCGACAGCTCCGACTGGCGCTGGTGCTTCTGGATCAACCTGCCGCTGGGCGCCCTCGCCCTGGCCATCTGCGCCTTCGGCATGCGTCTGCCGCGCCGCCCGGTCAAGGTCGTCTTCGACTACGCCGGCTTCGTGCTGATGGCCGCGGCCGTCACCTGTACGGTGCTCGTCGCCACCTGGGGCGGCAACGACTACGGCTGGACCGACCCGCTGATCCTCGGCCTGGCCGCCGGAGGCGTCGTCGCCTGGGTGCTGTTCCTCGCGGTCGAGGGCCGGGTCGCCGAGCCGATCATCCCGCTGAGCGTCTTCCGCAGCCGGATCTTCAACCTCTCCACCCTGATCGGCCTGCTCGTCGTCGGGGTGGGCATGTTCGCCGTGGTCGGCTACCTGCCCACGTACCTGCAGATGGTGTACGGGAGGACCGCCACCGAGGCGGGGCTGCTGATGATGCCGATGGTCGTCGGCATCATGAGCACCGCCGTCCCGTCCGGCTTCCTGATCAGCAGGACCGGCCGCTACCGGGTCCATCCCATCGCCGGTTCGGTCGTCACCGGTCTCGCCGTCTTCCTGATGTCGACGCTCACCATGGACGACTCGATCGTGCTCGTCAGCGTCTACGTGTTCCTCATGGGCGCCGGCGTCGGCCTGCTGATGCAGACGCTCGTGCTCGCCGTGCAGAACGACTTCCCGGCCGCCGAGGTCGGCACCGCCACCTCGTCCAACAACTTCTTCCGGGAGATCGGCGCCACTCTCGGCACCGCCGCCGTCGGCTCCGTGTTCGCCTCCCGGCTCACCGACCGGCTGGCCTCCACCCTGCCCGGCGACGCCACCGCCTCCGTGGGCAGTTCCCGGTCGCTGACCCCGGCCCTGGTCCACGCCCTCCCGGCACAGACCCGGTCCCTGGTCGTCGACGCCTACCAGCACGCACTGACCCCGGTGTTCCTGTACCTCACCCCGGTCTTCGGCGTCGGCCTGGTGCTCGCGCTGATCCTGCCGGAAAAGCCCCTCGCCGACGCCCAGGCAGACACCCGGTAGAGCTCCGCGTCCGCAAGCCGCACCGCGCGTGACCGCGCGTGCGGCCACCTCACCGACCAGGTGTGCCGTCGGCTGGCCGCCCGGTTGCCGGTATACCCGTCGTCGGCCGGCCCGTCGTCGGCCGACCCGTCGTCAGTCGGCCCCGTGCAGCAATGCGTCGTCGTACGGGCCGGGGCGCGCGCGGGTCTCGGCGCCCGGGCGCCGCACTCGTGGGTCCGCGTGTGGGCGACCACCTCACAGGCCGGTTCTCAGCCCGCTCATGCCGGTTCACACGTCGGGTCGATGACGGCCCGCGCCGCGCCGCATATCGTCGGCGGACACCCTCGATCGCACATGTGCCCCGCGACGGGGCGCGTCCGCGTGTATTTGCCGCGCTGCCCGGCCTCGGCAGGCTCCTGCGCTCCCAGTAGCATGCGTCGAGTCATCCACACTGAGGGAGTGAACGGCTGTGCCCACCACATCAGCCACCACCACGATCCGGTCACGGTATGCCGAGCAGGCGATCTCCGATCTGGCCGAGAATCGCCGCCGGCAGAAGGAATTGACGCGTCAACTGGAGGCTCTGCACCAGGAGGAGTCACTGCTCCTGAACATCCTGAAGCTCGCGGGGGCATCTGACGCGGCGTCCGACACGGCCCCGGACCTGCCGCCCGTACCGCAGCAGGCGGAGAACGAGGCAGAGGTGTCGGCCCCTGTCACCCCGGCCACCTCGCCCGATGCCGCCGAAGCCCCGACCGGGCGTCCGCGCGACGCAGGTGCGAGCCCGGACACCCGTCAGCGCGAGACCCGGGCCGGCAGGACGGGCGTCGGCAGGACCGGCGCCAAGGGTGCCGGCAAGCAGGAAGAGCGGCCGGTTCTCCTCCAGGACCTGCTGCTGGAACTGCTCGCCGCGCACAGCGAGCCCCGCCTCGCGGCGGAACTGCGCGAGGAACTGCTGCGCGCACACCCGGACCGGCAGCCCACGCCGCAGGTCGTGCGCAACACCCTGGAGGCGCTGGTGGCCAAGGGGCGCATCCAGCGGCACAAGCAGAACAGGTCGGTCATGTACACCGTGGTGAAGTCGAACGACACCTGAGCCGCCGAACGCATGTGACGGCGGACCGCTGCAGCCGGTCGGGGGGTGACTCGTCGTGCTCCCCCGCTTTCGCGTTTCGTCGAACGACCGACTTCGGCGGTGACGCCGCGCCCGCGGTCCGGCGGGCTCGGCTGATCCGGCCGACTGCCGGGGTAGCCCGTTCGGCCTCCACAAGAGGCCGCCCCATGCCGGCCGTGCTCGTATGGGAGTGTTCTCCACATCGACCTGGGAGGTGACCATGCACGAAATGTGGCAGGGCGCGGACCCCTCAGGAGAACCGGTGTGGCATGTCCTGACGGCTGACAAGACCTCTACGTTGTGCGGTGTGGAGAAGCCGGAGCAGCCCAGCCGGCAGGAGCCGACGGACAAGCACTGCTTTGCCTGCATGAAGGCGTTTCAGGCAGCCATGGTGTGACTCCCCCACGCACCCGCATCACCGCCCCGCACGCGTCGGTGTGTGAGGGACCATGTGTCGGCCACCCCGGGCGAGCGAAACAGGGTTGTGGGTTCGGGTGGGTGCGCGAGATCCTTTGAGGCGGTACTGCCCGTGTCGTCTGTTGGAGGACTTCCGTGACCGATCCTGCGCCCGCGCCGCTGCCCGCGCCGCCCTACTACGCCGTGGTGTTCACCGCCGTGCGGACCGCCGACGACAACGGCTACGGGGAGGCGGACGAGCGACTGCTGAAACTGGCTGCCGAGCAGCCGGGATTCCTCGGCATCGATTCCGCCCGCCGCGCGGACGGCCTGGGGATCACGGTGTCGTACTGGAAGGACGAGGACTCGATCGCCGCTTGGCGGGAGCACGCGGAGCACGCCCTGGCCCGTGCGCACGGACGCGAGCGCTGGTACTCCTCGTTCGCGCTCCACGTGGCCAAGGTCGAGCGCGCCTACGGGTTCACCCGCCCGGCGGACTCGTAGCCGCCACCGCGCCGTCAGAGCGGGTTCAGGCGGGCCTTGAGGAGGCAGAACTCGTTGCCCTCGGGGTCGGCGAGAACATGCCATTGCTCCTCACCGGTCTGGCCGATGTCTGCCGGGCGCGCCCCGAGCTTCAGGAGGCGTTCGAGTTCGGCGTCCTGATCGCGGTCGGTGGGGTTGACGTCGATGTGCAGCCGGGCCTTCCCCGGCTCCGGCTCTTCCCTGCGGCTGAGGATGATCGTCGGCTGCGGACCGCCGAACCCTTCGCGCGGCCCGATCTCGATGCAGTCGTTCCCCTCGCGGTCGAGCACGACGAAGTCCAGGACCTCGCACCAGAACCGCGCCAGCACCTCGGGGTCGCGGCAGCCGAGCACGAGCTCACTGATACGACATGCCATGGACGAAACCTGCTCTCCGGAACGGGAACTGTCGGGAGCGGCGGCGCGGAGCCCTCGGGCCCCCACCGTGGGAACACGCTCGCGACCGTACCGGGCCGTGCGAGCGGGCGCGAAGGGTTTTCCGGGCTGACGACGGGAAGCGCCGCCACGGCGAAGGCAGCCCGTACTCAGCCGTACCCGACAGTGCGTGCGCGGCCGTACTCAGGAGTGCCGTGCGTGGGCGGTGACGTGGAGGATCCTGACGGGCCCGCCCGGGGCGGCTTCCCAGCGGCAGCGTGCCCTGGCGGGGTAGAAGATCGTGTCACGCGGGCCGAGGCGGTACCTGCCGTCGCCTTCGATGTCCACGTCGAGACGTCCGGCGATCAGGTAGGTCGCGGCAGGGGTGGGGTAGTCGAACCACTCGTCGTTGTTCTGGGTGTGGTCGAACTCCATCTCGGAGAGTTCGAAGGAGTGGTGGGCCATCCCGGCCATGAAGCGGACCGGGATGGCTGACTCCTCGGTACTCGCGATCCGGCGGCCCTCGTGGGCCCGTACCACCGTCGCACCGGGTCGCGGCGTCACGACCGGCAGCAGGTCTCCCGGCGTGACGTCGAGCGCTGTCGCGATGCGGTACAGGCTCAGCATGGACGGCGAGGCCTCTCCTCGTTCGATCTTGCTCAGGAACGGCTGCCCGATGTCGGCGGTCTCGGCCAGCTGCCGCATCAGCAGGCCGCGTTCGGTGCGCCAGTGGCGAATGCGTTCGCCGACGGCGAGGGCGACGGCGTCCGCCACGGGTTCTCCGGTTTCCATCAGTCGGCTTCCGTCAGAGCGAACGCGGCCTACGAACCCTGCTGGGCCGCGAGGACGCGGGAGGCCTCACGCACGGCGGCGGTGTTGGCCTTGCCCTGCCGCGAGCCGGCCAGCTTGGCCGCGATGTGGTCGCGCACCAGGATCGGCTCGTAGGCCATGCCTCCGTCCGCGTCGAGGTGGCTGGGCAGGGTGGCGACGGTCGCGTCGATGTTGCCGTCGTGGAAGAACGCCACCGACCGGCGCCGCTTGATCGTCCCGTCGATCACCGGGGGCTTCACCCGGTGGAGGGTGGACATCCACCGGTCGTTCGTGAGCCGGGCGGTGAGGTCGCCCAGGTTGATCAGCAGAGCGCCGTCGATGGGCTGGACGTCGTGCCAGACGTTGTCGCGGCCGAGGACCTGCAGGCCGGCGACCTGGTCGGCCCACAGGACGGTGACGAAGCCGAAGTCGGTGTGCTCCCCCATGCCGGTCGGGTCGCCGTCGAGGGAGACGTCGGTGCCCTCGGGAAGGGCGTAGTTGTTCATCCGCAGCACGTCGACGGAGTGGTCGGTGAGGTGCTCGAAGAAGTCGCCGGGTATTCCGAGCGCGTCGGCGAAGACGGTCATCAGGGTGCGGGCGACCCGCGCGGCGTGGTCGTAGTAGGCCTCGACCCTGGGCCGGAAGGCGTCGACGTCGGGCCAGACGTTGATGCCGTAGTCGGCCTCCGAGAGGTCCGGTTCCTCGAACCAGCGCGCTTCGGAGCCGATGTTGAACGCCTCGAAGAAGTCGTTCATGCGCGACGCCGATTCCACACCGAGGCTGAGGCTCAGCGACTCGCTCTTCGGCGGGCTGTAGCCGCGGTTGCCCGGCACCTGGTAGGCCTTCTTCTCCTGGAGGCCGAGCGCGAAGAAGCCGTCGACCGCTTCGGTCAGCCCGGCGATCACGTCGTCGGGCACGCGATGGCCGAGGATCTGCACGAAGCCGACGGTGGCGCAGGCTTCGTCCATGGCGCGGGCGACAGCCGCCCGTGCCTGGGCGCCGAGCTTCCCCGTGTAGGCGGATATGTCCACGACGGGAACGCTGAACGGGCTGCTGTCGGGCATGGTTCCTCCGGAGGACGTCCGTCGATCGAGGGGGACGGCGGGGCAGGGAAGGCTCCTGGCCAGGAGGCGACGTTCAGAGATTCTCCCGGGGAATGCGTATTCCCTCGATGAATGCGTCGTTACGGTCGCGTTGCCCGGCCGACGTGCCCGCAGCCGGTCAGCGCGTCGCGCGGCGCGGAGGGCGAGGAGATGCCGAGCTTCGCGTCGACGCGGTGCGGGTGCGCCCGCAGCGTGCGCGGCGAGATGAAGAGCGGCGGTCGGTCATTCGACCGACGCCGTCGTTCGTCGACACAGGCGGCCTCGTAGATGCGGGCGGCCTCGTAGATGCGGGCGCCGGTAGGCGGCGGGAATAAGAAGCCCGCGCATGCAATTGATTCGCGGGGAGCGTGTTCCGTGTCCGCGGGGTGCGCCACCCGTCCGCCGTCCGCTCAGGACACTGCCAAGGAGTCCCTGTGACCTCCCTCTTCACGCCCTACGATCTCAGGTCGCTGACCGTCCCCAACCGCATCTGGATGGCCGCGATGTGCCAGTACAGCGCCGAACCCGAGGGCGAGGCGGTCGGCGCCCCCACGGACTGGCACTTCACGCACCTGGCGGCACGGGCCACCGGCGGGGCAGGGCTGATCATCACCGAGGCCACGGCCGTCAGCCCGGAGGGCCGGATCAGCCCCTACGACCTCGGCATCTGGAACGACACCCAGGCCGCCGCGTTCCGCCGCATCACCTCTTTCCTGACCTCGCAGGGCGTCGTCCCCGGCATCCAGCTGGCGCACGCCGGGCGCAAGGCGTCGACCGAGCGGACCTGGGTCGACCGCGGCCGGCAGATCCGCCCGGACGAGCCCTACGGCTGGCAGCCGGTCGCCCCCAGCGCTCTCCCCTTCGACGCCTCCGCCACCACGCCCGCCGAGCTGACCACGGACCAGATCCGGGACGTCGTCCGGCAGTTCGCCCAGGCCGCCGAACGCGCGCTGGGTGCGGGTTTCCAGGTCGCCGAGGTCCACGGGGCCCACGGTTACCTGATCCACCAGTTCCTCTCCCCGCACAGCAACCACCGCACCGACGAGTACGGCGGCTCCTTCGAGAACCGGATCCGCTTCGCCCTGGAGGTCGTCGACGCCGTGCGCGCGGTGTGGCCGGACGAGCTGCCGGTGTTCTTCCGGGTCTCCGCCACCGACTGGCTCAGCGAGAATCCCGAGGACGACCGCGAGGGCTGGACCGCCGACGACACCGTCCGCCTCGCCAAGGAGCTCCAGGCCCGCGGCGTCGACCTGATGGACGTCTCCACCGGCGGCATCGCCCCCGACGCCCGGATCGAGACCGGTCCCGGCTACCAGGTGCCGTTCGCCGAACGGGTGCGCAACGAGACCGGCATGCCGGTCGCCGCCGTAGGACTGATCACCGAGCCCGCCCAGGCCCAGGAGATCGTCGCCTCCGGCCGCGCCGACGCCGTTCTCCTGGCCCGCGAGCTGCTCCGCGACCCGTACTGGCCGCGCCACGCCGCCGCCGCGCTCGGCGGCCGGGTCGCCGCGCCCGTCCAGTACCACCGGGCCTGACCGGACGGTGGGCGGGACACCGGTTCCCGCCCACCGGCACGGGCCTGCGCCGCCCCCGTGTCCGCTTGCGGCTGGTCACGACGACGGCATCATGCACCCGTTCAGGCATCCCACACGTGTGTCACCGGCATTCCTGGTTCCCTGTCGCCCCTAGGAACCGAATCCGCCGATCACATCGCTCATCGGGTAGCTGTAGATCTCCCGCTTGCACGAGGAGCAGGCGCTCGACGCGTGCTCGCTCAGTGACCAGAGCTGAGGCGCGAGACCGGTGCCCCTGCCGTGCGTCAGGTACAGGTCCTCGGGGCCGATGGCCGACTTCAGGACGGTCGAAGCGGCGACCAGGCGGTCGGTGCCGTTGACCGTCTGCACGGTCGCCTGCAACAGGCGGCCGGTGCTGTAGCCGTTGCTGCGGTGGAAGTACCACTTGCCCTCGTACCGCATGACCCCCTGGATCTTGTGCCACAGGGGTTCGCCGTTGAACGTCCCCGTGGCCGGCAGGCCGTAGGCCGCGTCCGCGTCGGCGAGGGTGCCCGCCGCGCCTTCGACGGCTGTCGTCAGCGCGGTCATCGGGTAGGTGGCGACCCGGCCGGGACTGTCGCCGCCGGCGTTGAGGTTGCAGTACTCGCCGATGACCATGTGGTCGGTGCCGGTGCGGTCCAGGGAGACGTACGACACCTTGGGCCGGCCGGTCGAGTAGCACTGGCTGTTGTCCGTGCTCCCGCCGTTCTTCGCCGTCGTCATCTTCAGCGAGGCGACCTGGGGCATGACGTACCGGTAACCGAAGCTGTACCAGACGTTGCTCTGGCGGCCGATCAGCTTCTTCTCCGTGACGTCGCTCGTCAGCCCGTCGGGCGTCGGGTCGTTGACCGAGTCGTCGTTGTCCGGGTTGAGGTCCAGGATCTGGCGCATGTCGAACACCCGCAGCCCGTTGGCGGTGTCGGCGACGTACAGGTAGTTGCCGTACCAGGCCATGCCGCCCGCGTGGATGCCGTTCTGCGCCGCGCAGGACGACGTCACGACGGACACGCACGAGCCCTCGCGCGCGTGCAGGGCGTCGAACGAGATGTGGTTCCTGGAGTTGACGTACGGCCAGACCAGCAGCACGTGTCGGTATTCGTGCGAGGTCGTGTTGAAGAAGCTGACGCGGACGCCCTTTTCGTTGCAGGCGTCGGCGGCGGTGGACAGCAGACAGTTGTTGAGTCCGCCCGAGGCGTAGTCGCTGCGTCCCGGGTTCTGCGCGTCGTAGGAGGCGACGGCCAGCGGGTTGGAGTCAGAGGTCCCCCAGGTCTCGTCCTCCTGGGCGTCCGAGATACCGGTGATGGCCTGCGGCACCCACTCCGTGGACGTGGCGTCGTCGCTCTTCCAGCAGACGCGGTGGTAGGGCGTCAGGTCGGAGTCGTAGATCGTCTTGGTGCCGCATCCGTCGTCCCAGGCGGCGTCCCGGTTGGTGTTCTCCACCTTCATGAGGTCGGTGAGGGTCTCTTTGGGCAGTGCGGCGTCCAGCTGCGACACCAGCCCGCTGAGGTCGCCGCCCTTCTTCAGCTGGAAGTCCCCGGCGCGGCCCGCGACCAGTGTGGAGGTCCCGGTCGAGGTGGCGCCGGCGAAGTCGTCCTGTTCCCCGGCGCCCTCGTCGTCGAAGTTGTCGTCCGGCATACCCGCTTCGTAGGCGGTGGTGGGATCGTCCGCGGCCGCGGCGGGGGCGGCGTTCGACACCGGTACGAGGCCGAGCAGCACGCCGGTCACCAACGTACGGACGACGAAGCGCGCCCTGCGGGAGGGTCTTCCCATCTGGAGCCTTTCCATCAGGCATGGCTGACACGCCATCAGCCACATGAGGGAAGAACGTTAGCAATCATGATCCGCAGATTGCATGCACCTGTCAGCCACGCACGGGGTCGGGATCCGGCCGCCATGCTGCGCGGGCGGACGGGCCGTCACCCGAGCGCTCTGCTCAGCCCGTCCGGCTGGTAGACGTCGTCGCCCATCGCTTCGTCGGTCAACCGCACCCCTCGTTCCCGGTTCCGCGCGGGGCGACGGCTCAGCCGCCCCGTTCCGCGCCGTCGATCCGCCGGTCGCCTGTGACAGCGCCCTGTCGGCCGCTTTCACAGGCGACCGGCGTTCACCCTCCGTCGTCCGCCCGGCCGCTCGGACCGGCGGACCCGCCCGGTCCCGGGTGGCTGTGGCCGTCGGTCGACGCCGGGCCGTCGCACGGCGGGGTGGTCCCGCAGGCGGCAGGCCCGCACCGGCCGGGAAGCGGGACGCCATTGGCGCGCAGCACTTCGCGGACGTCCAGGATCAGGGGGAACACCTCCTGGTTGCGGTCCTCGCCCTGCTCGTCCCACGCCCGCTGCTCGGCTTCTACGGCCATGCGGTCCTCGGCGAACACCCGCTCGGTGAAGTGCCTGATCAGCGGCCAGGCCAGATGCAGGACGCCGGGCACCCGGGGCTTCTCGATCATGAGCAGCCCGTAGGCGCGACACGTGCGCTGCTCGGCGTCCTCGGGCACGTACACCGCCCAGAGGCGGAACGCGGGACGCTCGGCCTTCTCCGGGACCAGGTCGAGCGTCTGGTACGGGTATTCGGTCCGGATGGTCATCACGTCGGCTGAATCCCCGCCGCGCAGGCCCTCGCCGGCCAGCAGACCGGCGCCGAGGTTGCGCTTGCCGCCGGCGTGGGTGAACAGGTACCTGGCCTCCACGGACCGTGCGGACGTGCGGTGTTCCAGCAGTTCGGGGTGGAGTCTGCCGACCACGCCCCGGTGGAGGAACTGGTGGTTCATGTCGAGCAGGTTCTCGTGCATGAACGAGTAGTGGCAGCGTACCGACCGGGAGAAGGTCATGGTCCGGTACCGGGGCGAGCCGAACGCCGGCAGCACGGGCAGCGCGGCGGCCGACGCCTTCCGCGGGTCGCCGGGAAACACGTACACCAGGCCGTAGGCCTCGTGGACGGGGTAGCCGCGCACACCGCGCGACGGACGTCGGTCGCCCTTGGACAGGTACGGGATCTGGGAGATCCGGCCGTCTCCTCGGTAGGCCCACGCGTGATAGCAGCAGCGGAGCGCGTCACCGTCCACGACGCCCATGCTCAGCGGCACCTGCCGGTGGGCGCACCGGTCCTCCAGCGCGTGGACCGCGCCGCTCTCGCCGCGGTAGAGCGCGATGCGCTCACCGGCGAAGGCGGTCGCGATCACCCGGCCCCTGCGCACGTTTCTCGACAGGGCCACCGGATACCAGTGGTCCGGGTTCGCCCCGACACGCCTCAGGTCGACGGGACCGGGACCCGGGTCGTGGCGTCCTCGGGGGCGCCGACGTCCACCGGCTGCGTCGACGTCGGTGTCGGTCATACGTCTCCCCTCGCCATGGGACGGCACCCGCCCATGCTGACCGTCGCCCGCCGCCATGGCCCGCCCAGCACGTCCGGACGGGTGGGGGGGGGCCGGGGGCGGGGGGGGGGCCCCCCCCCGCCCCCCCCCGCCCCCCGCCGCGGCGCCGGGGCGGGGGGGTGGCCCCCCCCCCGGGCGGGCCCCCGGAGCGCGGGGGGGGAGG
>NZ_JBIRUY010000004.1:0-166188 GCF_044335305.1 Streptomyces sp. NPDC020490 | reverse complement strand
GCAGGCCCGGCGCCCCGCCCCCCCCCCCGCGCCCCCCCCCCCGCCCCCCCCCCCCCCCCCCCCGGGGGGGGGGGGGGGCCGCGCGGCCCCCCCCCCCCCCCCCCCCCCCCACGCCCCGGCCGCCGCCCGGACGCACGCGGGGCAGCGTGCTCAGCCCCGCGGACGAGCGGCACCGCTTCAGCGGCGGCGGACTCTCCCCTTCGCGCCGCGGCGGTCTCTCCCGGTCGCGCTGCGGCCGGTCACTTCCTCAGAAAGGCGAGGAGCGCGGTGTTGACCTCCTCCGCGTGGGTCCACAGCAGACCGTGCGGAGCTCCCTCGATCTCCACGTAGTCGGCGGACGGGAGCGCCTTGTGGAAGGGGCGCGCGGTTCCCTCGACGGGCAGGATGCGGTCGCCGGTACCGTGCAGGATCAGGGCCGGCACGTCGATGGCCGGGATGTCGGCCCGGAAGTCGGTGTACCAGGTGGACGGCGCTGCGGCGGCCGCGAAGAAGCCGCCGCCCGCGGCGACGTTCCAGCTGTTGCGCACGGCCTCCTCGCTGATCCTGCTGCCGAGGTTCTCGTCGAGGTTGTAGAAGTCCTTGTAGAAGTCCGTGTAGTACGCGTAGCGGTCCGCCTTGACCGCCGCGACGACGCCGTCGAAGAACTCCTTCGGGGCGACCCCGTCGGGGTTGTCGTCGGTCTTGAGCAGGCAGGGCTCCAGCGAGGCCAGGAAGGCGACCTTGGACACCCGGGCGGTGCCGTAGGCGGACACGTACCGGGCGACCTCTCCGGTGCCCATGGAGAAGCCGACGAGGACGGCGTCGCGCAGGTCGAGGGTCTCCAGCACGGTGTTCAGGTCGGCCGCGAAGGTGTCGTAGTCGTACCCGGTCGTCGGCTGGCTGGACCGGCCGAAGCCGCGGCGGTCGTAGGTGATCACGCGGTAGCCCGCGTCCAGCAGCACGGCGCTCTGCCGCTCCCAGGAGTGGCCGTCGAGCGGGAAGCCGTGGATGAGGACGACCGGCTGCCCGGTGCCGTGATCCTCGTAGTACAGGTCGATGGTGGTGGAGTTCTCCTGGCCCACGGTGATGTACGGCACGGATCTCGTTCCTTCGTCCGGAGTGGCTGGCGCGCAGGACACGCTTCTTCTCGGCATGCGCGGCACGGGATGTCCGCACGCTAGGGCGGGCGTGGCGCCGTCTGTTGTCCTCGGACGCACCGCTTGTTGCCCGGCAGTGCCAGGACACCGCGCGGCCGAGGCGCCCCTCGTGCGCGCTTCCTCGCGGGCGCGGACGGACCACAGGTGATGCACCGACAGACAAGACACCTCCCCGGCCGCTCCTAATGTGCCGTGCACACCCGCGGTCCGTACCGGTGAGGCACCTCGGTCGAGGCGGTGGTTCCTCACTCAGTCGATCGCCACGCCGTCCACAGGGAGTTGCCTCGTGTCCCGTTCCGACCGCCCGACCGTCGTCCTGGTCCACGGCGCCTTCGCCGATGCCTCCGGTTTCGCCCGCGTCATCCCGGAGCTGATCGCCCGTGGCCTGGACGTGGTGGCCCCGGCGGTGCCCAACCGCAGCCTGCTGTGCGACTCCGCCTACGTGGCCTCGGTCGTCCGTCAGACACCCGGACCGGTCGTCCTGGTCGGGCACTCCTACGGCGGTGCCGTCATCACCGTCGCCGGGGTGGAGGACAACGTCAGAGCGCTGGTGTACCTGGCCGGTTACGCCCTGGAGGAGAACGAGTGCCTGGGCGAGCTGCAGGGCGGCTTCCCGGACTCCGACCTCGCCTCCGCCCTCGTGTACACGCCGTTCCCGGCCGACGGTTCGGCCGCCCCAGGAACCGATGTGTCGGTCGAGATCGACAGGTTCCCGTCCGTCTTCGCCGCCGACGTCGACCCCGGCCTCGCCTCCGTACTCGCCGTCTCCCAGCGTCCGCTGGCCGCGCGGGCCTTCAACGAGAAGGCGCCGAGCGCAGCCTGGAAGACCAGGCCCTCCTGGGGCCTGGTCGCCACAGCCGACCACACCCTCAACCCGGAGGTGCAGCGGTACGGTTACCGCCGCGCCGGCATGACCACCGTGGAGGTCGACTCCTCGCACCTGGTGATGCTCGCCCACCCCGAGCGCGTCGTCGAGCTGATCGAGGAGGCGGTGCGGGCCACCGCCCCCTGATCCGGTGCGGGCCCGCGGCCGACCGCCGCGGGGCCCGGACCGCAGGCCCGCGGTTGCTCTTCCGAGCCGCCCGGGAACCCCGAAGCGCCCCGCACGCGCGCCCGTCCCCGTCGGCCCGGGCATGCGCGACGCCGTGCCGGAGCGGTGACCGCCCGGCCGGGCGAGCGTCGCGGCGTTCATCTCCGGCCGCGATAACCGATATCCCGAACCATCGCAGCGAGGGAGGAAGAAGCAAGGGGCGGGTCACGCTGAGGCCTGTGTGACGGCATCGAGGAAGCTGCCGGCCATTCCACAGCACTCCCGCCCGCGCCGGTCCCCCCGGCCCGCTCCTTCAAGAAGGCGCACATGTCCGCATCGTCCGAGCTCAGGACCCCGCACCGGCCCGCGACCGCGACGGCCCCGCACGGCGTGCCGGGGTGGCTGGTCGCGCTCCTGGCCGTCGCCTCCGGCATGACGGTCGCCAACCTCTACTACGCCCAGCCCCTGCTGTCCTCGCTGAGCGGTGTCTTCCACACCAGCACGGCCACCGCCGGCACGCTGATCACGCTCACCCAGGCCGGCTACGTGATCGGCATGCTCTTCCTGGTCCCGCTCGGCGACCGGCTGGAGAAGCGCAGCCTGGTCACCGTCCTGCTGACGGTCACGACGCTCGCCCTCGTGGCGGCGGGGCTCGCCACCAGCTTTCCCATGCTGCTGATCGCCTCGCTGGTCAGCGGGGCCACCTCGGTCGTCGCCCAGATCCTCGTGCCGTTCGCCGCCGGCCTCGCTCCCGACCACGCCCGCGGCCGTGTCGTCGGCCGGGTGATGAGCGGGCTGCTCACCGGAATCCTGCTCTCCCGCACCCTGAGCAGCGTGGTCTCCGACCTCGCCGGCTGGCGCGTCGTCTTCCTCGGCTCCGCCGCCCTGACGGCCGTGCTCGCGCTGGCCCTGCGGCTGGCCCTGCCGCGGCACGCGCCGACCACGGCCCTCCCGTACCACCACGTACTGCGCTCCACCGTCCGGCTGGTGCGCACGCACCCGGCACTGACGCGGCGCGGTCTCTACCAGGCGGCGATGTTCGGCGCCTTCAGCGCCTTCTGGACCACGGTCTCCTTCGTGCTGACCGGCCCCCGCTTCCACTTCTCCCCGATCGGGGTCGGCGTGTTCGCCCTCGTCGGCGCGGCCGGCGCGGCCGTGGCCCCGTTCGCCGGCCACTGGGCCGACCGTGGGCTCGTCCGCCCCATGACCGGCGCCGCCTTCCTGGCGGCCGCGCTGGCCTTCGCGCTCGCCGGGTTCGGCGGGCACAGCGTCGTACTGATCGCCCTGGCCGCGATCGTCATCGACATGGCCGTGCAGACCACCCTGATCCTCGGCCAGCACACCGTCTACCAGCTCGACCCCGCCGCGCGAGCCCGCCTCAACAGCGCCTTCATCGCCATGTTCTTCGTCGGTGGCGCGGTCGGCTCCCAGCTCGGCTCCGCCGTCTACCACGCCGGCGGCTGGTCCGCCCTGACCGTCCTCGGCGCCGCCCTCCCCCTGATCGCGCTCCTCTACTGGACCACCGAGCGCCGACCGCGCACGACGGGCGAGCCGGACGCCGCGAACCTGTGACACCGGCCGGCAGCCGGGAAGCCACGGCAAGGGTTCCGTCAGGATGGGCCGGAACAGCGGTCCACGATCCAAGGTCAAGATCATTACTACTTCGGCGGCCGGATATGCTGCCGCCTGGTGCGGTCACTCGTCGGCATCGGGCGGCGTCCGGCAGGCGAGTGTGGGCCGGAAGGGGCGCAAGTGGTGGGGTCAGGCGAATCGCTGACCCGTAGCGGTCTGCGCGGCCGAGAGGCCGAACTGGAAAGGGTGCGGACACTGATCGCCTCGGTGGCCCGCACCGGAAGCGGCGGGCTCGCCCTCATCCAGGGGGAGCCGGGCATCGGCAAGACCACACTCCTCGCGGAAGCCGTCACCAACGCCCAGGCAGCGGGGTTCTCGACCGGCCTCGGCAAGGCCGACGAACTGCACCGCATCGTGCCGCTGTCGTCGTTGGCGGCCTGCGTCCTGCACGGCGATCAGCCGCTGCTGTCCGGCGACGCCTTCGCCGATCTCGCCCGCAACCAGGATCAGCGGATCTGGCTGGTGGAGCGCCTTGCGGAGGCGATCGAGGACAGGGCGGGCAGCGCGCCGGTGCTGATCGCGCTGGACGACGTGCAGTGGGCCGACCAGCTGAGCCTGTTCGCCCTGAAGCAGCTTCCGGCACGTCTGCGGACCTCGCCGGTGCTGTGGATACTGGCCGGTCGCCCGGATCCCGCCGGGCCCGCGGAGGAGATCGCCGCGGCCGCCGCCGACGCGCTTCCCACGGTCACGGTGCCCTTGGGACCGCTGTCCGGCGCGGCCATCAGCCAGCTCGCCGACGACGTGCTCGGGGCGGCCGTCGACGAGCGGGTGCGGGACCTGCTCGACGGGGCGGGCGGGAACCCGTTCCTCGCGGTCGAGATGCTCGCGGGACTGGACGGCGCCGGCCTCTCGGGCGACTCGGTGCCGTCGACGCTCGTGGTGGGAGTGCGCGGCAGACTCAGATCCCTGCAACCCGGCACCCTGCGCTTCCTCCAGATGGGAGCCGTGCTGGGACGCGCATTCGGCTTCCCCGACGCCGCCGCGCTGTGCGGCCGGCCGCCCGCCGCGTTGCTCCCGGCGCTCGACGAGGCGATGCGCGCCGGGCTTCTGGACGACGACGGCGACCATCTGGTCTTCCGTCATGATCTGCTGCGCCAGGCGGTCTACGTGGGCATCCCGCCGTCGGCCCGGAAGGTGCTGCACCGGGAGGCCGCCGGTCACCTCGTCGCCGCGGGCCTCCGGCCGATCGAGGCGGTGCCGCACATCCTCAGGGGCGCCCTGCCCGGTGACGAGGAGGCCGTGGCGCTGCTGCGGCGGGCCGCCGAGGACGTGCTGCCGGTCACGCCGTGCCTCGCGGCCGACCTCATGACGCGCGCCCTGGAACTGGTGCCGCCCGGACGGCCGCTGATGTTCGACGTGGGTGAGCAGGCGATCCTCGTCCTGACGCGGGCCGGCCGGAGCCGGGAGGCCCTGGTGCTCGGCGACCGGCTGCTGGCCTGCCGGCCGCCGCTGGAGGTGCTCAGCCGGCTGCAGGCCGCCCTCGGCGGGGCGCTGTGGCAGATGGACCTCGCCGAGGAACTGCGCCGCCGCACCGAATCCGCCCTCGCCGTCGTGGGCGCCGCACCGGAGGCCGGGGCGAGACTGGCCGCGCTGCGGGCGCTGGCCCTGTCCCGCGGGCCTGATCTCGTCGCGGCGCGTGAGGCCGGCGAGGCCGCGTTGCGTGCCGCCGTCGCGATCGGCGACCGGGAGGCGCACGTCCTGGCCCTCTCCGGGCTCGGCGAGATCGCGCAGAACGCGGGTGAGAACGCGCTCGCGCTGGAGCGCTTCGCCGCGCTCACCACCATCGACGCCGCTTTCCTGCCCGAAGAGATCGTCGCGTACCTGCACACGGACGACTTCGCGTCCGGCGGGCGACTGCTCCTGCGGGCGGCGGAGAGCGCCGGGGCCACCCGTCAGGCGATGCTGCTGTGGGCGCAGGGCCAGCACGATCTGGGGCTCGGCCGGCTCGACGACGCCGACGCCGGCTTCGCGACCATGGAGCGCCTGGAGGACGACGTACAGGTACCCGTGCAGCAGGTGAACGGCCGCGTGATCCGCTCCCGGATCGCCCTGCTGCGCGGTGACCGGGATGCGGCGCGGGAGCACTTGGTCGCGGCGCGGGACAGACTCGCGGTCAAACCGAACCCGGGCAACACGGCCGCGGTGCGTTTCCTGGAAGCGGTCCACGCCGAGGCGGACGGGGACGCCGAGCGTGCCGTCGCCAAGATCCGGCAGGTGCAGGCGGAAGGTTCCTTCATGCGGTGGCGGCTGTTGCGCGACTGGGTCGACGCCGCGATACGCATCGCCCTGCGCGGCGCGGACCACGAACTCGCCGGGGACCTGGCCGCACAGGCCGGGGCCCACGCCCGGCGCAACCCTTCCGTGCCGACCGCCACGGGCATCGCGGCGCAGGCCCTCGGACTCGTGCGGGACGATCTCGCCCTGCTGGAACGCTCCGTGACGCTGCTCGAGGCGAGCCCCCGCCCGCTGGTCCGGGCCGCCGCCTGCGCCGACCTCGGACGGGCGCTCCTCGCGGCGGGCCGGAAACGCCGGGCGGCCGCCGCCCTGACGCACGCCCAGGACATGTTCGCCAGGTCGGGCGCCCACGCGGCAGCGGCCCGCCTGCGGCACGATCTGGACGGTGCGGGGGCCGGCGGCCGCAGGGCGACGGCCGTGCAGCGCCCCGTTCAGGGCTGGGGCGCCCTCACCGCCTCGGAGCAGAAGGTCGCGCGCCTCATCGCCCAGGGTCACACCAACCGGTCGGCCGCCGACCTGCTCGTCGTCTCCCCGCACACCGTCAACACTCATCTGACCTCCGTCTTCCGGAAGCTGGCGGTCAACTCCCGGGTGCAGCTGGCGAATGTGGTCATGGCCCTGCCCGACGACTGAGTGGATCATTGGTACGTTCGCGCGATGTCCCGCCGGCCCCGCCCGCGCTTGGCTGGGGGATCGCCACACTCGGTCGGAGGTCACCGGCATGCACCAGCTCACCCCCGCGGCACCGCCGACCGTCCTGCTGGTGCACGGGGCGTTCACCGACGCCTCGTGCTGGGCGGGGGTCGTCCGTCTCCTGCAGACCGCCGGAATGACCGTGCGGGCCCTGGCGAACCCGCTGCGCGGGCTGGAGCAGGACGCCGCCTGCATCAGGAGCGCGGTGCGCGAGATCGCCGTGCCCGTCGTGCTGGTCGGCCACGACTACGGTGGCGCCGTCATCACCCACGCCGCCACCGACGCCGACAACGTCGTGGCGTTGTGCTACGTCGCGGCGTTCGGCCTCGACGCGGGTGAGTGCGTCCTGGACATCACCAACCGCTTCGCCCCCGTGCCGTCGGCCGAGGCGACCCGGATCGCCGCCCTCCCCGTCCGGATCCCCGGCAGCCGGGAGTGCGAGCTCTACATCCGCAGGGAGCGGTTCTCCCAGGTGTACGCCGCCGACCTGCCGTCCGGCGTCGAGGAGGTGCTGTCCGTGCTCCAACGCCCGATCGCCTGCGGCGCGCTGACCGGCAGATCGGGCCCGCCGGCCTGGGCCTCCAAGCCCTCCTGGTATGCCATCGCGACCGCCGACCGGATGCTCAACCCCACCGCTCAGCGCTTCATGGCGCAGCGCATGGCGGCCACCGAACACCTGCTGGACGGCTCGCACGCCGTAGTGCTGTCGCAGCCCGATGCCGTGGTGGCGATGATCCGGGAGGCGGTCGAGCAGGTCGACGGCCTTGGCCCGATGACATTCGCCCGAACGGACGACACCGGCATGGGCTGCTGACGCCTGCCGGACCCGGGACACCCTCCCGACATCCGACTCCGGCCGCAGACGCGGCTCGTCACTCGCCGCTCGTCACTCGGTGAAGGCAGGCCGTGATCTCACTCCTGCTCGCCGTCGCCCGGCGCTACGTCACCGCCGGTTCCACCAGCGGCTCCGGCAAGCAGGAGGCGTCCCGTCTCCGGCCCGCGCCCCTGATCTCACGGATTCACGCGATGTGCCGCCCCGGGGCCCGCTGACACGGTGTTCCCCAGGACGCGGCGGTTGGAGGACGGAGATCATGACGGCGGATGTCCAGGAGAGAAGCGCCCCCGGCAGCTTCCACAGCACCGATTCGCTGCCCGTCGGCCGCAGACGGGCGTACTGGCGCGAGGCCCTGTCCCGGACCTTCGGCGCCGTGGACATGACCGTCCCGGACGAGGTGTACTCCGGCACGATCCGTACCGCGCCGATCGGCCGGCTCCAGGCCGTCACCGTGGACGGCGCCGACTGTCTGTCCGCGCTGCGGACGCGCCGGCTCGTCCAGCAGGGCGGCGACGACGAGTACGTGGTCGTCAAACTGCTGGAAAGAGGGGTCGCCCGGCTGGAGCAGGACGGCCGTGAAGCGCTCCTCGGGCCGGGGGACGTCTTCGTCTACGACATGGCCCGCCCCGTCCTGCTGAATCTGCCCCAGTCCTTCCGGACGAAGTCCCTCGTCCTGCCGAGAGACGTCCTGGGCCTGAGCGAGGCCGACATGGCTCGTGTCACGGCCTCCCCGCTCGGCCCCGACACGCCCCTCGGTTCGCTGCTCTCGCCCTTCCTGGCCGGCCTCGTCGACGGCGCCGGGACCTACCCGCCGCGCACCAGCGAACTGATGGCCCGTAACGTCGTGGACCTGCTCGGCGTGCTGGCCGACGAGGTCCTCGGCCGGCCGGACGCGGACACACCCGGCGGGAACCGGGCACTGCTGCTGCGGATCCAGGAGTTCATCGACCGTCATCTCGCGGACCCCGATCTCACCCCGCAGGCCATCGCCCGGGCCCACCACATCTCCCTGCGCTACCTGCACAAGCTGTTCGAGGGCGAGGACGTCACCGTCGGCCGGTGGATCCAGCGGCGCCGCCTGGAGGAGTGCCGCCGCGACCTGGCACGGCAGGCGGGCGGCTCCACGATCGCCGCGGTGGCGCACCGATGGGGTTTCACCAGCGCCGCCCACTTCAGCCGGGTGTTCCGGGCCGCCTACGGGATGGCTCCCCGCGAATGGCGCGACACCCAGGCCGCGACGCCGTGCCCCGCGCCGCCCCCGCCCACGGGGCTCGTCGACGCGTGAACCGTTCCGCTCCGCCCCGGCATCCGGCTCGCGTCCGGCGCCCTCGACTGCTGCGCCGCCAGGCCATTGCGCGCCGGAGCGTTCGTGTTTCCCGGCGGTGCACTGGATGCGTTCCGACAGTGCACCGCCGCTCCGTGCACTGCGGGGTCAGATCCGGTGCGCCCGTGGACAATCGCGGGCGCCGGCGCCGCCTAGCGTGGTGACCGGCGGCTCCGCGGGATTCCGTGCCTGCCCCGGAGCCGCGTCATCCCGCCGGGAATTCCGGCGTACCCCATGAACCCGGGAGAACCACATGTCCGACTCCGAAGCCGTCGTACCGGTCCGGCCGGTCCTGGAGCCGGCCGCGGCCGCGTTCGCCGAGGCCACGGCCAACCCGCCCTACCTCTTCGACCTGCCCCCGGCGGAGGGGCGCAAGGCGGTCGACGAGGTGCAGTCCGGCGAGATCGAGAAGCCGCGGATCGACGAGGAGTGGATCACGGTCCCGGGCGGCCCGACGGGCAGTGTCCGGGCCCGCGTCGTCAAGCCCGCGGGCGCCGAGGGGACGCTGCCGGTGATCCTCTACATCCACGGCGCGGGCTGGGTGTTCGGCAACGCCCACACGCACGACCGCCTGGTGCGCGAGCTCGCCGTCGGGGCGGGCGCCGCCGTGGTGTTCCCCGAGTACGACCTGTCGCCCGAGGTCCGCTACCCGGTCGCCATCGAGCAGAACTACACGGTCGCGAAGTGGGTCGTCGAGGAGGGCGCCGCCAAGGGGCTGGACGCCTCCCGGCTGGCCGTGGCGGGCGACTCCGTCGGCGGCAACATGACGGCCGCGCTCACCCTGATGGCCAAGGAGCGCGGCGACGTCCCGCTGGTGCAGCAGGTGCTGTTCTACCCGGTGACCGACGCGAACTTCGACACCGGCTCGTACCACCAGTTCGCCACGGGCTACTTCCTGCGCCGCGACGGCATGCAGTGGTTCTGGGACCAGTACACGACCGACGAGGCCGAGCGCGCCCAGATCACCGCGTCCCCGCTGCGCGCCACCACCGAGCAGCTCACCGGCCTGCCCCCGGCCCTGGTCATCACCGGCGAGGCCGACGTGCTCCGCGACGAGGGCGAGGCCTACGCCAACAAGCTGCGCGAGGCCGGCGTCCCGGTCACCGCGGTCCGCTTCCAGGGGATCATCCACGACTTCGTGATGCTCAACGCCCTGCGCGAGACCCACGCCGCCGAGGCCGCCATCACGCTGGCGACCGGCGTCCTGCGCGGCGCGCTGCACGCGGGCTGACACACCGGGCCGCGCGGACGGATCTCCCCTACGGTGTCCGTCCGCGCGGCCCCCGTCGTCATGGCCCGGGGCCGGCCACCGGGCGCGGCCCGGACACCGCCGCGGCCCGGTCTCACCGGCGCGGGACCGTGACCACCGCGACCAGGCCCGCCAGGAGCACACCGGCGAGCAGCGCCGGTGCCGGGGACCAGGCGGCCGCCAGGACGCCCACTGCGGCGACGGGGAACACGATCCGCTCCCCCAGGCTGCTTTGGTGCGGCCGCAGGTGCACGCCCCAGACCGTGATCAGGAAGACGGCCGCCGGAACGGTGACCGCGGCGCCGGCCGCGATCGGCGAGGCCCCGCCGTGACGCGTGACGTGATCGGCGTACGCGGCCAGCCCGGCGCCCTCGGCGGTCGCCGAGGCGAAGATCAGGTAGTGGCCGTAGGCCCAGGGGAATCTCCGGTGGCGGACCTGGTACGTGGTGGCGAGCAGCGTGTGCGCGGGGCGGGCGAAGTACAGCCACCACATGGCGAAGGCCATGAGCAGGCCGCCGGCCGCCAGCGCGTGCAGCGAACCGGTGCCGTGGTGCCGGTCGAAGGCGCCGCGGACGGCGACGGTGGCGGCCGAGACGGACTCGCCGAGGACGATGAGGGTGAACAGCTCGTAGCGCTCGGCGATGTGGCGCGGATGCCACGGTGTCATCCCGGCGGTCTGCGCCCACACGGGAACGGACAGCTCGGCGAGGACCATCACCACGATGCCCGGCAGCCGCACCGGCACCGGGACGAAGAGCAAGGCCACCCAGCCGAGCTGACACGCCGTCACCCCGGCCGCGAAGCGCAGCGCGGTCCCGCGCCGGGCGGGGTCGGACAGCGCGGCGCGCAGCCAGAGCGTGGCCAGCGCCGTACGCAGCACGACGTACCCGAGCGTGATGACGTACAGGTCCCCGTCCTCGAACGCACGGCGCACCCCGGCGGCGAGCACCAGGGAGCCCGTGATCTGCACCAGGACCGTCAGCCGGTACGCGACGTCGCCGGGGTCGTAGGCGGAGGCGAACCAGGTGAAGTTCATCCACGCCCACCAGATGGCGAAGAAGACCAGCGCGAAGCGCAGCACGCCGCCGGCGTGCTGCCCGTCCGTCAGCGCTTCGTGCAGACTCGTGGACGCCTGCGCCACCGCGACGACGAAGCACAGGTCGAAGAAGAGTTCCAGCGAGGTGGCGGCTCGGTGCGGCTCGCCCGGATTGCGGCCCACCATGGCGCGCCACCGCCCGGCGCGCGGGGCCGCCTGCGGGGCCGGGACGCCGCTCAGCGGAGGGCTCCCAGGGCCGTCTCGATGGTCCGGTGGAAGGTCGGATACGTGTAGATCATGTGCTGAAGCCGGCCGACGGGCACCTCGGCGTGGACGGCCACGTTCAGCCCGTACAGCACCTCCCCGCCCACCGGCCCCGCCGAGGTCGCACCGACCAGCACACCCCGGTCGGCGTCCTCGACGAGCTTGATGAACCCCTCGTTGCCCGGCCCGTGGATCCAGCCGCGCGCGGAGGAGGCGACGGTCACCACGCCGGTGCGCACGCGCAGCCCGCGCTCCCGGGCCTGTCGCTCCGTCAGGCCCACGGCCCCGATCTCCGGATCGGTGAACGTGACGCGGGGCAGCGCACGGTAGTCGGCGTCGGGTCCGGACTGCCCGAGGATGTCCCGGACGGCGATCTGCGCCTGGTACATCGACACGTGAGTGAAGGCGCCCCGGCCGGTGATGTCGCCGACCGCCCACAGCCCCTCCGCGGCCCGCATCCGCCCGTCCGTGGGAACGGCTCCGGCGGCCGGGTCGAGCCCCACCGTGTCGACCGCCAGCGGGCTCAGGTCGGCCCGCCGTCCGGTGGCGACCAGAAGCCGTTCGGCACGCAGCGGCCGGTCGTCGCCTTCGAGGCGTACGGTGAACCCGGAGCCGTCGTGAGCGACCTGCCGCGCCCGCGCGCCGGTGAGAACGGTGACGCCGTCCGCGCGCAGCGCATCCGCGGCCAGCTCCCCCGCCTCGGGCTCCTCCTGCGACAGCAGCCGCTCCTGCCCCTCGATCACGGTGACCGCGCACTTGAAGCGGGCGAAGACCTGCGCGAGTTCGACACCGATGGCGCCCCCGCCGAGAACCAGCATCGACGCGGGCAGTGCCTCGGCCGCCATGGCGTCCCGGTTGGTCCAGTAGGGCGTTCCCTCCAGCCCCGGCACCGGTGGGATCCTGGGCCGGGTACCGGTGGCCAGCACGACACCGCGCCGGGCCTCGAAGGTGCGGTCGCCGACCGTCACACGGCGCGGCCCGGCGAGGCGGCCCGCGCCCCGGACGAGCCGGCCGCCCTTCGCCGTGAAGCGGTCCGCGGCGACCTTGTCGTTCCAGTCGTCGGTGGCCTGGTCGCGGATCCGTCCGGCGACCCTGGTCCAGTCCGGAGTCACGGCCGCCGCACCGGCGAGGGCGGGAACCCGGCCCGCCTCGGCGAGCAGGTTCCCGGCCCGGATCATCATCTTGCTGGGCACGCACGCCCAGTACGGGCACTCGCCGCCGACGAGGTCCGCCTCGACCCCCACCACGTCCAGTCCCGCTTCGGCCAGCGTGCCGGCGACGTGCTCGCCGCCCGGCCCCAGCCCGACGACCACCACGTCCGCCTGTTCGTTCACGCCCATGCCTCTCCTCGTTCCGCCGGCTCTCCGCGCACGGACTTCCCGGCCGACGCTAGAACGGCCGGGACGGCGGTCCAAGTCCGCCGACGCACGGATGCTTGCCCGAGAGCGAACGCCGGGCACGCCGGGAACGTGGGAACGTGGGAACGCCGGGCACAAGGACGGGGCACGACCGGCACGACCGGGCACGACCGGGCACCGTGCGCTGGCGGGCACCACCGCATGCGCATGAACAAGGTCCTCGCGGACACGCAGATCCTCTACGGCCCCTACAAGAAGCACCACTGGCCGACGCCCACGACGCCGCCGCCCGGACCGCCGAGTACGGTGACGACGGCACCATCGACCGCTGGTCTCCCAGGTGATCCGGACCGGCGAACGGCAGGCGTGGTTCCTGGCCGAGCATCTGGTCGGCACACCGCTGGTCCGCGCCTGAGGAACGGCCGCGGGCCCGGCCCGCCCGTCCGCGGGCTTTCCTCGTACGATGCAGCGGAGATCGACGCCGGTCGCCCCCGCGCCGGACGGAACGCTGCTGGACCGGGAGCGGATGATGGATCTGCGGCAGATGGAGGTCGTCGTCGCGGTGGCGGACACCGGCGGGTTCACGGCGGCATCACGCCGGCTGCACGTGGTCCAGTCCGCCGTGTCCAGCACGGTCCGCGCGCTCGAACGCGAACTGGGCACCCCCTTGTTCGACCGCACCACGCACCGCGTCGCCCTCACCCCGGCCGGTGAGGCGTTCGTCCCCGCCGCCCGTGCGACGCTCCGGGCCGCCGAACTGGCCCGGGAGGCCGTCGACGCCGTACGGGGGCAGTTGTGCGGGCGGGTGACGGTCGGCACGATGCAGGGGGTGTGGGCGGGGCTCCACCACGCCCTGGCCGCGCTGCGTGCGGAGCATCCGGGCGTGGTCGTGCGGCTGCGGCAGGCAGCCGTCGCCGACATCCGGCAGGCACTGCGTGAGGGCACCGTGGATCTGGCCGTGGTCGCGCTGGACCGCCAGCAGCAGCGGGGGCTCGCGACCCGGCTGCTGTCCCGCGAGGACATGGTGCTGCTGGCGGCGCCCCGGCGGGTGCTCACCGGGGCGGCGCCGAACGGCGAGGTCCGGCTCGCCGACGTCGCGCGGTTGCCCCTGGTGGACTTCACCCCCGGCTGGGCCATCCGCTACGCGGTCGACCGGGCCTTCCGGGCCGCGGGCGTCGACCGCAGCACCACGTTCGAGGTGAACGACATCGGCGCGGCGGCCGAGCTGGTCCGCAACGACCTGGGCGTCTGCATCATGCCCAAGTCGATCGCGGACCGCTTCCCCGATCTGCCCCAGTACCGGTTCGACCGGCACGCGCCGAGCTGGAACATCATGGTGGTACGACCCCCCGGCGAAGCCCCGCCGGCAGTCGCCGCGCTGCTGCGCCACATCACCTGACGTCTCCCGGGCCTTCCGTTCCGGCTACGGCATGCCGCCCGGCGAATACCGTGCCCGCGCCCGCCGGGTCGCCGAACTCCCTTCCGCGCGGGCGCCGTTGCGGTCGCCGCCCGGATGAGATCCGCGGAGAAGTACGGCATGATCGGCGGCTGAACCCCCCGCCCTTGACGACACCAGCCCCGAAGACGGGAAACACGACGCCCGTGGCCGACTCACGACACCGCATCCGCCTCACGGCCTGGCCCGCGCTGGCACTGCTCGCCGCGACGACGGCCGCCGGCTGCCAGTCGCCACCAGCCACCGGTGAAAACCCGACGGCACCGGCCACGGCCGGCACAGCCTCCGAGGCAAGCCGCGAAGGCTGCCCGGCCACACGCCCCTCCGGCCGGCACGTCGGCCTGACCGCCCCGCCCGAGGGGGTCTCCTGGGAGATGTTCAAAGGTGTCGCCGTACCCGTCTCTTCCGTGCTGGGCCCGACGAGGACCACCGGAGACATCGCGCGCTGCTACGCGCACAACCCTGCCGGTGCGCTCCTCGCCGCCTTGCAGATAGGCGTCCGCATCCCGTTGGCGACCCGGTGGAAGGCCGTGGTCGGAGAGCAGGCCTACGGCGACGGCCGCGACGGCTACGTCCGCGCACGCACCGAGCGCGATGCGGAGAGAGGCAGGCGGTCCCCGTCCGAGCCGGGAGAGCTGCTGCAGCCGGCCGGGTTCCGCTTCGACAGCTACTCGGATCGACAGGCCGTCGTCTCCCTGGCCTACCGGCAACCCGGCGGCACCCTCATCCAGGCCTCCACCGTCACGGTGCGATGGCACGGCGGATCCGACGGAGACTGGCGGTACGAGCTTTCCCGGTCCCCCGGCCTCTACCGGAGACTCGGAAACCTCAAGGGCTACACCCTCTGGGAAGCGCGACTATGACTCGCCTTCGCCCGGCGGTATTCCCTGCCGCGGGCCGGCCGCGTCGGCGGTGGGGTTCACGCGCGGGGGGGGGGGGGGGGGGGGGGGGGGGGGGGGGGGGGGGGGGGGGGGGCCCCCCCCGCGCCGCCGGGCGGGGGGGGGGCCGGCCCCCGGGGTCCGGGTGCCGGGGTCAGACGACGCGGATGTTCTCCGCCTGGGGACCCTTCTGGCCCTGCGTGACGTCGAACTCGACGTGCTGGCCCTCCCGCAGTTCGCGGTAGCCCTGACCGGCGATGTTGGAGTAGTGGGCGAAGACGTCCGGGCCGCCGCCCTCCTGCTCGATGAAGCCGAAGCCCTTCTCCGCGTTGAACCACTTCACAGTGCCCTTGGCCATGTCTGTCTCCTTCGAGGGTGTTCGGTCCCGCACGGTGCTGCGGGTCCGGAGGTGATCGCCCTGGTCCGGAGAGGGCTGCACGGCAAAGCGCCCGCAGGCAAGGTGACCGCGGGCGAACGACTTCGGAACCACGACTGCTCTGTGGATTACGCTAAGCCCTCTTCCGAGGGCACCGCCAGGCCGAAACGCCGTGAGCCCCGTCGTACGCGGGTCACGGCGAGGGCGGTGAGCCTCCTCAGTCGGGGACATGGGGCCAGTGTGCGAGGCTGCCGAGCGAGGGGGCGGTTCGGGTGGCCTCCTCCGTCGAGGGGCAGATCTCGTAGGAGTCGCGCAGGCCGCTGAGGTCGAAGATCCTCAGGGTCCGGCCGGAGGCGGACGCGACGCGCAGTGAGCCTTCGTGCTGCCGGATGCGTTTCGTGATCGCCACGATCACGCCCAGTCCCATCGAGTCCATGAAGGGGACGAAGCCCAGGTCCAGGACGAAGTGGTGGTGTCCATCGTCGATGAGCTTGATCACCGCTTCACGGATCATGGGGGCGGTGTGGGCGTCCACGTCGCCGTCGAGTTCGACGACGGTCCAGCCGTTCACCATGGTGTAGCTCACGGTCATGCTCTCGTGCCGGACGATGTTCGCTCGCATTGCCGTCACCTGTTCCGGGTCAGCCATTCGGCGAGGACGGCGGCCTGGCTGTGGTCGACGTCCTTGGTGGCGGTCAGCAGCACGAGCCTGTCGTGCGCTGCCAGGTCACGCAGGTGTCCGGCCGCCTCACGGTGTCCGGCGTCGCGGAGTTCCGCCAGGTAGCGGCGGCGGAACTCGGCGAACCGGCTGGGTTCATGGGCGTACCACTTGCGCAGTTCGGTCGACGGCGCGATGTCGCGCAGCCACTCGTCCAGATGCGCGTCCTCCTTGCGCATGCCCCGCGGCCAGACCCGGTCGACCAGCACGCGCCTGCCGTCCTGCGGCGTGGCATCCTCGTAGATTCTGCGACAGGTGATCTGTTCGGCCATGGCCGTGCCCTTCCAGATCGGTCGGGACTCCCGGCCCGGGCGGGCAGCTCCAGTCGCTGCCGCGAAGCACGGGGACCCGACTCGTCCATCTTATCGATGGGTCGGGCACATCGGCCGGGACGCCGCCGGGTCGGTCGAGGCGGTCCGTCGGGGGGCGGGGTCCGGAACGGCGTATCGACGAGGAGGGCACATGCCCGGCAGACGGCCTTCGGCCCAGGCATATGATTTTCCCGCGCGGACGGCGCCTCGGACGCAGTCGACGGGCGAGCTGGACGCGGCGGTGGCGACGTGCCGGGCGTGCCCGCGGCTGGTGGCCTGGCGGGAGGAGGTCGCTCGGGTCAGGCGCAGGGCGTTCCGGGACTGGGAGTACTGGGCGCGTCCGGTGCCCGGGTTCGGCCCGGCGGACGCGTCGCTGGTGATCGTCGGGCTGGCTCCGGCCGCGCACGGCGGGAACCGTACCGGGCGCATCTTCACCGGTGACCCGTCCGGCGACGCGCTGTACGCCGCCCTGTACGACATCGGGCTGGCCTCCCAGCCGGTCGCCGCGCACCGCGACGACGGGATGGAGCTGTACGGAGTGCGGATCACGGTGCCGGTGCACTGCGCTCCCCCGGCCAACCGGCCCACCACGGCCGAGCGGGACACCTGTCGTCCGTGGCTCGCCCGTGAGCTGGACCTGCTGCGGCCGGCCCTGCGGGCGGTCGTGGTCCTCGGCGCGTTCGCCTGGCACGCGCTGCTGCCCGTACTGGCCGGCGCCGGATGGCGGCTGCCGAGCCCGCGCCCGGTCTTCGGGCACGGCGCCGAAGCGCCGGTCGTCGATCCGGCGGGCGAGCGGGAAGTGCGCCTGATCGGCGGTTACCACCCCAGCCTGCGCAACATGTCCACCCGCACCCTCACGCCCGCCATGCTCCGCGACGTGCTGCGCCGCGGTGCGGAGGCCGCCGGACTGCCCACCCGGACCGGAGCGCGCCCCCTGGACACCTGAGCCGGTGTCCAGGGCGAGCGGATGACGGCGGCCGGGCACGGGGCACCCCGGGGTGCGGGGGCGGGTGCCCGTGCGGAGGCGGTGAGGCGGGGCCGTCAGCCGTCCGAGAGGGCGGGCCCGAAGCGGAAGAGGTTGGCCGGGTCCTCGGCGCGCTTGACGGCGGCGAGTCGGGCGTGGGCCTCCGCGCCCCAGACCGCGGCCACTTCCTCCGGAGTGGAGACCACGCTGAAGTTGAGCAGCGCGCCACCGGTCGACCAGGGCTTCAGCGCGTCGACGACGCCGTTGCCGGCCGCCGGGACCGCCTCCTCCAGGCCGGGCAGCAGCGGGCCGACCACGTGCACGCAGTAGGCGCCGTCACGGCCGGCGACCGCGTTCGGCGGGGTCGCCGGACGGGACAGGGCGCCGCCGAGCTGACGGATCTCCACGACGAGCGGAGGTACGTCGGCCTGCGGGCCCGCCGCGTCGATCAGGGCGTCCACGGTGTCCGCGTCGAGCGAGCGGAGCAGGCTGCCCTGGTGCCAGCCGGGCATCGGGTCCTTGGGGTCCTGGCACACCGAGTCCGTCTCCGTGAACGGCAGCGGCCCGATGTGGTCCAGCACCGCTTCACCGCTCTGGCGCATGGGCGCGAGCAGCGCCTCGCCCTCCTCGGCCGGGCCGTTGTACGAGTACCGCAGGTGGACGACGAACTTG
Organism: Streptomyces sp. NPDC020490; assembly: GCF_044335305.1. Lineage (NCBI taxonomy): Bacteria > Bacillati > Actinomycetota > Actinomycetes > Kitasatosporales > Streptomycetaceae > Streptomyces > Streptomyces sp. NPDC020490. The sequence continues at coordinate 148,021 of NZ_JBIRUY010000004.1, read as the reverse complement.
CCGCGCAGGGGCTCCGGCAGCTCCTCCAGCGGCGGCAGACGCAGCAGGGCGACGGAGCTGTGCGCCGTCTCGGGCAGCGTCGGCGCCCAGTCGCGGTAGGCGTGCAGCACCGAGGCCGTCGAGGAGGCCTCGAAGAAGATGCCTCCGGCGTACAGGGTGGTCACCGGGAAGAGGCGGACCTCGATCGCGGTGACGATGCCGAACTGGCCCCGTCCGCCGCGGACGGCCCAGAACAGTTCCGGCTCGGCGTCGGCCGTCACGTGCCGCAGGCGGCCGTCGGCCGTCACCAGGTCGAGCGCGACCACGTGGTCGGCGGCGAAACCGTACTCCCGGCTCAGCAGACCGATGCCGCCGCCGAGGGTGTAGCCGACCGCTCCCACGCCGGAGGACGAGCCGCACAGTGGGGCGAGGCCGTGCCCGGCGGCGGCGTCGACGACCTCGCGCCAGCGGGTCCCCGCCTCGATGCGTGCCACGGACCGCTCGGGGTCGACGAGGACTCCGCGCATGCCGCGGGTGCTGATGAGCAGCCCGCCGTCGCACGGCGCGCTCCCGTGCCCGGTGGCCTGGACGGCGACCGGGACGCCCCGCTCGGCGGCCCAGCGCACCGCGGCCACGACGTCCTGCGCGTGGTCGGCCGCCACCACGGCGACCGGGCTGTGCACGACGGCCAGGTTGAAGCCGGCGGCCTCCTCGGTCAGTCCGGGGTCGCCCTGCAGGTACACCTGGCCCGAGACCCCGGAGCGCAGCAGCCGTACGTCGTCTTCGGTGAGGGAGCGGTGGGGGGTCACTGGCGTGGGCATCGGTATGTCTCCAGTCCTGAGAAGGGCTTCGAACCGTTCGGCCGGCCCGCCCAGGTCTCCTCGTGGAGCGCCTGGCCGGGCGGCCGGAACCGATACTGCGGGCCGGTTCTGCAAGGCAGCTGGAACGGTGTTCCAGTGGGCGGCGACCGGGTTCCAGCGACCTTCAAGGCGGCGGCCGGGTCAGTGGCGTTCAAGTGACGGCACGGTCGCCGGCTCCAGTGGCCTTCAAGTGACGGCACGGTCGCAGTGGGCTGCGAGGGGACGGCCCGGGGCCGGCGAACGTCCGGGCGACGGCCGGTGCAGACCCCGGATGCGGGCCGGCGCACGGCTGTGGCGGGCCCATGCACGGCAGTGCGCGGGCCCGCCGCCGGGCAGGTGGCCGGATAGTAATGTCACGGATATGTCCGGATGGACGGCAGCCGTTCTGCTTTGGCGACCTTTTCTGGCATTCTCTTGGTCCAATTGAGGGACGGGGCAAAGAATGCACGAGGTCCGCATCGGTGTGCTGGGGCCTGTTTCGGCCAGCGTGGACGGCCGGCCGGTCGCGCTGGGGGGGATACGGCAGCGTGCCGTGCTCGCGGTGCTGGTGGCCGCCCGCGGCCGGCTGGTGCCGCAGGACGTGTTGATCAACGATGCCTGGGACGGCCAGAGCGACCCGACCACGGCCACCTTGCACTCGTACATAGCGGGCCTGCGCAAGGTGCTCGAGCCGGGACGCACGACCGGGGGCTCGGCACAGGTGGTGGTCCGGGAGGGCCTCGGGTACGCCCTGCGCCTGAAGCCGGAGCAGGTGGACGCGGAGCGGTTCACGGAACTCGCCGCACAGGGCGAGCGCCTGGTGCGCTCGGGGGACCCCGACGCGGCCGCCGCCGTGCTCGACGAGGCACTCGGCCTGTGGCGGGGACCCGCGTACCACGAGTTCGCCGAGTACGCCTTCGCCGTGCCCGAGGCCGCCCGGCTGCACGGTCTCCGGCTGTCCGCCCAGGAGGACCTGTTCACCGCCGAGCTGGCCCGGGGGCGGCACACCGCGGTGATCGGCGACCTGGAGAAGCACACGGCCGAGCAGCCGCTCAGCGAACGGGGCTGGGAACTGCTCGCGCTGGCCCTGTACCGGTCGGGGCGGCAGGGCGACGCGCTGTCGGCGCTGCGCACGGCCCGCCGGGTGCTCGCGGAGGAACTGGGCGTCGACCCGGGACCGTCGCTGCGCCGCCTGGAGGTGGCGCTGCTGGAGCAGGACTCCTCCGCCGCGCCGCCCGTCACCGGCCCGGTGCAGCCGGTGGACCTCGAGCCCGCGGCCCCGGCCCGGCGCGGTCGCCGGCTGCCCCTGGCGCTGACCGGACTGGTCGGGCGGGACGAGGAGCGGGCCCGCGTCGGCGCCCTGCTCCGGGAGAACCGCCTGGTCACGCTCACCGGCGCCGGCGGCATCGGGAAGACCCGGCTCGCCCTCGAGGTGGCCCACGCGCGCGACGACGAGGACGGGCCGTGGCTGGTGGAGCTCGCCGACCTGGAGACCCCCGATCCCGAGCTGCTGGTCGCCGACATCGCCGACGTGCTCGGCTTCCGTGACGCCACGACGGCGGAGCGCCTGGCGCAGGTGCTCGGCGAGCGCAGCACACTGCTGCTCCTGGACAACTGCGAGCACGTGCTGAGCGCCGCCGCGAGCACCGTCGCCCACCTGCTGTCGCACTGCCCCGGACTGCGAATCCTCGCCACCAGCCGCGAGCCGCTGAGCGTGGCGGGCGAGGTGGTGTACGAGGTCGGACCGCTGCCGCCCGGGGCGGCCCGGGAGCTGTTCTTCACCCGGGCGGCCGCCGCCGTTCCCGGCTGGGTCCCGGACACCCACGAGATCGCGACCGGCGAGGCGATCTGCCAGGAACTCGACGGGCTGCCGCTGGCCATCGAACTGGCCGCCGCCCAGTGCCGCATGCTGGCGGTGGACCAGATCGCGCAGGCCCTCGACGATCCCTTCGCGGTGCTCGTCGGCGGACCGGAGACCGGCCCGGCCCGGCACCGGGCGCTGCAGACCACCGTGGAGTGGAGCCACCGGCTGCTGAACCAGCCCGAGCGTGAGCTGTTCTACCGGCTCAGCGTGTTCGCGGGCGGCTTCGACCTGGACGCCGCGACCGCGGTCGGCGGCAGGCCGGTGCTCTCCGACCTGACCGCGCTCGTCCGCAAGTCCCTGCTCGCCACGGTGGCCGGCAGCCGGCCCCGGCGCTACCGCATGCTCCAGACCCTCAAGGACTTCGCCCGCCGCAAGGCCGATCCGGCGGTGCTGACCGCCGCCCAGGCGTCGCACCGGTCGTGGGTGCTGGGCCGGGCCGAGGCGGCCGAGCAGCTGCTGTACGGCAAGCACGCGCGGGCGGGCATGGAACAGACGACCCGGGACCTGCCCGAGATCAGGGCGGCGTTCACCTCCGCGCTGCTCGCCAGGGACTCCGAGTACGCGCTCCGCCTGGCCGGCGCCCTGCACCGGTACTGGTACCGGTGGGGTCACATCGCCGAGGGCCTGGGCTGGCTGAAGGCGGCCCTGGACATCTGCCCCGAGGGCGCGCCGGGTCCGCGGGCACGCGCCCTGATGGGGATGGGGGCGCTGTCCTACCTGCTGGGCGACTTCGCGACGGCGGCCCAGGCGTCGGCGGAAGCGGCCCGGCACGCCCGGGAGGCCGACGACCTCAGGTCCGAGGCCGGGGCGCTCGCCTACCGTGCGCTGTTCGAGGGGCTGCTGGGCAAACCGGGCAGCGAGAAGATCGCCGAGGGCGCGGTCGAACTGGCCCGCGCGTCGCAGGAACCCTGGCTGGAGTCCGAGACGCGCATGGTCCTCGGGATGCTGCTGCGCATGACGGGACCGAGCGACCGGGCACGGGAGATCCTGACCCGGTCCAGGGACATGGCCAGGGCCTGCGGTCACCGGTTCGTCCAGGCGTCGTCCGGCTGGCTGCTGATGAAGAGCGACATCGCCGAGGGCCGCCCGGCCGAGGCGCTCGCCGCGGGTGTGGCCGCCCTGCGGGTGATCGAGGAGGAGGGCGACGTCACCGGCTGGCTGGCGATCGCCCACGCCACCGCCGCCGCGCTGACGCTGACCGGGCACCGGGAGGCGGGGGCCATGCTCCTGGGCGTCGTCGAGGAACAGGGTTCCCGCATCGGGTACTCGCCGGTCCTCATGGACCCCGTCGACGGGCCGGGGCACGCCAGGCTGGTACGGGAGGCGCTGTCCACGGAGGACTTCGTCCGCTGCCACGAGGCGGGCCGGAAGATGTCGCCCGCGGACATGAACGAGTACATGTATCGCTCCGTCACCTCTCTCGGGGCGGGCGCGGACCTGGAAGCGGGAGTGGAAGCGGACGTGCGTCCTCGTCCGTGACCGGCACCGGTCCGGCCGCCGGGGCGCACGTCCCGGCTGTGACGCGGCCGACGGTGGTGAGGCACCCCCGTACCCCACCACCGTCACGCTTCCGCGTGGGTCCGGGCGCCTGTGTGCCCGTACCCGGTTGCGGTACGTCCCGGTGGTGAGGCACCCCCGTACCCCGCCACCGTCACGCATCCCTTTTCCCGGACACCATGCTGGCTCCCTCGGCTTGAAGTTGGCTGGAAAGCCGGGAGCGGCGGGCCGTGGGCCGGTTACAGCGGCCTTGCAGAGTGGATCTCCATGCTCCGGCTACGGCCGCCCGGACGGCGCGCGTGTGTCCGGCCTGCCCCCGGGCGTCGCACGGTCCGAACTCCGGACCTGCCGCCCGACGGAGGAAGGAACGCCGTGCCGGACACCCGCGTGCTGTCCCCCGACGACCCGGCCGTGCCGCGCTCCGGCGTGGCGGGGCGGTGGGCCGAGGCCCCGGGACTGCAGGTGACGGTCGGGCGGACGGGGCAGGGGTCCGTGGAATCGCACGGCGAACTGCTCGTCACGACCGGGCGGATGCGGTCGGCCGGCCTCGCGCCGGCGGTCGCCGCGTACGCCGCCTGACCGCGCCCGCCCCGAAGGAGAGACATGTCCGCCGCGCCGTCCACCACCCTGCCCCAGGACCTGCTGCTGCTTCACACGCATCCCCGGACCGGAGCCCTGAAGCCACCGCGTCACACCGGTCTGCTGCTGGCCGGAGCCATGCTCACCGAGCTGCTGCTCCGCGGGGCGATCACCGTGCGGGACTCCCGGGTCGCGCTGGAACGGCAGGCCGCGACGGCCGGCCCGCACTCCGCCGGGCCGTCGCCGGCCGACCCGCTGTCCGGCGACCCGCTGCTGGCGGAGCTGCTGCGGCGGCTGCGGGACGCCGGTGGCGGATCCCGTTCGGCGGGCCTGGAGCACTGGGTGCGCGAGGCGGCCTCACCCGGCACCGACGCCGACTGGCTCAAGCTGCTGACCGCCCGCGGCCTCGCAGCCCGACGGCCCCGGCACCTGCTGGGCGTCCTGAACGTCGGCGGCGACCGGTTGTGGGCGGATCCGGGCTGGTCCGCGCGGCTGGCCTCCCGGGCCTGGGGTGCCGTCCGGTCCGGGAAGGGGGGACCGGCGGCTGGACCGTCCGACGCCCGCGACCTCCATCTCGCCGCCCTGATCGGGGCGAGCGCGTTCGTGGACCGGCTGCCCGCGCCGTTCCGGGACCGGGGTCTGGTCGATCCGCTGATGGACCTCGCCTTCGAGCTGCCGATCGCGGACGCCACCAGGGAGCTGCTCCAGGCCGCCGGTTCCGGTGGCCGCGGCGACGGCATCGATCTGACCGACAACGACTGGGGCTTCCTCAGCGACAACAGCTGAGTCCCCGTCACCGCGACCACGGCGGAGGGCCGTCGGCCCGGAGGCCTTGGATCGGCCTGGGCCCTTGAAGCCGGCTGCAAGCCGCCCGGCACCGGACACCCGTCCTCTGCAGCCGCCTTACAGCAGGTGACCGGACACTCGTCGGGACCCGGGCCACGCCTCGAAGGCCGGCGTCTGGCCTTCCACTTGATCGTTCGATCCGCCTTGAGGGAGAAACCCATGCCCACCGTCCGTACCGCCCCGGCCCGTCGCGGTCCCCGCCGCGCCGCTGCCGCCGCCCTGGGCCTTTCGCTCGCCGCGCTCCTGGTGGGCTGCGGCCCGACCGGGGACGTGGACGGCACCGCCGGCCCGGGCGCCGCGACCCCCAGTGCCGCGACCTCCACCGCCGCGGCCGGCAAGCCCTCGGGCAAGGTCTCCGCCCAACTCGTCGGCGAATGGCAGGAGCCGTCCGACTACCTGACGCTCGGCAAGCGCAACCTGGACATCTACGACCCGCAGTCGGGCTGGCCGTCCGATCCGGACGCCTTCCGGGCCGGCAGCGGCATCCGCATCACCGCCGACGGCCACTACGTCTGGTCCGGCTACACCGCGACCAACATCAGCGGCAGCGCCTGCCACAGCCGGGCGCTCAGCTACCAGCGCGGCAGGGCCACCCAGGACGGACAGACGATCATCCTCGAGCCGGAGATCAACCGCCAGGCGTAACAGGGCGGTTGCAACAGCGACTCGGACATGGACGCGGAGCAGGACCACTCCCCGCAGCGCTGGGGATGGCAGCGCACCACCGACGACCAGGGCCGCGTCCACCTGAAGCTGATCTCCGTGGAGAAGAGCCACGACTACGTCCTCGTCACCGACTGAGAACCGCGCCACCCCACGCCACGGGGGGGGGGAGCCCTTGACGCTCCGGCCGACGGTTTCCAGCGGATTCCAAGCCGGTCCGCGGATCATGGGCGCGTCGCGGAACAGCAGCGACATCACGTGTCCCGGAACCATCCATGCCCACCGGGTCGTCCAGTCAACCGAGTCCGGACGATCTACGGAAAGTCCATGAAATACATTCGAACGACGAGGACTTCGGTCCTCACGGGGGAGTCATCCATGCGTGTCCGACGCGTTCCCGTTCTCGTTGTGGCCGTCATCGGCGCGGCCCTGCTCACCGGCTGCCAGCCCAACGACATCGAGGCCGACCCCAGCCTCACCGCCGGTGCCTCGCCAGCCGCGTCCAAGCCGTCGGACAGCCGGCCGCCCGCGACCGACGCGCCGCCCCCGTCCCAGGACGGCACTCCCTCCTCGGCACGGCGCGTCGTCGACGCGCCGCAGGCGGGCGGCCTGCCCAAGGCCACCGGCAAGGCGCAGCTCACGGATGTCCCCGTCGATCCGGGCGACGTGCGGGACAACATGAACATGGTGGAGCAGAAGTACCTGCGCAAGGACTCGCAGGGCCGGCAGGCGAACGTGCTCGTCGTCGCCGTGGACAACGTCCCGGAGGAGACCAGCAAGCGCCGGGAGTACCTGTTCCGCGGCATGCTCGACTACCTCAAGTGGGAGGGCACCCCGCCGCAGGCCCAGCCGATCGGCGACGTCGGCCCGCTCGGCGGTTCGGTGGAGTGCCTGCTGGCCTCCTTCGTCGAGGACGGCGACGTCGTCTGCGGCTGGGCCGACGACACGACCGCCGGAGTGGTCCACTTCCCCAACAGCACCGTTCCCGAGGCCGAGAAGCTGATCGTCGCGATGCGCGCCGACCTGGAGAAGTGAAGCGCCACGGCTGAACGTCGCGGCTGAACGCATCGGCTGGACGCCACGGCTGGACGTCAGGGCTGAAAGGCGGCCCGCACCGGTTCGGTTCCGGCCGGTGCGGGCCGCCTCATGTGTCCCCCGCGCCGCGTCCCGCGCCGCCGCCTCCGGCTCCCCGCCGTCCCCGCGCTCCCCGCGCTCCCCGGCGTACGGTCCGCGCCCCGAGGGAGCCGGCCCTTCCGGCGGCGTGTGATTGACTGATCCGCATGGCTCCCGCCTCCCCATCCGCCCGATCGGCCGCGGCCGCGGCCGCCGATCCGGTCACGGCCACTCGGCCCCGCAACCGCAAGCAACTCATCGTCGACGCGGCCGGGCGGGTCTTCAGCGAGCGCGGTTACCACAAGGCGTCCATGGAGGAGGTCGCGGCCGGCGTGGGTATCACCGCGGCCGCTCTGTACCGGCACTTCCCGAACAAGTACGCGCTGTTCGCCGAGTGCGCCCACGTCATGGCGGACAGACTGGTCGCCGCGCTCGACGAGGTGCCGCCCGGAGCGGCCCTGCCGGACGTGCTCGGCGCCGTCGCCCGGGTCACCGTCGCCCATCGCGCGTCGGGCGGCGTGTACCGGTGGGAGGCCCGGTACCTCAACCGCGAGGACCGCCGACGCCTCGGGGTGACGTTCGGCCGCCTCGTCAGGCGGGTCGACGAGGCGGTGCAGCGCGCGCACCCACTGCCCGACGAGCGCCTGCGGGCCATGGCCGCCCTCGGCGCGATCGGGTCCATCACCATGCACCACACCTCCATCGCCCAGCGCCGGGCCGAGGAGCTGCTGCTGGGGTCCGCGCTGCGGGTGGCCGCGACCGATCCGGCGGCGGGCCGGCTCGGCGCGCACCCCGTCGAGCTGCCCGCCCGGCCCGTGCCGCGCACGCGGCGCGCGGAGATCCTCGCGGCCGCCATCCCGCTGTTCGCCCGGGACGGATTCGCCAACGTCACGAACGGACAGATCGCGGAGGCGGTGGGACTGACCCCGTCCGCGCTCTACCGCCACTACCCCGGCAAGATCGACATCCTGGCGGCGGCGTGCCTCCAGGCGGCGGGACTGCTGGCCCAGGGGGTGGAGCGGAGCCTGCACGAGGTGGCCGACCCGCACGAGGCCGTCGTCGCGCTGGCAGCGACGTACGTGGCCTACAGCTTCGAGTACACCGAGCTGAACAGCGTCGCCGAGGCCGAGCTCGCCGGTCTGCCGGACGACCTGCGGCGGCCCCTGGTCGTCGCGCAGCGCGAACACATCGCGGTCTGGGAGCAGCAGTTGCGGCTGGCCCGTCCGGAGCTGGACCCGAGCCGGGCCCGGGTGCTGGTGCACGCGGGGTTCGGCGTGGTGGTCGAGGCGGGACGCAGACTGCGGTGGCGGGACGGCCCCGGCCATCGTGCGGCCGTGACCGCGCTGGTCGTGGGCGCTCTGGGGCTGTGAACGGCACCCGCCCCTCGGCCCGGCTGCCGTGGGGCGGGCAGGAATCAGGCCGGGCCGACAGCTAGTCCGGCCTGTTCGCGGTGGGGATCGTGATGGGGGTGCTGGTCCCGGAGGTGCCCTTGTTGAGGAACAGCATGGCCAGGGCGCGCACGAACTGGTCCATCATGTAGAAGGTGGCGGGCATGACGGGCGACAGCCCCTCACGGAACAGGATGTACGCCGGCCACGCGGTGCGGACCAGGGCCGCCGCCGCGTAGTCGCGCTTCAGTCCCAGCCAGTCCCCGACCTCGTCGCTGAGGACGTAGCGCACGAACTCGTTCAGGAAGCCGCGCGTGACGCCGAGGTCGATCTGTGCGGTCAGGCCGAGCAGGTCCTCGGCCAGTTCGATGCCCTCGGTCGTCGGGGTGAGGATCGGGGTGAGCACCTGCGCCGACTGCTTGTCGGCCTCCGCCCACGTCTGCGGGATGTACTCGTCCGGCACACCGAGCAGGTGGACGGCGACCTGCCAGGAGTGCAGGAAGGCCTCCTGGTCCGCGGCCGGGAACGGGATCTTCCACTCGAGCAGCTTCCGGTGCACGTAGGTGCCCAGGCTGTGGAAGGTGACCAGGATGTCGGCGGCGCTGATCGGGACGGTCTGGTCGGCGACCGCCCGCCAGTGCGGCGACTGCGGCAGCAGGTGCCGCACCGCGGCGTGCACCACGCGCGTCTTGTTGGCGGTGACGACGAACTGTCCGGTCGGCTCGAAGGCTCCCAGCTGGGACAGGTAGTATCCGAAGGTGAACGTCTTGGCCGCGCGGTCCTGCATGTTGGCGCCGCCCGCGGACCAGTAGACGCTCTTGGCCTCGCGCGGGATCACGGTGCTCATGATTCCGCTGCCGAGGCCGTACAGCATGAAGAGGTACGTGTCCCTGCGCCGGTTGAAGTCGGCGGCGCGGGTCAGCTTGGTCTGGTCCGCCCAGGAGGGCAGCCGGTTGACCTGCCCCAGGTACGCGGCGAACTCGGCCGGCAGGCCGCTGGGCAGCGGGTCGTTGTTGTTCACCCACGACGCCCACGCCGTGTTGATCGCCGGCACGTGTCCGTTGTCGATCATCGACGCCATCAGCGGGTCCGCCATGTCGTCCCAGATCCACTGCGGATCGGTCCCCGCGGCGGCGTCTGCCGTCACCGAGCCTGTCGACGCCCACGCCGGGGCGGAGTTCGCCACGCCCACGAGGCCGAGTGCGGCACCGAGCGACAGAAGCTTGCGCCTGCTGAGGTTCTCCATTGACTTACCTGCTTCCCTGATGGGCCAGAGGATTTCAAGTGCCGTCTTTTACTGGCGAATTGCGCGACTGGTGCATGACGAACGTCGTCTCACTGATGTGATTTCTGATTAACATAGCGAGGCGCGTTGCCGTCGGCAATGGTTCGGCACAGCCCACCCCCGCAGCGGCGTCACGCCGCTGCGGGGCAGTGAGTTCGACGGTGTGTCAGTCCTCGGCGTGTCAGTCCTCGGCCCGGGGCGGGCGACGGGGCCCGCCCCACCGCTCACACCACGGCGTCCCCCGCCGCCACCTCGGCCTGCCCCTCCACGCGCTCGAACTGCGTCCGGTACAGCTCCGCGTACCGCCCGCCCGCCGCCAGCAGTTCCTCGTGGGTGCCGCGTTCCACGATGCGGCCGTCCTCGACGACCAGGATGAGGTCCGCCGACCGGACGGTGGACAGCCGGTGGGCGATGACCACCGCGGTCCTGCCCTCCAGGGCCTCGGTGAGCGCCTCCTGGACGGCGGCTTCCGAGGTGTTGTCGAGGTGGGCGGTGGCCTCGTCGAGGACGACGACGCGCTGGCGGGCCAGCAGCAGCCGGGCGATGGTCATGCGCTGGCGCTCGCCGCCGGAGAGCCGGTAGCCGCGCTCGCCGACGACGGTGTCGAGGCCGTCCGGCAGGGACCGTACGAGGTCGTCGAGGCGGGCGCGGCGCAGCGCGTCCCACAGTTCGGGCTCGGCCGCCCCGGGGCGGGCGAGCAGCAGGTTGGCGCGGACGGTGTCGTGGAAGAGGTGGCCGTCCTGGGTGACCATGCCGAGGGTGGCCCGCAGGGAGGCGGCGCTCACCTCGCGGACGTCGACGCCGCCGATGCGCACGGCGCCCTCGTCGACGTCGTACAGGCGCGGCAGCAGGGCGGCGATGGTGGACTTGCCCGCGCCGGAGGAGCCGACGAGCGCGACGGTCTGTCCGGGTTCGGCGCGGAAGGAGACGCCGTGCAGGACCTCCGCGCCGCCCCGGGTGTCCAGGGACGCCACCTCCTCCAGGGAGGCCAGGGAGACCTTCTCGGCCGACGGGTAGGCGAAGCGGACGTCGTCGAACTCGACGGCGACCGGGCCCTCCGGTACGGCGCGCGCGTCGGGCCGCTCCTCGATGAGCGGCTTCAGGTCCAGCACCTCGAAGACGCGCTCGAAGCTGACGAGGGCGCTCATCACCTCCACGCGGGCCCCGGCCAGCGCGGTCAGCGGCGCGTACATGCGGGTCAGCAGCAGCGCCAGCGACACCACGGCGCCCGGCTCCAGGCTGCCGCGCAGGGCGAACCAGCCGCCGAGGCCGTATACGAGGGCGAGGGCCAGGGAGGAGACGAGGGTCAGCGCCGTCATGAACACCGACTGGGCCGTGGCGGTGCGCACGCCGATGTCCGCGACCCGGCGGGCCCGCTCGGCGAACTCCCGCGACTCCTCCTCCGGGCGCCCGAACAGCTTGACCAGCGTGGCTCCGGGGGCCGAGAAGCGCTCGGTCATACGGGTGCCCATCGCCGCGTTCAGCGTCGCCGCCTCCCGCTGCATGCGGGCCATCCGGCTGCCCATCCGCCGGGCCGGGACGACGAACACCGGCAGCAGCACCAGCGCGAGCAGCGTGATCTGCCAGGACAGGGTGAGCATCACGGCGAGCGTGAGCACCAGCGTGACCACGTTGCTCACCACGCCCGACAGCGTGTTGCTGAACGCCCGCTGCGCGCCGATCACGTCGTTGTTGAGCCGGGAGACCAGCGCGCCCGTACGGGTACGTGTGAAGAACGCGACCGGCATCCGCTGCACATGATCGAACACGGCCGTCCGCAGATCGAGGATCAGGCCCTCCCCGAGCGTCGACGACAGCCGGCGCCCGAGGACGCCGAGCGCCGCCTCCGCGAGCGCGATGACCGCGATGAGCAGGGCCAGGCGTACGACCGTGCCCTCGTCGTCGCCCGACACGATCGCGTTCACGACGCGGCCGGCCAGCACCGGGGTGGCGACGGCGAGCAGCGCGGTCACGACTCCGAGCAGTACGAACAGCGCGATGCGGGCGCGGTGCGGGCGGGCGAACGCGCCGATACGGCGCAGCGTGGCACGCGCGAGGGGCCGACGCTCCTGCTGGGCGTTCATGACACTGTGCAGCTGTGTCCACGCCGTGGTCTCCATACTCATGGGAGAGAAGGTAGAACCTCGATCGTTGTCGAGGTCAACACTCCCCCGCTTCGTCGCCCCGCGCCGCCTCCTCGTACCGTCCCCTCCCCCGAAGGACCCCATGGCCCCGTCTCCCCACCCGCTGCCCGTCCGTAAGCAGCCGTCCGCGATCCCGCAACCCGCGGTTGGCGGCGAGCGGGCACCCTCGTCCGATGTGACCGCGGTACACCTCCCCGAAGCACTGCTCGACCAGGGACGCCTCCCCCAGGGCCGTCTCCCCGAAGGACGCCTCTCCCGAGGGCGTCTCCCCCGGCGTGTCCCGGTCCGCCGGATCCTGTGCCTGGTGCCGTTGCTGCTGGTCACGGTCGTGGCCGTACGGCACCACGGTGTCCTCGCCGACGGCTTCTCCCGGCTGCGCGCGGCGGAGTGGCCGTGGCTGCTGGCCGCGGCCGGCGCGACCTGTCTGACCTGGGTGGCGGCCGCCTTCACCCGGCAGGGCGCGGTCGTGGAGCGGCTGCCCCGACGGCGGCTGCTCGCCGCCCAGTTCGCGGCCGGCGCGGCCAACCACCTGCTGCCCACCGGCCTCGGCGCGAGCGCGGTCAACCTGCGCTTCATGACCGTCTGCGGGATCCCGCTCGCCCGCTCCTCCGCCGCGCTCGCGCTGTACCTGCTGGCGGAGTCGGTCACCCGGCTCGCCCTGCTGGCCGGCCTGCTGCTCGCCTTCCCGGGCGCGCTGCGCCTCGGCCCCCTGCTCCCGCACGACGCGATGGGCCCCCTGCTGTACGCGGCCGGCGCGGTGGTGGTCGCGGCCGCGGCGGTCCTGGCGGGGGTACGGCGGCTGCGGAGGGCCGTGGCGTCCTTCCTGCGCACCGCGCTGGGCGAACTGCGCTCGGTGCACGCCCGTCCGTCCCGCGCCCTCGCCCTGTGGGGCGGCGCGCTCGCCTTCCCCGCGCTGCAGGCGGCCGGGCTGGCCCTGGTGGGCCGCGCGCTGGAGCTGCCGGTGCCCGCCGTGCACACGGCGGTGGCGTACCTTGCGGCGACCGTCGCGGTGGCCCTGGTGCCGACGCCGGGCGGGGTGGGCTCGGTGGAGGCGGCGCTGGTGCTGGCGCTGGTCGCGGCGGGCGGCCCGGCCGCCGTGGCCACGGCGGTCGTCGTCGCCTACCGCGTCATCACCGTCTGGCTGCCCCTGCTGCCGGGGGCGCTGACGCTGGGCGCGCTGGTGCGCATGAAGGTCATCTGACGCTCCCGCGCACCACCGCGCGGTCTCGGGCGCAGGTGAACCGCCCTGCCGGATACGGCAGGATGAGGGGTCGCACATCCCGAGACCGAGCAGGTGGCAACAACGTGACGACACTTCACATCCGGCTTTCCGCGGCGGCGCCCGCCGCAGAACCGCTCCCCGGAGGTGACCGGTGACCCGAACGCTCACCGTGGTGACCCGGCCGCTCACCGTCGACGACCTGGTCCTCGCCGGAATCGCGCTGGCCGCCGGTCTGTTGGCGGCCTTCCTGCTGCGCATGCTGATGCGCTGGCTGGGCAAGCACGCCGACCGGACCCGCTGGAGCGGTGACGACGTCATCGTGGACGCGCTGCGCACGGTGGTGCCGTGGTCGGCGATCGCCGGCGGCGCGGCCGCCGCGGGCGGGGTGCTGCCGCTGACGAAGGCGGTCCAGCACCACGTCAACCAGGTCCTGACCGTGATCCTCATCTTCGTCGTGACGCTGACGGCGGCCCGGGTCATCGCCGGCCTGGTGCGGACGGTCACCCAGTCCCGCTCCGGCGTCGCCGGATCCGCGACGATCTTCGTCAACATCACCCGGGTGCTGGTGCTGGCGATCGGCTTCCTGGTGGTGCTGCAGACGCTGGGCATCTCCATAGCGCCGATGCTCACCGCCCTGGGCGTGGGCGGTCTGGCGGTCGCCCTGGCGCTGCAGGACACCCTCGCCAACCTCTTCGCGGGCATCCACATCCTCGCCTCCAAGACCGTGCAGCCCGGCGACTACATCCGGCTCAGCAGCGGCGAGGAGGGGTACGTCGTCGACATCAACTGGCGTCAGACGACCGTGCGTCAGCTCTCCAACAACCTGGTGGTCATCCCCAACGGCCAGCTGGCGAAGACGAACATGACCAACTTCACGCGTCCCGAGCAGCAGTTGACGATCCTGGTGCAGGTGGGCGTCGCCTACGACAGCGACCTCGACCACGTCGAGCGGGTGACCAACGAGGTCATCGCCGAGGTGATGACCGAGGTCACCGGCGCCCTTCCGGAGCACGAGCCGACGATCCGGTTCCACACCTTCGGCGACTCCCGGATCGGCTTCACGGTCATCCTGGGCGTGGGCGAGTTCAGCGACCAGTACCGGATCAAGCACGAGTTCATCAAGCGGCTGCACCGGCGCTACCGGGACGAGGGCATCAGCATCCCGGCGCCGACGCGCACGGTGGCGCTGCAGCAGGGCTCGGTGGCGATCCCGCAGCAGCGCGTCCACACGGAGGCGGGCGACGCGAACGCCGCCCGCCTCGAGTAGGCCGGCCGGGTCAGCGGCTCCGGCGGCTCACAGGGTCGCCGAGTTCTCGTGGTAGTGCCCGCCCCTGCGGCTGTGCGGGGCGACGAGGGACGAGCTCACCGGCTTGACCGTCCAGTCCGGGTGGCCGGGCATCCGCGGCGTCTTCGTGCCGTACAGCCACTCCCGCAGGAAGCCGGACACGTCCTGGCCCGAGATCTCCGAGGCGACGGCGATGTAGTCCTCCGTCGTCGCCGCGGAGTTGCGGTGGCGGTCGAGGAAGGCGCGTTCGAGGGCGTTGAAGGCGTCCTCGCCGACCAGTTGGCGCAGGGCGTACAGGACCAGGACGCCGCCCAGGTAGCGCTGGCTGTCGAAGAGGTTGACCGCGTTCGGCGCGGCCACCGGACCGGAGTCGGCGCGCCACTGGTCGCCGCGGGCGTAGGTGTCCTTCATCCGGGCTTCCAGGGTGGTCAGCCCGAGGGAGTCGGCCCAGCCGCGCTCGTAGCGGTACAGCAGCCCGTAGAAGTCGGCGTGGCCCTCGTTCAGCCACAGGTCGGCCCAGGTCGCGGGCGAGACGCTGTTGCCGAAGTAGGAGTGGACCAGCTCGTGCATCATGTGCGAGCCGATCTTCCTCTCCTCCTGGAGCAGGAAGTTCGGCTTGTACAGGGTGAGGGCCTGGGTCTCCAGGCCGGTGAAGTCGAAGGCGTTCGGGTCGTCTGAGTTGCAGGGCAGCAGCCCGTACGTCTCGAACGGGTAGGCGCCCAGCCGCGCCTCCAGCCAGCCCACCAGGTCCGGGGTCAGCGCCAGCGCCGGTTCCGGGGCGGCGGCGCGGGCGGCCGGGACGACATCGCGCAGCGGCAGCCCGTGCGGGCCCTGCCGGTCCTTCACGAGGTAGTCGCCGACCGTGATCTGCACCAGCTCGGTGGCCATCGGCTCGCGCGAGCGGTACGTGTACGCCGTCCGGCCGCCGGAGGCGGTCTCGGTACCGGTGAGCAGGCCGTTCGCCACGCCCCGCAGGCCTTCGGGGACCGTGATGCGGACGGTGAAGCCGGCCTTGTCCGAGGGATGGTCGTTGCAGGGGAAGACGGTGTGCGCCGAGTTCGGCTGCGGGCAGACCGCGAAGCCGTCGGGGGTGACGACCCAGGCGGTGTGCGGCAGGGTGCGGCCGGGGTCGGCCGTGTAGTCGACGCGGACCGTGGCCCCGGCCCGCGCGGGCAGCGGGGCGGCGGGCGTGACGCGCAGCTTCTCGTCCGCCTGCTCGAAGGCGGCGGCCTCGCCGTCGACGCGGACGGCGTGTATGTCCAGGCCGAGGGCGTCCAGGGAGAACCGGGTCAGCGCCTGGGTGGTGCGGACGCGTAACGTCGCGGTGGCCTCGACGAGCCTGGTCGTGGCGTCGTAGGCGAGGTCGAGGCAGTAGTGGGAGACGCGGTAGCCGTCGTTGCCGAGGGCGGGGAAGACGGTGTCGCCGAGGGTCTCCGGGCCCGGGGTGGCGGTGTCGTCGAGGGTCTCCGGGCCCGGCGTGGCGGTGTCGTCGAGGGTTCCGGGGGCCGGGGTGGCGGTGTCCTCCGCCGCCTGCGCCGTTCCGCCGACGGTCAGTGCCACGGCGGTGCCGAGCAGGGCGGCCGGGCCCGTCACTCTGGTGCGATATCTCATGGTCAGCTTTCGTTCGGGCGGTCGGGTGGTCGGTTCCGGCCGCGTCGACGATCAGTTGCACGATCTCTTTCCAGGACCCCGGGAGCGGCCTCTCGGTTGCTCCCGGGCGGCTGTCTTCCGGCACGTGGCGCGAACTTCCGGCGCGTGGCGTGAAAAGTGACCAAGGGCCGCTGTCGAGGAGGCCCCGCTCACGAGATATCTTGATGTCGAGCAATGTTGCAGACGTGGAGCGGAGCACCCGGTGACTGACTCGACCATCATCTATACGCACACTGACGAGGCCCCGGCCCTGGCGACGTATTCCTTCCTGCCGGTGGTCCAGGCATACGCCTCGCAGGCGGGTGTCGCCGTGGAGACCCGCGACATCTCGCTGGCCGGACGCATCATCGCCGTGTTCCCGGAGTACCTGACCGAGGACCAGCGCATCCCGGACGCCCTGCACGAGCTGGGCGAGCTGGCCAAGACGCCCGAGGCCAACATCATCAAGCTGCCGAACATCTCGGCGTCGATCCCGCAGCTGCGGGCCGCGATCGCGGAGCTGCAGGGCAAGGGCTACGCGCTGCCGGACTACCCGGACGACCCGAAGACCGACGAGGAGCGGGAGATCCAGGCCCGCTACGACAAGATCAAGGGCTCCGCCGTCAACCCGGTCCTGCGTGAGGGCAACTCCGACCGCCGCGCCCCCGCCTCGGTGAAGAACTACGCCAAGACCCACCCGCACCGCATGGGCGCCTGGTCGGCGGAGTCGAAGACCAACGTCGCCACCATGGGCGAGAACGACTTCTGCTCCACCGAGAAGTCCGCGGTGATCTCCGGGGCCGGTTCGCTGCGCATCGAGCTGGTCGGCGACGACGGCACGACCACCGTGCTGCGCGAGTCCGTACCCGTGCTCGAGGGCGAGGTCGTCGACGCCTCCGTGATGCGCGTCGCCGCGCTGCGCGAGTTCCTCACCGCGCAGGTCGCCCGCGCCAAGCAGGAGGGCGTCCTGTTCTCCGTGCACCTGAAGGCGACGATGATGAAGGTCTCCGACCCGATCATCTTCGGTCACGTGGTGCGCGCCTTCTTCCCGAAGACGTTCGCGAAGTACGGCGAGACGCTCGCCGCGGCCGGCCTGACCCCGAACGACGGGCTGGGCGGCATCCTCAAGGGCCTGGAGGCACTGCCCGAGGGCGCCGAGATCAATGCCTCCTTCGACGCCGAGATCGCCGAGGGCCCGGAGCTGGCGATGGTCGACTCCGACAAGGGCATCACCAACCTGCACGTGCCGTCCGACGTGATCGTGGATGCCTCCATGCCGGCCATGATCCGCACCTCCGGCCACATGTGGGGCCCGGACGGCCAGGAGCACGACACCCTCGCGGTCCTGCCGGACTCCTCCTACTCCGGCGTGTACCAGGCCGTGATCGACGACTGCCGCGCCAACGGCGCCTACGACCCGGCCACCATGGGCTCCGTGCCCAACGTGGGCCTGATGGCGCAGAAGGCCGAGGAGTACGGCTCCCACGACAAGACCTTCGAGATCCCCACCACGGGCACGGTCCGCCTGGTCGACGGCAACGGCGAGGTCGTCCTGGAGCAGACCGTCTCCGCCGGCGACATCTTCCGCGCCTGCCAGACCAAGGACGCCCCGATCCGGGACTGGGTGAAGCTGGCCGTCACCCGCGCCCGCGCCACCGGCGACCCGGCGGTGTTCTGGCTGGACGAGAACCGCGCCCACGACGCCAACCTGATCGCCAAGGTCAACCAGTACCTCCCGGAGCACGACACCGAGGGCCTGGACATCCGCATCCTGAACCCGGTCGAGGCGACCAAGCTGTCGGTGGAGCGCATCCGCCGCGGCGAGAACACCATCTCCGTGACCGGCAACGTGCTGCGCGACTACCTGACCGACCTGTTCCCGATCCTGGAGCTGGGCACCAGCGCCAAGATGCTGTCGGTCGTCCCGCTGATGGCGGGCGGCGGCCTGTTCGAGACGGGCGCCGGCGGTTCCGCGCCGAAGCACGTCCAGCAGCTGGTCAAGGAGAACTACCTGCGCTGGGACTCCCTCGGCGAGTTCTTCGCCCTGGTGCCGTCCCTCGAGCAGTACGCCGACTTCACCGGCAACGCCCGCGCCAAGGTGCTCGCCGACACCCTCGACCGCGCCACGGCGACCTTCCTCAACGAGGACAAGTCCCCGACCCGTCGCGTCGGCGGCATCGACAACCGCGGCAGCCACTTCTACCTGTCCCTGTACTGGGCGCAGGAGCTGGCCGGGCAGACCGAGGACGCCGACCTGGCCAAGGCCTTCGCGCCGCTGGCCGAGACGCTCGCCGCGAACGAGCAGCGCATCGTCGACGAGCTGCTCGCCGTCCAGGGCGAGCCGGCCGACATCGGCGGCTACTACCAGCCGGACCCGGCCAAGGCCTCCGCGGTCATGCGCCCGTCCGCCACCTGGAACGAGGCGCTGGCGACCCTGAGCTGACGCCCGACGGACCCTGACCTCCGGGGTCCCCGCCCCACCTCCGCCCCGGCCGGCCCACCACCGCCCGCCGGGGCGGAGCCGTGACGGGGAGCCGTCACCGGGGCAGGGCGAGCTCCAGTCCGAGCAGCGCCGCCCACCCCTCGAAGGACCGCCCCGGAGAAGGGGCGGCAACTCGTTCGGGTGCACTCCGACGTGCCCTGACCGGTCCCCGTCGTGGCGACCGGATGATCGATCCATGTCTGGAGCGGACGCCGAGGCAGCGGTACTGATCGTCGGCGGTGGCCCCGTCGGGCTCACCGCCCGCGCGCTGCTGGAGCGCTGGGGTGTGCCGACCCTGCTGGTCGAGAAGCACACGGAGATGTCTCCCTTTCCGCGAGCCCGCCTGGTCAACGTGCGCTCCATGGAGATCTTCCGCCAGTTGGGGCTCGCCACCAGGATCGCGGCGAACGGGTTCGCACCGGCGTACGGCCGGGTCCGCTTCCGGGACACCCTGTTCGCCCCCGACTTCGCCACGGCCGGGATGGTCGGGGTCGACGCACCGGTGCCCGAGAGCCCTGTGATCGGGGTGCTCACGTCGCAGGACCGGCTGGAGCCGACGCTCCTCGCAGCCGCCGAAGGGACCCTACGGTTCGGCGTTGAACTCGTCGACCTGACCGAAGAGGCCGAGGGCGTCACCGCCCTGCTCGTGGACCGGCGGCACGGCGAGGAGAGCCGCGTCCGTGCCCGGTACCTGATCGCCGCCGACGGCGCGAACTCCACCGTGCGGAAGAGGCTCGGCATCGGCACCGCCGGCCCCGGAGTCATCGGGAGCTTCACCAGCGTCGTGTTCGACGCCGACCTGGGCCATTGGCGCGCCGAACAGCCCGCCGGGATCTACTTCACCCCGCATGGCACCTTCGGCCCGGTCCACCCCGAGGGCGGCTGGGTCTGGTTCCACGCCACACCCGGGGACGCCGGAGGCGCGGACTGGTCCGGCCCGCTCTCCCGGGCCCTCGGCCCCGGCGCCGACGTCCGGGTCGACGTGGCCCGGGTGCAGCGGTGGACGATGACCGCGCATGTCGCCGACCGTCTCCGTCACGGCCGCGTCCTGCTGGCCGGCGACGCCGCGCACGCCGTGCCCCCGATCGGCGGCCTCGGCATGAACACCGGCGTCGCCGATGCCCACAACCTGTGCTGGAAACTGGCCGGTGTACTCCAAGGGTGGGCCGGACCAGGCTTGTTGGACAGCTACCAGACCGAACGGCACCCGGTCGCCCGCGAAACGCTCCGCCAAGCCGTCGACAACACCCGACTCCTGCTCCAGGTGCTGAACGCGCGCAACGAACAGCTCCGGGCCGGCACGGCGGCCTCGACCCCGACCGAACTCCCCTGGTCGGAAAGGTACTTCGCCCAACTGGGCCTCGTACTGGGTACGACCTACCACTCCGACGCCGTCCTGAGCGACCACCGCGAACCTCCCGAGCCCTCCGGCACGGAGTACGTCCCCACCGCGGAGCCCGGCCGCCGTATGCCCCACTTCTGGCTCACCCCCGGCCGCTCCACGCTCGACACCGTCGGCGAGTGGTTCACCCTGCTCACCCAGGCCCCCAGCCGCTGGCAGCAACAAGCGCCCGCCTCCTGGCCGTTGCGCTTCGAGACCCTGCTCGGCGAACACGCCCGACTGTGCCGGGTCGGCCCGCACGGCGGCGCGCTCCTCGTCCGCCCGGACGGGCACATCGCCGCCCGCTGGGAGGAGCCTCCGGCGAACGGCTCGACCCTCCGACACGCCCTCACCGCCGTCACATCACGGCTTGCGGGCGGGTGACTTCGAGCCGGCTCCAGGCCACCAGGTCGGTGTCGGGCGCGGCGGCTGCGGCCGGGCCGGTCTGCGGCAGCGTCAGCCGGCGCACCACGTCGAGCAGCCCCTCCGGCCGTGCGGCGTGCGGTTGCCGCGCGCGTACGACGGGCGTGTGCCGTTCATGAAATTCATATGTCAGCGGGGGCGCCGGGCTGGTCCCGCGGT
Organism: Streptomyces sp. NPDC020490; assembly: GCF_044335305.1. NCBI lineage: Bacteria > Bacillati > Actinomycetota > Actinomycetes > Kitasatosporales > Streptomycetaceae > Streptomyces > Streptomyces sp. NPDC020490. Next base: position 127,243 of record NZ_JBIRUY010000004.1, on the reverse strand, counting down.
CGGCGTGTGTGTTTCCCTCGTCGCATGACCATGCTCGTGACCCGCCGCCACGTCGACCACGGGCGCGTCACGACCACGGGTTGTCGCGCCGTGAGCTGACGCTCCGCCCCGGCCCGTACCTCTTCCCCGCTCGTCCCGCCCTCCGGCGTGCCCGGACCCGTACCCCTGCTCGGCCGCAGCACCCGTATCCGGCCGCCTCCGTACCCGTCCGGACCCGGATCCGGATCCGGATCCCGCCAGCACCCAGCACCCAGCACCCAGCACCCAGCACCCAGCACCCAGCACCAGGAGCCACACATCATGAGCCAGCCCATCGACGCCGTCGCCGCCGGTCACACGCCGGACGAGAGCTCCACCGAGCCCGGGACCCCGGCCTGGTCGTTCGAGACCAAGCAGATCCACGCCGGGGCCGTGCCGGACCCGGCGACCGGCGCCCGGGCCACGCCGATCTACCAGACGTCCTCGTTCGTCTTCCGGGACACCCGGCACGCCGCCGACCTGTTCTCGCTCGCCGAGCCCGGGAACATCTACACCCGCATCCACAACCCCACCCAGGACGTCTTCGAGCAGCGGATCGCCGCCCTGGAGGGCGGTGTCGCCGCGGTGGCGCTGGCGTCGGGGCAGGCCGCGGAGACCCTGGCGATCCTCACCGTGGCCGGCGCCGGCGACCACATCGTCTCCAGCGCCTCGCTGTACGGCGGGACCTACAACCTCCTGCGGCACACGCTGCCGAGGTTCGGCATCGAGGTGTCCTTCGTCGAGGACCCGGACGACGTCGAGGCCTGGCGGGCGGCGGTCCGGCCGGACACCAAGGCGCTGTTCGCGGAGACGCTCGGCAATCCGCGCGGCAACGTGCTCGACGTGCGGGCGGTCGCGGACGTCGCCCACGCGGCGGGCGTGCCGCTGATCGTGGACAACACGGTGCCGACGCCGTACCTGCTGCGGCCGATCGAGCACGGCGCGGACGTCGTCGTGCACTCGGCGACCAAGTTCCTCGGCGGGCACGGCACCACCATCGCGGGCGTGGTCGTGGACGGCGGCACCTTCGACTTCGGGGCGCACCCCGAGCGGTTCCCCGACTTCTCCGAGCCCGACCCCAGCTACCACGGGCTGCGGTACTGGCCGGCGCTCGGCCCGGGCGCGTTCGCGGCCAAGCTGCGGGTGCAGCTGCTGCGCGATCTGGGGCCGGCCCTGTCCCCGCACTCCGCCTTCCTGCTGTTGCAGGGCGTGGAGACGCTGAGCCTGCGCATCGAACGGCACTCCGCGAACGCGCTGGCGCTCGCCGAGTGGCTGGAGCAGCGCGACGAGGTCGCCGCCGTCCACTATCCGGGCCTGGCGTCCAGCCGCTGGCACGAGGCGGCACGGACCTACCTGCCGCGCGGTGCGGGCGCGGTGGTCTCCTTCGAGCTGCGGGACGGCGTGGAGGCGGGCAAGCGGTTCGTGGACGCGGTGCGGCTGTTCAGCCACCTCGCCAACATCGGCGACGTGCGCAGCCTGATCATCCACCCGGCGTCCACGACGCACAGCCAGCTCGACGAGGAGCAGCTCGCGGCCACCGGGGCCGCACCGGGCCTGGTGCGCCTGTCGGTCGGCATCGAGAACCTCGAGGACCTCAGGGCCGACCTGGAGGCCGGTTTCCGCGCGGCCAAGGACGCGTCCTGAACGCCGTCCCCGCGGGCCCGCGTCCCACGGTCCCCCTCCCGCCGGCCACCGGGGCCTGGCGGGAGGGGGACCCGCCGGGGCGGCGCCGGTGGCACGTCCTGGACGGGCCGCTGCCGCTGGAGGCGGGCGGTGAACTGCCGGGCGCACGGCTCGCGTTCGAGACGTGGGGGCGGCCCGCCCCGGACCGTTCCAACGCCGTGCTGGTGCTGCACGCGCTCACCGGCGACAGCCACGTCGCCGGCCCGGCCGGCCCCGGCCATCCGACCCCGGGCTGGTGGGAGGGGCTGGTCGGGCCGGGCCTGCCGCTCGACACCGACCGGTTCTTCGTCGTCGCCCCGAACGTGCTGGGCGGCTGCCAGGGCAGTACCGGGCCGGCCTCGCCGCGTCCCGGCGGGCGGCGCAGCTGGGGCGGGGCCTTCCCGTTCCTGACCCAGCGCGACCAGGTCGCCGCCGAGGCCGCGCTGGCCGACGCGCTCGGCGTCGAGCGGTGGGCGCTGGTCGTCGGCGGCTCGATGGGCGGGATGCGCGCCGTGGAGTGGGCGGTCACCCACCCGGAGCGGACCGGCGCGCTGCTGCTGCTCGCCACGACGGCGGCGGCGAGCGCGGAGCAGATCGCCTGGGCCGGCGTCCAGCTGCACGCCGTCCGGGCCGATCCGCACTGGCAGGGCGGCGACTACCACGACACCGGGCGCGGCCCGCACGCCGGGCTCGGCCTCGCGCGCCGCCTCGCCCACGTCACCTACCGCAGCGAGCCGGAGCTCCAGCTCCGCTTCGGCCGTACGCCCCAGGGCGCCGAGGACCCGTTCGGCGGCGGCCGGTACCAGGTCGAGTCGTACCTCGACCACCATGCCGCCAAGCTGGTACGGCGGTTCGACGCGGGCAGCTACGTGGTGCTGACGCAGGCCATGAACGCGCACGACGTCGGGCGCGGCCGCGGCGGCGTGCGGGCCGCTCTGCGCCGGGTCACCGCCCGCACGCTGGTCGCGGGCGTCGACTCCGACCGGCTCTACCCGCTCGCCCAGCAGGCCGGGCTGGCGGCCCACATCCCGTCCGCGGACCGGCTGAGGGTGATCGAGTCGCCGTACGGGCACGACGGGTTCCTGATCGAGACGGATCAGGTCGCCGCGCTGGTGCGGGAGGTGCTCGCGGAGGGCTGAGCGGTCACCAGTCGCGGGTGGCGATCAGCTCCTCCACGTCGGCGTCGGGGAAGCCGTAGGCGTGGGCGACGAAGCGGAAGTCGCGGGCTATCTCCTCCCGGGCCACCGTCTCGATCTCGCTGCCGGCCGCCTCGAAGTCGGCCTGCAGGGCGTTGAACTCGTCGGTGGCCGCGTGGGTCAGGGCGTACAGCGCGGCGAGGCCGGCCGGCCGTTCGGCCTCGACGCGCTCGCACAGCGCCAGCAGCACCGCCCTGCCGCGGTCCACCACGTGGTCGGGGAAGTGGTCGTCCCGGTACAACGCCGCCAGGAACGGGTGTGCGGTCACCTGCTGGTTGACGATGGGCATGCTGTTCCCCCTGTGCTCGACCCGACGGTCCCGTGTGACACCTTGATCATGCACCACGCCACTGACAACGCCCCCGGAGCAGCCCATGCCGCACCCCGCCGCCTCCTCCTTCGAGCTTCTGCCCGGCGCGGACGGCTCCCCCGTGATCCTGCACGTGCCGCACTCGGCGCGGGAGATACCGGCCGACGTGCGCGCCGGCATCGTGCTGGACGACGCGGCGCTGGAGCGGGAGCTCGACCACATCACGGACGCGCACACCGCGGAGCTGGCCGCCGCGGCGGCCGGGCTGGCCGGGGTGACTCCCTGGCGGTTCGTCAACCGGCTCTCCCGGCTGGTCGTCGATCCGGAGCGGTTCCCGGACGAGCGGGAGGAGATGCTGTCGGTCGGGATGGGGGCGGTGTACACGCGGACCACGCACCGGGCCGCGCTGCGCCCCGCGGACACCGACCCGGAGCCGCTGATCGGGCGTTACTTCCGGCCGTACGCACGGGCGATGACGGATGCGGTGGCAAACCGGCTGGCCGCCACCGGCCGGGCGCTGATCGTCGACGTGCACTCCTACCCCACCGCGCCGCTCCCCTACGAGCTGCACGGTGCGGGACCCCGGCCGCCGGTGTGCCTCGGCACCGACTCCTTCCACACCCCGCCAGGACTGCTCGCCGCGGCGCGCGAGGCGTTTGCCGGGTGCGGGGAGACGGGGCTGGACAGCCCGTTCAGCGGCGCGTACGTGCCGATGGAGTTCTACGCGAAGGAGCCCCGGGTCGGGGCGCTGATGGTGGAGATCCGCCGGGACACGTACATGAGCGAGCCGGGCGGCCCGGCCGGCCCCGGGCTCACCCGGCTGGCGTCGGCGCTGGCCGCGCTGGTCGACGCCGTGACCGCCGCCTGAGCCCGGCCGGGCGCGGGCCCGCCGCGGGCGGCGAAGGGACCGCGGACCCCGCCGCTCACCGGCGGGGTCGGCGCGTCACCCGGTGACGTCAGGCCGTCAGCCAGTCCGTGACGATCACGCCCTCGCCGGTGCGCAGCTTCAGCGCGAACGGGCCGGCCGGCGCGTCCTCGGACGTGAAGCGGCCCATGGCGTCGGCCGTCAGCGGCGCGCCCCCGTGCGGTCCGCCGAGGACCTCGATGCGGGCCGACTGCGGCGGCAGCACCTGTCCCATCAGCCCGTGCCCGGTCAGTTCGACGTCGACGGTGACGCCGCCCGCCTCGAAGGTCAGCATCCGCGGCGTGTCCGTGGCTCCTCTGACGGGGAGCGCGTGGACCACCGAGTCGAAGGTCAGCTCGGCGACGCGGGCCTCCAGGTCGTGCAGCGCGAAGGCCTCCACGGCGAGCTGCCGCAGCTGGGCCGGGACCGGGTCCAGGATGGCCGCCGCCTGGCGGAGCTCCTCCTCCAGCAGGGCGTCGGCGAACTCGTCGCCGTCCGGGCCGCCGTCGAAGCCGCCGATGCCGCCGTCGTCGAAGACCTCGTCGTCGTTCGTGCCGTTCATGTCGCTCACACCGCCCCCCGAGCCTCGAGTCGTGCCCGCAGGCGCCGCAGACAGCGCTGGCGCAGCGGTCCGATGCTGCCCACGGCGATGCCCAGGGCGGCGGACACCTCCTGGTAGCTGGGCGGCGGCGAGGCCATCAGCAAACGCAGCAACTGACGGCACCGCTCGCCGAGTTCCTCGAACTCCTGCCACAGGTGCCGGATGCGCTCGGTCTCGGCGGCCGCGTCCTCCGAGTCCAGCAGCGACTGTTCGGGCGTACGGTCCTCGCTGACCCGGTCGAGCAGCTGGGGGTCGTCCGTCACCGTCAGCCGCTTCAGGCTCTTGAGCACCTTCAGGCTCTCGTGCCGGGCGGTGCTCGCCAGCCACGACCCCGCCTTGTCGGGTTCGCGGATGCGTCCCAGGTGCTGGGCGAAGCGGAACCACACGGTCTGGTACACCTCGTGGGCGTCGGCGTCGGAGAGCCGGTGCGCGCGCACGACGGACCACACCAGCGGGCTCAGCCCTTCCACCAACGCTTTCCAGGCCGCCGCGTCACCGTCGACGGCGGACTGGACGAGCGCGCCGACATCTGCACGGTCCACGGCCCCACCCCTCGTGTACGGCAAGACATCGTACGCCGCGGAGGGGGCGGTTCCGGACCTCATGCCTCACCGGCCGGCTGCGTGAGCGCGGTCGGGCGCCAGGTGGCGGGGAGCAGCGCGGGCACGTGCGCCCCGCGCACCTCCGCGTACGCGTCGTTCGCGGCGAGGAGTTGCTTGCGGGCCGCCCGCGCGTCGGTCTGCTGATTCGCCGTCATGCAGGCGGCGACCAGGCCGGCGGCCACCGGGGTGGCGAAGGAGGTGCCGCTCCAGTTGGCGAGGCCCTCGAACACCACCTGGTCCGCCTTGCCGGAGGTGGGGTCGCCGCTCTCGCTGAGCACTCCGGTGTGGGGCGGGTACTGGCACGTGCACGCGTACGTGAAGCCGTAGCGGCAGGCGTCGTAGGTGGTGTGCTGGTACACGTACGGCACGGGCGCGTCGAAGCCGGTCAGCGCGCTGGTGAGCCGCTCGCCGGGGGCGTAGACGTTGACCCAGGGGCCGTAGTTGGTGAAGCAGGCGCCGTACTCGCCGTCGGCGCGCAGCGCTCCCACCGACAGGACGACGTCCTGGTAGTCGGGCAGGGAGGCGTAGGCGGCGGGCCAGAACGGGGAGGCACTGGAGTTGTTGCCGGCGGCCGCGACCAGCAGGGTGCGCTGGGTGCGCAGTTCCTGCATGAAGCTCTCCACGCCGAGCAGGCCGTCGGTGCGGCCGTTGGAGGTGCCGGCGGACAGGCTCATCACGTCCGGCCAGCCGCCGCGGTCGACGGCGTCGAAGAGGCGCTCGCCGAACTCGGACTCCAGCACGGCGCCGGCGTCGTTGAGGGTGTTGCGCACGGTGACGTCGGCGTTGGGCGCCACGGCCGCGACCAGGCCGGCGATGAACGTGCCGTGGCCGACGTACTGCAGGAGGTTGCCGTCGCCGTCGGTCTCGGTGCCGTGCAGGTCGCCCTGGACGCGGGCGAGCAGCGGGAGGGACGCGTAGTCGTGCGTGAGGCCGTTGTCGACGACGAGGACGCCGACGGCGGTGGCCGGGTCGTGAACGCCTTGTACGGGAGCCGGGTTGGGGCCCTGGGCGAGCGGCACGGGCACCGGCTCGTCGCCGGGGCAGGAGTTCACCGCGATGGACACCACGTGGTTGCGGCTGACCAGCCGGCGTCCGGCGCGGCCCTCGTGCTCGCGCAGGGCGCGCAGGGCGTGCGCCACGGCCCGGTCGGCCCGTCGGTCGCCCTGGCCGGGGTCGCCGACCTGGATGCGGGTGATGCCGGAGCGGTTGGTCTCCGGGCCCGCTCTGCGCACATGGTCGGCGGTCAGCTCCGGCGCCGCGGTGAAGTGGCTGCGCACGGCGTCCTCGACGAGCTGTGCCTCCTCGCCGTCGCGGGCGAGGACGACGCCCTTCTCGTAGAGGAACTCGGCGGAGTCGTCAGGTCCCATCGCCAGCGGGACGTCCGGCATGGAGCGCTGGATCTGGTGGAACTGCTCGTGGAATCGCTGAGGGGCCATGTGCGTGTCCTCCGGTTGAGGCGGCGTTCGTCAGTCAGAGCGGCGGAGTCGGTGATTGATACAGCACCGAACCTGTGTAAACGGCAACAAGCCACTACCATCCGTGGGGTGACAGCGGGAAGCGAGTCGGTTCTCGAACTATTGCCGATGGTGTTCGCGGCCCCCAACGAGGCTCTGGCACGGGCGCAGAACGTGCTGGAATCCGGTCCCTCACCCTGGTCCGCCTCGGTCGCCCACCAGGTGATCGGCATCTGGCAGCGGGACTGGGGCGACCTCAGGCTCGCCCTGCACCACCTGCGCCGCGGCCGCGATCTCGCGGCGCGCTCGGGGTCGGCGGACCGGGAGGCGGACGTGCTGGCCGCGCTGGGCGTCGCGCTGGTGCACGCCGGCCGCACCCGGCAGGGCCTGGAGGCGCTGGAGCGGGGCGTCGCGGTCAGCAGCGGGCACACACGCGCACGCGTGCTGTTCCGGCGGGCCTACGCGTCGTGGGTGCTGGGGCGCCACCGGGAGGCGCTGGAGGACGTGCGCCGGTCGATCCCCGTGCTGCGGCAGGCGGACGACGTCATCTGGACGGCGCGCGCGCTGACCCTGCGCGCCACCGTGCACCTCGCGGTCGGCGCGGTGGACCGGGCGGACGCCGACTTCACCGCCGCGGAGGCGCTGTGGGACACCACCGGCCAGGAGCACGACAAGGCCGACGTGGTGGAGAGCCGGGGGCTGGCCGCGTTCCGGGCCGGGGACGTGCCGGCCGCGCTGCGGCTGTTCGACGAGGCCGAGGAGCGCTACGACAAGCTCGGCACGCCCAGTTTCATGCTCTACATCCGGCGCTGCGAGGTGCTGATGGCCGCCGGGCTCGCCTCGGAGGCGCTGGCCGAGGCGGACGCGGCCATCGGGATGCTCGACGGCATCGGCGGGCAGTCGACGCGCAAGGCGGAGCTGCTGCTGGTCGCGGCGCACGCGGCCCGCGTCGCGGGCGATCCGCACACCGCGATCGCGCGCGCGGCGCTGGCCGTGCGGCTGTTCGCCGGGCAGCGGCGCACCTGGTGGGAGACGCACGCCCGGCTGGTGATGCTGGAGGCGCGGGTGGCGGCCGGGCGCCGGTCGGGGCGGCTGGTCGGGGACGCCGCCGCGGTGGCCGAGCGGCTCGCCGCCCTCGGCGCGCCGGCCGCGTCGGCGGCGTCCCTGCTGGCCGGGCGGATCGCGCTCGCCCTGGGCTGGACCGCGGACGCCGAGCGGCATCTGGCCGTCGCCGCCCGCAGCCGGCACAGCGGGCCGCCGCTGGCCCGGATCACGGGCTGGGCCGCGCAGGCGCTGCGCGCCCGCGCCGCGGGGTCGGACCGGGGCGTGCTGGAGGCATGCCGGCGCGGTCTGGACGTGCTCGACGACCACCGGATGACCCTGGGCGCCTCGGAACTGCGCGCGCGTGCCACCGCGCAGGGCGCGGAGCTGGCCGCGCTGGCCCAGCAGGTCAGCCTGGAGTCCGGCGGGCCGCGGCGGCTGCTGACGTGGAGTGAGCGCTGGCGGGCCACCGTGCTGTCGGCGCCGCCCACCCGCCCGCCGGCCGACCCGGTGCTGCAGAGCAGGCTGACCGCGTTCCGGGAGATCGCCGCCCGCGCCGAGGCCGCCCGCACGGAAGGGCGGCCGGTGCCGGTCCTGGAACGGGAACAGCGCAGGCTGGAGCGGGAGATCCGGTCCCGGACGCTGCACATGCGCGGGGACGCGCCGGGCGCCGAGGAACGCTTCGACGTCGGCCGGCTGCTCGGGCGGCTGGGCGGGACGCGGCTGGTGGAGCTCGCCGTGCTCGACGGGCGGGTGCAGGTGCTGTTGTGCGGGGACGGGCGGGTCCGCAGGTTCGAGGCGGGGCTGATCGCCGAGGCGGAGGTGGAGGCCGAGCACGTGCAGGCCGGGCTGCGGCGGCTCGCCCACCCGGGTGCGGACGCCCGGCTTCCGGTGGTGGAGGCCGCGGGCCGCCGTCTGGAGGAGCTGCTGCTGGGGCCGGCCGCCGCGCAGCTGGGGTCCGGGCCGGTCGTGGTGGTGCCGCCGGGCCGCCTGCACCGGGTGCCGTGGGCGCTGCTGCCGTCGCTGCGGGACCGGGTGCTCAGCGTGTCGCCGTCGGCGAGCAGCTGGCTGCGCGCGCGGGAGACCGAGCCGCCGCCGCGCGGCCGGCACGTGCTGGTGCGCGGGCCGGGCCTGGCCAGCGGCGGGGCGGAGGTGCCGGAGCTGGCCGACCGGTACGGCGGGGCGACGCTGCTGGAGCACGACGACGCGCGCGTGCCGCGCGTGCTGGAGGAGCTCGACGGCGCCGCGCTGGCCCACATCGCCGCGCACGGCACCTTCCGCGCCGACAGCCCGCTGTTCTCGTCGCTGCGGATGGCGGACGGCCCCATCGTCGTGCACGACTTCGAACGCCTGGACCGCAGCCCGTACCGGATCATCCTGTCCTGCTGCGACACCGCCCGGTTCGCCTCGGTGGGCGCGGACGAACTGCTCGGCCTGGTCACCGCGCTGCTGCCGCTGGGCACGGCGGGCGTGGTCGCGAGCAGCGCGCCCGTCAACGACGACGCGGTGGTGTCGTTGATGCTCGCCCTGCACAAGGGCCTGAGCGGCGGCCTGTCCCTGGCGGAAGCGCTGCGCGACGCGCGGGCCGCCCTGCCGGGGGACGCGCTGCACCAGGCGACGGGCTGGGCCTTCACCGCGTTCGGAGCGGCCTGAGCGGCCCGCGGCCGCCGGGCGGAGACGGGCGCCGGCCGAGCCCGCCGGACGGCGCACGTCGTCGTGGTGGCGGCGGCGCACGTCGTCGTGGTCGCGGCGGCGCGGGTGGCGGCCTGACCCCTCCCCCGATCACGGGGGTCAGACCGCCGGCTCGGGGGCGGGTCAGGCGGACCGCGCGTCGGGCAGGTCCACCAGCCACGGCAGCGCTCCGCGGTCGCTGGCGCCGAGCCGGGCGTAGGCGCTGTAGAGGTGGTTGCCGACCGTGCGGACCGACAGCGTCAGCCGTTCCGCGATCTGGCGGTTGCTCAGGCCCGCGGCGGCGAGGGCGACGATCTGCCGCTGGCGGGCGGTGAGTTCGCCCAGGACGAGACCGGACAGGGCGGGTGTGCGGGCGCCCTGGCAGCGGTGGGCCAGGGCGACGGCGCGGGTGCGGGAGGTGCGGGCGGCCCTCGGGTCGCGGTGTGCCGCGACGGCCTGGGCGCGTGCCTCGGCGGCGAACAGCAGGAAACCGGCCGCCTCCAGTTCCTCGGCGGCCCGGTCCAGGGCGGGCCCGTCGCCGCGCGTCAGGGCGTCGGCGTGCCGCGCGAACACGCTGTCCGCCGGAAGCCGGCCGCCGGCCTTCTCCGGCGCGCCGAGGCGTACGGCGTCGTAGCGCACGGCGTCGACGCACAGGGCGTCGTAGCGCACGCGTGCTCCGTCCGCCGGACCGGCGCCGTACCCGCGTTCCCCGGCGTCCCCGGCGTCCCCGGCGTCCCCGGCGTCCCCGGCGTCGGCGGCGTGGGCGGCGTGGGCGAGGTCGGCGAGCGTCGTCAGCGCCCCGTCGACGTCGCCGCGGGCCGCGGCCAGCCAGGCCGCCGCGGCGGCGAGGTCCGGCCGCCCGTCCACGGCCTCCTGGGCGGTGGCCGTGTCGCCGGCCTGCGCGGCGGCCAGGGCGAGTTCGGCACGGCACTCCGCGTCGTCCGGGGCGGTGCGCAGCCCCTCCCGCGCCCACGCCGCCGCCTCCCGCAGCTCCCCGCGGAGCCGCGCGTACCGCGCGCGTACGGCCGCGTACCCGGCCGGCACCGGCGCGCCCTCCTGCGCCAGCCACTCCCCCACGGGCGTCGGCGTGCCCCGCACGTCGGCCCGCTCGATCCGCCGGACCAGCGTGGCCTCCTCGGTCTTGAGGGCCGGTCCGCAGTCGTCCGGGGTGCGGGCCAGCCGCCTCGCCCGCAGCCTGCCGGCCGCGGCCCGCAGCACCGGGCCGTGCAGGGGGTGGGCGAGGCGGACGGCGCCCCGGTCGTCGACGTGGATAAGGCCGTCGGTCTCGAGCGGTTCGAGGATCCGCGGGTCGAAGTCGTCGATGTGCGGGGCGAGCGGCTCGTCGAAGGCGAGCCGCTCGAGGGTCTCGCGCTCCTGCGGGCAGGGACGCTCCAGGACCTGCGCGGCGCGGGCGCGGACGGTCGCCGTCAGCGGCAGCGGGCCCCGCATCGCCCGGGCGTCGGCGTCGGCGTACGGCAGCCGGCGCAGCAGGCCGCGCTCGCGCGCGGCGTCGACCAGGTCGCGCAGCAGCCGCAGGTCGCCCCGGCACAGGCGGTGCAGCCGGTTCAGGGTGAGCGGTTCCAGTCCCCCGTCGACGGCCGAGGCGAGGACCTGTTCGGTGTCCTGGCGGGGCAGCGGTTCGAGGGCGAGGCGGGGCAGCAGTTCGTCGGTCCACAGCCGGGAGACGGCGCCGGGCACCGGGGCGTCGTCGGCCGCGGCGACGACCAGACGGGTGCGGCCGTGCACGGCGAGCTGGTGCACCAGGGCGGCCGAGGAGTCGTCGAGCAGATGGGCGTCGTCGACCAGCAGCAGCCGGGTCCCGGACAGCAACTGGACGGCGCGGTGCAGGGAGACCCGCTCGGGCAGCAGGTGGGTGAACGCGGCGAAGGGGATGTGCCGGGTCCCGGGCGTGCCGGCCGCGCGGGCGCGGTCGCCGCCCCGTACGGCCTCGGTGATCAGGCGGGTCTTGCCGCAGCCCGTCGGGCCGGTCACCACGATGCCCGGCCGGCCGCCGGACAGGGACCGGCGGATCAGTTCGAGTTCGTCCTCACGTCCGGTGAACGGCCAGGGCAGTGCGAGGGTCTTCGCGTCGCGTTCGAAAGTCGTCACGGCAGTATGAGCACGCGTACTCATGCCTGATACAGGGCGACTTGAGTAGCCCCCGACTCAGGTGCCCGTGGGCCCGGCCACGGCAGGCTGTGCGCATGGCCGGACGCTACTGCTCCCTCACGCAGCAGTCGGCCCCCGCCTTCGCGCCGGGGCTGACCGCCGAGCGGCGTGGTGCGCTCGGCGGCGGCAGCCGGATGTGGGTCAACGGCACGGTTCTGCACTATTGCTTCTTCGACCGCGACACCGACGCCTCCGTCATCCCGGTCCCGGGGACCGGGCAGTCGCGGCGGGTGTCGTGGGTCGGCACCGAGGAGCAGCGGGACGTGGTGCGCGAGTGCTTCGGGGAGTGGCAGGGCCTCGGGATCGGGGTGTCGATCGTCGAGGTCGGGGACCGTTCGGAGGCGGAGCTGCGCATCGGGTTCCAGTCCGGCGACGGCTCCTGGTCCGCCGTGGGCAGGGACGCGCTGCGGGCCGGCGTGAACGACCGCACGATGAACTTCGGCTGGGACCTGACCGCGCCCGGGGAGCGCGGGACGGCCCTGCACGAGATCGGCCACGCGCTCGGCATGCTGCACGAGCACCAGAGTCCGTACGCCGGTCTGCTGTGGGACGACGAGGCGGTCTACGCCGACCTGGCGGGTCCGCCGAACCACTGGAGCCGGGACACCACGTTCTTCAACGTCCTGCGCAAGCTGGACCGGGACGAGGCCAACGCCGGTGTCTGGGATCCGCAGTCGGTCATGGAGTTCGCCTTCCCGTCCGGGCTGATCCTGGAGCCCGAGCAGTTCCGCGGCGGGCTGCACCCGCCCGGCACGCTGTCGCCGGCCGACAAGGAGTTCGTGCTGCGCTGGTACCCGCCGGCCGGCCCGGCCTCCGTCCCGCCGCCGGCGCTGGTGCCCTTCCGGTCCGTGCCGCTGGGGCTGCAGCCGGGTGAGCAGGCCGACTTCGTCGTCGAGCCGCCGGAGACCCGCGACTACACCGTGGGGACGTTCGGCGACAGCGACACGGTCGTGGTGGTCTTCGAGGAGCGGGACGGGGAGCCCCGTTACCTCGCCGGCCACGACGACGGGGGGACCCCGCACAACGCCACCATCAGGGCCCGGTTCGTCAAGGGCCGCCGCTACTTCGTCCGCGTGCGTCTGTACTCCGCCTGGGGACCGGGACAGACAGCGGTCATGTGCTGGTGACAGCACTGATCCGCGGCACGCGGGCGGCTGGACCACTGTCCGGCGCCGGGGGAGGGGCCCCGGACGTCACCTTCGGGGGAGGGTGATGTCCGGGGCCACGCCACGCCCCTCGCCACGCTGTCAGTTGAGGCGGGTGGCGAGGGGCATGGATGTGGTCAGCGGACACCTCATCGGTGAGAGCCTGCGCCCAGGCGCCGCGTCCGAGCACCCCGGCCTGCGCCTGCGCAGGCTCGGCCGCCTCGACGTCTCGCGGAGCACCACCGCCGCGCAGCCCCGTGCTGGAACCGGAGCACGGCTGGTACACCGGCTTCGTCGCCGGGGACGAGCGCGTCGGACGCAGTCGTCGACGGCCTCGGCGACGGTGGCCGGGGAGCCGGCGGTCGGCACCAGCCCGGTGTGCCGGGTCGGCGGGGCGATGCGGGAGGCGGTCAGGACGGCGTCGAGGCGGCCGCGGACCTGGTCGGTGCGTCCGTCGCGGTCGAAGGGGTGCGAGGACTGAAGGCCGAGGCCGTCCTCGAAGGTCATGAAGTCGATGAGGCCCCGCTCGGCCCCGGCCACCGGACCGGCCCAGTACGCGGCGGTGAGCAGTTCCCTGGGCCGGGCCACCGGTTCGCGCCAGGAGGCGGGGTGTCGGCCGGTGCCGTCCGGGGCGACGGCGAGGTGGACGGCGGCCGGGGAGGGTGCGGTGGGCAGCCCCGGCCACCGGCCGTGGGCCGGGGCTGCCGGGGTTTCCGTCAGGTGGCCGTCGGCGGCGGGCGCGAGGCCGGGCGGCGACGCTAAAAGGGGCCCCGCGAGCTTCCGCTCGCGAAGGCCCCTTCACGCCGTCGGGACGACAGGATTTGAACCTGCGACCCCTTGACCCCCAGTCAAGTGCGCTACCAAGCTGCGCCACGTCCCGGCGCGCGTCACGCGGCCGGGGCCGCGTGATCGTGCAGGTCAACCCTACCGCATGCGGGGGAGCGCCGAAGGCCGAGCCGCTCCCCCGCCGCCGGACGCGGGCGCCGGGGAACCCCTATCCGCGCGGCTCGGGGGGCGTGATCCCGCACTCGGCCGCCCGTTCGCACAGGTCGCGCCACACCTTGGGCGCCACGGGCACGCCCCGCGCGCCGCGCTCGGCGGCCACGGAGGCGCTGCGTTCGCCGGGGTAGAACACGCCGTCGGCGCCGTCCGCGACCGGCAGGGCCTTGAGGGTGCTCAGCGTGTCGTCGACGGCCGCGGTGAAGGCGTCCGCACCGCCGAATGCGGCCGGGTCGACGGCGATGAGCAGGGCGTTCTGCCGGTGCTCGCGGCCCTGGGGATCGTCCGAGTGGAACGACGAGAAGATCGGCGCGCCGACGAGCACGCTGGTCAGCAGCTCGAAGGCGAGCGACATGCCCGACCCCTTGGCGCCGCCCAGCGGCAGCGGCATGACGGCCTCGTCCGGATCGGTGGTCGGCGTGCCGTCCTCGGTCGCGGCCGCGCCCTCCGGCAGCGGCGTCCCGTTCGCCTTCGCCTGGCGGATCTTCCCCAGCGCGATGGTGGCGGTGGCCATGTCCAGCAGCAGCGGGGCGTGCTCGCGGGCCGGTACGGCGACGGCGAGCGGGCTGGTGGTGACGGCGGCGCCCTTGGCTCCGGTGTAGCCCATGTTGGGCACGCCGGCCACGAAGCCGATGCCGACCAGGCCCTGGTCGGCGATCCTCGACACGTAGTAGCCGATGGCGCCGGTGTGGACGGTGCGGCGTACGCCCACGGAGGCGATGCCGGTCTGCCTGGCGCGCCGCACCGCCTCGTCGGCGGCGGCGCTCAGCGCCACCGGGCCGGGTGCCCGGTCGGCGTCGAGGACGGCGGCCGCGGGCGTGGTGGACTCGACCGTGATGTCGGCCCGCGCGTTGGCGACGCCCTTGGCCAGCAGTTCCAGGTAGGCGGGCACGCGGGCGACGCCGTGGGAGTCGACGCCGCGCAGCGCCGCCCAGACGAACACGTCGGCGGTGGTGGCGGCCCCCTCGGGGCTCAGGCCGCCCTTCTCCAGGAGGGCCGCGCAGAAGGCCCGCAGGTCGTCGGCGGGGACCCGGACCTTCGGTGGTGTGGTGGACGTGGACATGGTGGCGGGTGCCTCCTGGATCAGCGGGTGACGAGGACGTCGACGACGGCGGTGGTGCCCTCGGCCACGGCCTTCAGCGCGCGTTCGAGGGCGGGCGCGAGCGCGTCCGCGGTGTCGACGGTCTCGGTGTGCATGCCGAACGGCTCGGCGAACCGCGCGAGCCGCGGCAGCCGGTGCAGGTCGGTGCCGAGCCATTCGCCGGTCTCGGCGGCCGCGCCGTCGGGGTAGAAGCGGCGGTGGTTGAGGTTCATCGACTTGTAGACCCGGTTGTTGAACACCACGACCAGCAGGGGCAGCCCGTAGGCCTTCGCTGCGTCGTAGGACTGGATGACCGGGTTGTAGGCGAACGCCCCGTCGCCGACCGTGAGCACCACCGGGCGTCGCGGCGCGGCGAGTTTGACGCCGAGCGCGACCGCGATGCCCTGGCCGAGGCCGCCCTGGACGTAGAAGTAGGAGTCGGGGGCGTCGGTGAGCAGGTGCCGCTTGACGAGGCGGCTGTGGGTGATGGTCTCGTCGACGACGATGCCGTCCTCGCCGTCGAGCAGCCCGCGCAGGGTCGCGGCGACGAGCACCGGGTCGACGCCCCGCGCCTCGCGCGCCTTCGCCTCGGCGGCGGTGATCGCGGCCAGTTCGGCGGCGTGCCGCCGTTCCTGGGCGGCGCGCCGGGCGGTGAGGGCCGCCTCGTCGAGGTCCCGGGCGCGCTTGGCGAGCTGGCGCAGCGTGTGGGCGTTCTCGGCGACGGTCAGTCCCATCGCCAGCTCGCGGCGCTGCGGGACCGAGGCGACGCCGAGCCGGCGGGCCCTGCGCACGGTGAGCCCGGACTCCGCGTGCCCGTCGATCTCGACGGTGCCGCCGTCGGGCTGGTGGACGCCGGAGAGGATCTGCACCAGCGTCGACTTGCCGGCGCCGTTCATGCCCATCAGGGCGTGGATCTCGCCGGGGTACAGGTCCAGGTCCACGTCCTTGAGGGCGGCCGCCCCGCCGAAGCTCTTGGTGACGCCCCGGACGCGCAGCACGGCCGCGGGATTCCCGTCGGTCACGGCGATGTCTCCCCGGGTGCTCGGGTCGGTCAGGGAGGTCACGGCCGCGGCCGGTCGGCGCCGTCGGGGGCCACGCGCGCGTAGCCGCGGACGTCGGGGAAGGGCGGTTCCCGGTCGGCCTGGAGGTCCACCTGGAAGGCGTTCAGCACATGCCGAGCATGGTGAAGTTGCCGAGGGCGCCGATGGTGTCGACCAGTCCCCTGGCGCCGAAGTGGCCGAGCGCGCGGGCGAAGGTGTCGTCGGAGACGAAGTGCTCCTCCAGCACCTCGCGGCAGAACCGGTAGAACGCCTGGTCGGCCTCGTCGTCGAAGACCGCCTCACGCTTCTCGGCGATCGCCTTGACCGCGGCCTCCGGTACACCGGCCTCGACGGCCTGGCGCACATGGGCGTTCCAGGAGTACTGCGCGTCCCAGTTCCGGGCCGCCATCAGCAGCGACAGCTCCCGCAGGTGCTCGGGGAGGCTGCAGTCGAAGCGGGCGAAGGCGCCGAGGGACTCGGCCCGTTCGCACATCTCGGGGCTGTGCAGCCAGACCCGGAACGGGCCGCGGACTCCGCCGCGCCGGCCGGCGATGCGGGCGGCCAGTTCCTGCTGCCGCGGATCCATTTCCTCTTCGCTGAGAACGGGGAGCCTCATGTGGCCGATACCTGCCTTTTCTTTCCGGCGCGTTTCCGGCACGGAACGGGAAGCCGTGCGACGCCAGCCGACGGTACAGCCGGGGCGGAGAAGCTCACCCCTTACGGATTGCAAGGTAAAACTGCACGCTGGAGGGCACCCCTTCACGGGGCCGCGGCCTAACGTCGACCGGCGCAATGCCCTGATGTGGAGAGGAACTCCGGATGACCACGATCATCAAGGTCGCGTCGGTACCGCTGCTGGACCGTGGGGGCGCCGTCGTGACGACGCCGCTGATCACGACGTCGTCGGCCGGCGGGGAGAACAGGATCACCAGCGGGATGAGCGTCTATCCGGTCGGCTCAGGGGCGCCCCTGCACTCGCACAACTGCGACGAGCACGTGACGGTCCTCGACGGCGAGGCGGAGGTGTGGGTCGACGGCGAGGTGATGAAACTGGAGCGGTTCGACACCACCTACATTCCGTCGCCGGTCCCCCATTTGTTCCGCAACATCGGCGACCGCCCGCTGCGCATTCTGTGGGTCTACTCCTCCGGCCATGTCACGCGCACCTTCACCGAGACGGGAAAAGCGGTGGAACACCTCTCCCCCGAGGACCAGATGGGCCGCGACTGAGACAGGCGCGGCCGGGCGCCGGAGTTACCGTGCTGTGCCATGAGACTCACCGTTCTCGGCGGCTGCGGCGCCTGGCCCACCGCGGACCAGGCGTGCGCCGGCTACCTGGCCGAGCACGCCGGGTTCCGGCTGTTCGTCGATCCCGGCTACGCCACGTTCCCGAGGCTGCTGCGGCATGCCCCGGCCGCATCGGTCGACGCCGTGCTGATCAGCCACGGGCATCCCGACCACTGCGCCGGCCTCAATCCCCTGCTGCGGGCGCGGGCGCTGGCGGACGACCCGCCGCCCGCCCTGCCGGTGTACGCCCCGCACGGTGCGCTGGACGCCGTGCTCACGCTGGACCGGCCGGGCATGCTCGCCGCCGCGTACCGCCTGCACTCCTTCCGCCCCGGCGACCGTCTGCGGATCGGCCCGTTCACCGCCGAGACCCGGCTGCTGCCCCATCATGTGCCCAACGCGGGCATACGGCTCTCCGCCGCGGGTTCGGTGCTGGCCTACACCGGCGACACCGGCCCGAGCCCGGACATCGCGCACCTGGCCGAGGGCGCGGACGTGCTGCTGTCGGAGGCCACGTACGCCCGCCGGGTCCCGGCCGCCGACGCGCCCTACCTGCTGACCGCCGAACTGGCGGGCCGGTACGCCCGGCAGGCCGGAGCCGCGCGTCTGCTGCTGACCCACCTCTGGCCGGGGTCCGACCCGGCGGCGGCCCTGGAAGCGGCCGGGGAGACCTTCACCCGGCCGGCCGGCGTGGCCGTCGCGGACCTCGTCCTCGACTTCTGAACCCGCCGCCCCTTCCGCCCCGGCACCGCTCCGGCACCGCCCCTTCCGCTCCGGCACCGCCCCGCGACGCCGGACGCCGGACGCCGGTCACCGTGCCTGACGCGGTGGCCGGCGTCCGTCCCCTTGCCCGTCGGGCGGGCGGCGCTCAGTGGGCGGTGACCAGTTCCTGGCCGGCGCTGCCCTTCGCGCCGCTCCCGGAGCCGCGCAGCGCCGCGATCCCGATGAAGACCATGGACGACACGCCGGCCAGGGCGAAGGCGGTGAAGCCCCAGTCGCCGTGGCCCGCGGCGAGCAGCTGGCCGCCGAGCCACGGGCCGAAGACGGCGCCGAAGCGGCCCATGCCGGAGGTCCAGCCGACGGCGGTGGCCCGGCTGTCGGGCGTGGAGCGGATCGACACCGTCGCGTAGATCATCGTCTGGGCGCTGTTGAGGAAGACGCCGGTGAGGAAGACGACCGCCATGGTGACGCCGGTCGGCATGTGGACGCTCAGCAGGAAGACGCCGGCGGCGGTGAGCGCGAACCAGATCGCCGAGATGCGCGGGGCGCCGAAGCGGTCGGCGGCGCGGCCGGCCACCAGCATGCCCACAATGCCACCGAGGTTGAAGACGACGACGAAGGTCAGGGCCGAGCCGAGCCGGTAGCCCTCGCCGCGCATCAGGGTGGGCAGCCAGGTGGCGACGCCGTAGACGAGCAGCAGGCCGCCGAAGGAGGCCAGCCAGTACAGCAGGGTCTGGACCCACTCGCCGCCGCGGAACAGGCCCACCAGGGCGTCGAAGCGGTCGGCGGCGGTCTTCCTCTCGGCCGTGGCGGGCAGCTCCACGTCGTAGCGGGCGGCCAGCGCGCGGGCCTCCTCGTCGCGGCCCTTGGCGACCAGGAAGCTCAGCGACTCGGGCAGCATCTTCGCGAGCACCGGGGCGAACAGCAGCGGCGCCACGCAGACCCAGAAGGCGGCGCGCCAGCCGGCGGGCTCGATGAGCCACTTGGCCACGTAGGCGGAGAGGATGCCGCCCGCGTGGTGGGCGGTCATCAGCAGGCCGATGACGATGGCGGCGCGGCCGCGCGGGGCGTAGTCGGAGACCATGCTGATCGCGGTGGGCAGCAGGCCGCCGAGGCCGACGCCCGCCAGGGTCCGGCCGAGGCCGAAGACCTCGACGCTGCCCGAGATCGCGCAGACGCCGGAGGCCAGCGAGAACAGGGTGACGCAGGCGATCATCAGCTTCTTGCGGCCGATCCGGTCCGCGACGGTGCCGGCGGTCAGGGCGCCGACGAGCATGCCGAAGGTGGCGTAGCTGCCGAGGTCGCCGGCCTGCTCGGGGGTGAGGCCGAAGGTCTTCGTCTCGAGCAGGTGCGGCAGCACCGAGCCGTAGATGAACATGTCGAGGCCGTCGAAGAGGACGGCCAGCCAGCACAGGGCGACGGCCAGGAGGGCCAGTCTGCTGCCGCGAGCGGACAGGGAGGGGGAGGAGGACATCTTCGTTTTCCTCTCGTCCAGGAGACATTGCCTGGAGGGGATCTGGGATGCGGGCCGACGCGGCTCGTGCGGCTGACCCGTGCGCTAGACGCTAGGGAGCCACCCCAAAAGAGTCAACGCTTTTGTCAACAATCTCATCAACGATCCGGAAACGGCAGGGGGTGGGGGCACACTCCGGTGCGCCCCCACCCCCGTGGCCGTGACCGCTCTAGGCGACCGGCGGCGTGCCGTGCGTGTGGAAGGACTCGATGGTCTTCAGCCCCCAGGCCTGGCCCTTCCCGCGTTCCTCCTCGGTCCAGGTGATCAGCGGCCAGTCGGGCGCCAGCACCAGGCGGGTGAGCGGGTTGCACAGTTCGACGCGGTTGCCGCCGGGCTCGTAGACGTAGAGGAAGAACGTCTGCTGGATGGCGTGCTTGTGCGGGCCGGTCTCGATGAACACGCCGGTGTCGATGGCGAGGTCGGCGGCGCGCAGGATGTCCTCGCGGGTGTCGGTCGCGAAGGCGATGTGGTGCAGCCGCCCCGAGGAACCGGTCCAGTCCGACGTGTAGACGACGTCGTACGACTTGTTCGTGAAGGTCAGCCAGCGTGCGGCGATCTTCCCCGAGTCGAGCCGGATCTGCTCCGTGGGCCGCGCGCCGAGGACGTGTTGCTGGAACTCGGCGTTGGCGAGCACGTCGGAGGCGAGGAAGTTGACGTGGTCCAGGCGGCGCACGCCCACGCCCCGGTTGGGCTTGGCCTGCGGCTGGTTCTTCAGCGCCGGTCCGAGGTCGTCGGGGCAGCGGTAGTGTTCGCTCTCCCAGTACAGGGCGTGCTCGTGGCCGTCCGGGTCGGCGGTGACGTAGATCTTCCCCAGCCCGGGCTCGTCCTCGGTCCACCGTCCGGTGCCGCCCGCCTCCTCGATGGCCCGGACGCGGCGCTGGAGGGCCTCCTCGCTGGAGGTGCGCAGCGCGAGCCGGCCGAGACCGGGCTGTTCGCGGGCGGTGAGGACCAGGCTGTGGTGCTCGTAGTCGTCGAAGGTCCGCAGGTAGACCGTGTCTCCCTGCCGACCGTTGACCGTCAGGCCCAGGTAGTCGGTGAAGAAGGCGACACTGGCGTCCAGGTCGGGCGTGTAGAGCTGGGCGTGACCGATGTGGGCGATGTCGCCGAGCGGTGGAGTCATCGTCGACCTCCTGGGGATGGTGCGGGTAGGGGGGCCGTCTCGGCGGACCGGGGGAAGACGGTGCCGTCGAAGATCTTGCGGGCGGTGCGGACCACGGCCGTGCGGCGGGCGACGGGCCGGCCGGCGGAGTCGGTGCCGAGGGTACTTTCGATGTCGAGGAACCCGGTGGGGTGCTCGATGCGGACCCGGTCGCCGCCGACGGGCAGCTCGGCGAGGTCCGCGCCGACGGCGCCTTCGATCCGAAGGCCGGCGGCGACACTCGCGGCACCAAGTACGCCGATCGAGGGGTGGCAGCGCACCGGAATGAAGGTGCGGGTGGTGACCGCGCCACCGTCGCGGGGCGCGGCGAGGAGCGTGAGCTTGGGCACGGTGGTGTCGGAGACGTCCCCGAGGCCCATCAGCCGCCCCGCCTCCAGGCGGATCGCGCGGAGCCGGTCGGCGAGCGCGAGGTCCTGCTCCAGGTCCTCGGGCCGCTCGTAGCCGGTCGCCTGCAGGGAGGACGCGGCGATGAGCACCGTGGGCATGCCGTTGTCCACGCAGGTCACCGGGGTGCCGTCGATGTCGTCGCGGACGTTGCCGGTGGGCAGCAGCGGACCGGCGCCCGGCGGGAAGGCGATCACCACCGGCGCGGCCGTGCCCGGCACCCCGGAGATCTCCGCGTCGCCCGTGTAGCGGACCCGGCCGCCCGGGGTGGGGAAGGCCGCCGTGGCGTGGCCGCCGCTGTTGACCATCCTGATGCGTACGGCGGTCTCCTCCTCCCCCGCCGCGACCAGTCCGCGCTCGACGGCGAACGGGCCGACGCCGGCGAGGATGTTGCCGCAGTTCTGACGGTCGCTCACCTCGGGCCTTTCGACGCCCACTTGGAGGAAGAGGTAGTCGACGTCCGCCTCCGGGTCGGACGAGGGCGACACGACCGCCACCTTGCTGGTGAGCGGGTGGGCGCCGCCCAGTCCGTCGATCTGCCGCTCGTCCGGGCTGCCCATGATCCGCAGCAGCAGCGCGTCGCGGGCGGCCGGTTCGGCGGGCAGGTCGCGGGCCAGGAAGTAGGCGCCCTTGGAGGTGCCGCCGCGCATCAGCAGGCAGGGCACCGCGTCGGTCACGGCCGGTCTCCCGCGTGCGCGGCGTACTCCTCGTACGTCCGGTACTCGACACCGAGTTCCTCGAGCTTCTCGCGCAGCCGGTAGCGGTCCAGGCCGAGTTGGCCGCCGAGGAACGCGGCGCGGGACTCGGCCTCCCTGGCCTCCCGGGCCTCCGAGCGCTCGGCGGTCTCGCGGGCGCGCTCGCGGGGCACGACCACCACGCCGTCGTCGTCGGCGACGATCACGTCACCGGGGCGGACGACCTGGCCGTCGATGGCGACCGGCACGTTGACCGAGCCGCCGGTGGCCTTCACGGTGCCCTGCGCGGAGATCGCGCGGGACCAGGCGGCGAAGCCCATGTCGCGCAGTTCCTGGGTGTCGCGGATGCCCGCGTTGATGACGAGGCCGCACACGCCGCGCCGCCGCAGCGCGGTGGCGAACAGCTCGCCGAACATGCCGTCCGTGGAGGGCGAGGTGGTGGTGACGACGAGGACGTCGCCCTCACCGCACTGCTCGACGGCCGCGTGGATCATCAGGTTGTCGCCGGGCCAGCTCAGCACGGTCACGGCGGTGCCCGCGATCCGCACGCCCTGCTGGACGGGCCGGATCTCCGGGCCGAGCAGCCCGCCGCGGCCCATCGCCTCGCTCACCGTCGCCACGCCGAAGCGGGCCAGCGCCTCGACGTCCCGCGCGTCCGCCTTCGGAGGGCCGGTGACGATCACGCCGCTCATGCCAGCTCCTTCGCGATCTGCGGGTAGGGACGCATGTACGCCTCGGCCATGGTCTTGTGGGCCAGCCCCAGGTTGGGGCCGGCGTTGCGCTTGAGCTGGACGCCGCGGCGCACGGCGAGGTCGGTGTAGTAGTCCCACAGGTGCTGCTGGGCGCCGAGGCACTCCATCGCCTTGCGCTTGGTCTCCCACACCTCGGTGATGTCGAGCAGCACCTCGGGCCTGAAGCCGCTCATCTCGGGCTGGTGCGGCTCGAAGCAGAACACCGGCGGAGCGCCGATGATCCCGCCCTCGCCCGGGTAGCCGATGGCCTGGGCCAGGATCCTGGCCTGCAGCGCCATGCGGTTGGCGGCCGGGTGGTCGCCGTTGTACGGGTCCTCGGCCGGATGGGTGAGCACGACGTCCGGCTGGGTCTCGCGGTAGACGGCGACGAGCCGGTCGGTCAGCTCCTCGGTGGCCACCAGGGGGTAGTCGCCGGCGTCGAAGAAGCGGACCTCGGCGCCGAGGGTGGCGGCGGCGCGCTCGGCCTCGTCCCGGCGTATCGCCTTGATCTCCTCCAGTGTCCTGCCCTCGCGCCACGCCTTGGCGGACTCGCCGCGTTCGCCGAAGGTCAGGCACGCGATGGTGACCTGCTCGCCCCGGGACGCGGCCAGGGCGATGGCTCCGCCCGCCCGCCACACGAAGTCCCCGGCGTGCGCGGTGACGACGAGTGTGGATCGTGGGGCGGCGGGCGCGTTGGCCTGGGTCATTGCTCGAATCTCCTTGGTGGACAGGTGGGCGCGCCCGCCCCGCGCGTCAGTCGCGCACCGCGTCAGTCGCGCAGCGCCTCGATCACGCTGGTGAGGTGGGCGCGGACGGCCGTCTCGGCCGCCTGCGGGTCCCTGGCCCTGATCGCCTCGATCATCGCCAGATGCTCGTTCAGGGATTGCTGGGGACGCCCCGGCCGCAGCGCCAACTGGAAGCGGTGGCGCACCAGTTGTGCGTTCAGCCGCTCCAGGAGGTCCACGGCTGTCCGCTGGCCGGAGAACTCGCGGACCTTGGCGTGCAGTTCCTGGTTGAGTTCGGAGTACGTCACCGGCTCGCCGTCGGCGACGGCCTTGGTCATCGCCGTGCCGAGCTCCGTCAGCTCGGCGAGCTGGTCGTCGTCGGCCAGCACGGCCGCCTTGGCCGCGCACAGCCCTTCGAGGACCATGCGGCATTCGGTGATGGCGACCGCTTCCTCCACGGTCACCACCCGCACCCGCGAGCCGCGGTTGCGGATCCGCTCGACCAGGCCCTGTGCCTCCAGATCGATGAGCGCGGCACGGATGCTGGCCCGTGTCACACCGAACTGCTCGGCGAGTTCGTTCTCCACCAGCCGCTGTGCCGGTGCCATCTCGCCGTGCAGGATCGCCTGCCGCAGCTGCGCGAGCGCGTGCTGCTTGGCCTGCTCCCCGGTGCTCGGACGGGCTTCCTTCGGCATCGTTGCCCTCCCTGAGTGAGTGCCTGTCGAACCTAAATCTAGCCAGACAACATTGTCAACAATTTTGTCCGCCGTATTGCGGGCAGATATCGGTCACGCTTCCGCCGCCAAAGGTCCCCCGGCCCCGTGCTCGTGCCTGTCCGTCGTGACGAAGTGTCCTGTGCGCGGGGCCCAGAACCCACACTCTGTCGGCACCGGCGGTGCGGGTGCGGTGGCTAGGGTCGCCGTATGACCCACAGCTTCGCTCTCCACATCCCCGACGCCGAGCTCGAGCCCGAGCCGCTCGACCCCGCCCAGATCGTGTCCGGGACTCCGGAGGTGACCGGAAAGGTCGTCTGGGAGTCGCGGGACGGCCGGCAGATCCGCGGGATCTGGCAGATCACCCCCGGCGTCGTCACCGACACCGAGGCCGACGAGCTGTTCGTCGTGATCAGCGGGTCGGCGACCGTCGAGGTGGAGGGCGGGCCGACGCTGGAGGTCGGGCCGGGCGACATGGCCGTGCTGCGCGCGGGCGACCGCACGACCTGGACGGTCCACGAGACGCTGCGCAAGGCGTACGCGATCAACCTCTGAGAACCGTGTCAGTTCTGGTGAAACACGTCAGTTCCGGGAAACACGTCAGCCTCTGAGGGACAGCAGGCGCACGCCCTCGGCGAGGGCGTCGACGACCGGCTCCGGCGGGGTGTCCGGCTCTCCCGCCCGCCGTCCCGGCCGCCGGGTGCGGGCGAGCAGCGGAAGCTCCACCTGGACGCCGCCCCCACGGGTCAGGTTCACCGGGTTCCTCGCGTGCAGCCCGCGCAGCGCGCGCGGAATCTTCGCGAGGTCGGTGACCGCCTCGAACTCCGGCCGCAGCGCGCGCAGTCCGAAGGCGAGCAGCCGGGCCGCCGACCGGTTGCCGCCGCCGAGGAAGACGGTGCGCGGCGCCGCGTCGCGCAGGTGGCCGTGCAGGGAGACCGTCACCGAGACGTGGCAGAGGAAGTCCCGCAGCAGCGCGCAGTGGTCCGCGGCCATGCGCGGCGACGGGATGTGCACCGGCCGCCGCGCCCCCGGCCGGCTGAAGACGAGGCTGGTGGCGCCGCAGCGCGCGGCCAGCGACTCGGCGAGTTCGGCCGTACCCCCTTCGTTGGCGGCGTGCAGCGCCAGCAGCCCGATGCGGCTGCCCGGTGTCAGCGTGACCAGGAACGCGACGCCCTCGATCTCGACGCGCTCGGTCCGGACGCGCCGGGTCTGTCCGCGCTCGGTCTGTCCACGCTCAGCCTGTCCACGCTCGGTCTGTCCACGCTCAGCCTGTCCGCGCTCGGCCTGTCCGCGCTCGGCCTGTCCGCCCTCGGTCCGCTGTGTCATCACGGCTCCTCAACTCGTCGTCGGCGCGGGCATGTTGTACGGCGTCACCACCTGCGTGGCGGACGGCAGCGTGGGTCCCGCGGGCGGCAGCGCGCCGTGGAAGCGCATCACGAGGTGGCAGGCCTCGCGCATGTCCTGGCGCAGGTCGTGGTGGAGGACGGCGGACAGGCGGTGCTCACGCAGCAGGCGCGTGTTGTCGTGGTCGAGGTCGTGCGCGACGAACACCGCGCACTCGCGGCCCAGGTCCGCGAAGGCGCGCAGGGTGGCGATGTTGCCGCCGCCGATCGAGTAGACGGCGCGGATGTCCGGGTCCCGTTCCAGCGCGGCGCGCACCAGGTCGTACTGGGTGGTGTCCAGGCCCTGCCCCTCGGCGATCTCCACCAGGGTGCGGTCGGGGTGGTGGGTGCGCATCGCGCTGCGGAAACCCATCTCGCGCTCCTCCTCGTTGCGGAAGAAGCCGCTGCTGAGGCTGGTGAGCACATTGCCGGGGCGGTCGCCGAGCCACTGGCCCATGAGGTACGCCGCCGTCGCGCCGGCCGCCCGGTTGTCGATGCCGACGTAGGCCAGGCGCGGGGTGGCGGGCAGGTCGGTCACCAGGGTCACCACGGGGATGCCCGCGTCGGCGAGCCGGCCGACGGCGGCCGTGACCTCCGGGACGTCCGGCGCCTTGAGGATCACGCCCTGCGAGCCGCGCCGGGCGATGCGGTCCAGGGTGCGGGTCAGTTCCGCGGCCGGGCCGGTCTCACGGAAGTGGAAGCGCGAGCGGACGACCGCCGGGTGCAGGGAGGGCAGTTCCGTCTCCAGGGCGGCGCGCACGGCGGTGGAGAACCGCTCCGGCGCCTGCATCACTATGTCGATCATGAAGGTGCGGCCGACCAGCCGGACCTGGGTGCGCTGCCGGTCCAGATCGGCGATGGCCTGCCGGACCTCGCGGGCGGTGCTCTCCCGCACGCCGCCGCGCCCGTTGAGCACCCGGTCCACCGTGGCCTCGCTCAGGCCCGCCTGACGTGCGATCTCCCGGATGGGGAAGGGGTGGCCCACGGACGGCTCCTTGAGGGGTTTTTGATGGCTTCCTGCTGGTTGTTCGAGGGGTTTGTACTGACAACAATGACAGAGCTGCTTCGCTCCGTGCCCCCGAAGGGACGACGATGTCCTCGATGTCTTCGATGTCCTTGGCGTCCTCGGCGTCCTCGATGTCCTTCCGCTCCGCGCAACGCCGTGTGTGGCTGTCCGATCGGGACTGCGACCTCGACGCCTTCCGCGCGCTCGTCGAGACCTCCACCGACCGGGCCGACTACCCGTACGCCTCCGCCGTGCAGCACGGTGTCCTGGTCTACGACAGCGACCGGCTGCGCGGAGCCGCCGACCGCGCCGGCGTGCGGACCGAGCTGGTCCGGGCGCTCGCCGACGGGCCCGGCATCGTGGTCCTCAAGGGCGCCTTCCCCGACCCGGCCGTCGTCGACCGACTGAGCGCCGTCTTCGACGCCCTCATCGCCGGGCAGCGGGCCTCGGGCGCGCGGGCCGGCGACCACTTCGCCGCCCCCGGCGCCAACGACCGGGTGTGGAACGCGCTGGAGAAGGCGGCCCTCCACGACCCGGAGGCGTTCGCCGACTACTACGCCAACGACATGCTGGCGCTGGCCGCCACCGCCTGGCTCGGCCCCGGCTACCAGGTCACCTCGCAGGTCAACGTGGTCAACCCGGGCGGCGCGGCGCAGACCGTGCACCGCGACTACCACCTGGGCTTCCTCTCCGGCGAGGCGGCGGCCGGCTACCCGGCGCACGTGCACGCCCTCTCCCCCGTCCTCACCCTCCAGGGCGCGGTCGCGCACTGCGACATGCCCGTGGAGTCCGGGCCGACGACGTACCTGCCGCACTCGCAGAAGTACGGGCCCGGCTACCTGGCCTGGCGGCTGCCGGCCTTCCGGGAGTACTTCGAGGCGCACCACGTCCAGCTCCCGCTCGCCAAGGGCGACGCGGTCTTCTTCAACCCGGCGCTGTTCCACGCGGCCGGCGCCAACCGCTCCGCGGACATCCGGCGCACCGCCAACCTGCTGCAGGTGTCGTCCGCGTTCGGCCGGGCGATGGAGACGGTCGACCGCGAGGCCGTCGTCGGCGCCGTCTTCCCGGTGCTGCTCAGGCGCCGGGCGGAGGGCGCCGGCGAGGAGTGGCTGGAGAACGTGATCGCGGCGAGCGCCGAAGGCTACCCCTTCCCCACCAACCTCGACAGCGACCCGCCCGTCGACGGCCTCGCCCCGCCCGCGCAGGCGGACGTCGTACGGCGCGCCCTGCGCGAGACATGGACCCCGCAGGCCCTGCGCGACGCGCTGCGGGCCGGCGCCGAGCGGCGCGAAAGCCGACCGCGGGAAATCTGAAAGGACCTGCCCCTCATGGGACTTCTCGACGACAAGGTCGTCCTCGTCAACGGCGGCAGTCAGGGCGTCGGCGCCGCCGTCGCGCGGGCCGCGGTCCGCGAGGGCGCGGTCGTGGCCGTGACCGGGCGGCGCACGGCGCCCGGCGAGGCACTGGTGACCGAGCTGACCGCCGCCGGCGGCAAGGCCACCTTCGTACGGGCCGACCTGTCCGACGCCGAGCAGGCACGGTCCGCCGTCGGCGACGTGGTGGCGGTGTACGGCCGGGTCGACTGCCTGGTCAACTCCGCCGGCCTGACCTCCCGGGGCACGCTCCTGGACACCACGCCCGCCCTGTTCGACCAGCACATCGCGATCAATCTCAGGGCGCCGTTCTTCGCGATGCAGGCGGCGGTGGCGGACATGCTGAGCCGCGGGGCGCCGGGCACGATCGTCAACATCATCACGTCGTCGGCGCACGGCGGGCAGCCCTTCCTCGCGCCGTACGTCGCCGCCAAGGCCGGCCTCATCGGTCTGACCCGCAACGCGGCCCACGCCCACCGCTGGGACCGGATCCGCGTCAACGGCCTGAACATCGGCTGGACGGCGACCGAGGGCGAGGACGCGACGCAGAAGAGGTTCCACGGCGCCGGGGACGACTGGCGCGAGGAGGCCGCCGCGAAGCTGCCGATGGGCAAACTCGGCCAGCCGGACGAGATCGCCGACTTCGTGGTCCTCCTGCTGTCGGACCGGTCGGGCGTGGTCACCGGATCGGTGATCGACTGGGACCAGAACGTGCTCGGCGGACTCGACTGACCTCCCCCCGCCCCACCGCCCCGCTACGAACCGCACCACCCCGCACCACCCCGCACCCAAGGAGCAGCACCCCCATGCGCATCGGAATCCTCGGCCTCGGCCGCATCGGCGCCTTCCACGCCGAGACCCTCTCCGGACTCGACGCGGTGGACTCGCTCGTCGTGTCCGACCCGTTCACCCAGGCCGCCAAGTCCGCCGCCGAGCGGTTCGGCGCCGAGGTCGCGGACTCCCCCGAGGCCGTGCTGGCCGCCGGGGTGGACGGCGTGGTGATCGCCGCCGCGACCGACGCCCACCCGGACCTGATCCTGGCCGCGGTCGAGGCCGGCGTGCCCGTCTTCTGCGAGAAGCCGGTCGCGAAGACCATGGCCGAGGGCGTCGAGGTCCTCAAGGCCGTCGAGGGCGCCGGCGTGCCGATCCAGATCGGCTACAACCGCCGCTTCGACGCGGGATTCGTCGCGGCTCGGGCCGCCGTGCACAGCGGCGAGCTGGGCACGCTGCACACCGTGCGGTCGACCACCCTGGACCCGGCGCCGCCGCCGGCCGCGTACGTCGCCTCCTCCGGCGGCATCTTCCGCGACTGCTCGGTGCACGACTTCGACATCATCCGCTGGGTGACCGGCCGCGAGGTGACCGAGGTGTACGCCGTCGGCGGCAACCGGGGCGCCGACTACATCAAGCAGGCCGGCGACGCCGACACCACCGGCGCGATCCTCACCCTCGACGACGGCACCATCGCCGTGGTCTCCAACTCCCGCCACAACGGCCGGGGTTACGACGTCCGGATGGAGATCCACGGATTCGCGGACTCCATCGCCGTCGGCCTGGAGGACAAGCTGCCGCTGCGTTCCGTCGAGCCCGGCGTGACCTTCCCCGCGGGCACCCCGCACGACTTCTTCATGGACCGCTTCACCGAGGCCTACCGCGCCGAACTCACCGCGTTCACCGAGGTCGTGGCCGGTACCCGGACCTCCCCCTGCACGGTCGCGGACGCGCTGGAGGCCGGCTGGATCGCGGAGGCGTGCACCCTGTCGCTGCACGAGCACCGGCCGGTGACGATCGCCGAGGTGCGCGCCGGCTGAGGCCGGGGCGGCGTGGCCGCGCTCCCGGAGTGCGTCTACGGTCTTGTGGTTCGCCCGCACGGCGACCACGAGACCGTCCGCGCACCACCGACCGAGGAGCGACGACCATGACCAGCGGCCACGCCGTCCACCGACCTGCCCTCTTACCCGACGAGTTACCCGGCCCCGGCCCGCGCAGCGTGGTCGTGATCGGCGCGGGTCCCGGCGGTCTGACCGCCGCCCGGGAACTGGAGCGCGCCGGACACCGGGTGACCGTCCTGGAGGAGCTGGACGACGTGGCCGGCAAGTGCCGGAGCGTGCACGTCGACGGCCTGGCCTACGACCTGGGCGGCCACATCTGCACCAACCGGTACGAGCGGGTGGCGGAGTTGGTGACCGAGCTGGGCGTCAAGACGGAGCGCACCACCCGCTACCGCGTCCTGAACGTCGCGGAGCGCACCGCGAGCCGGCAGACGATGCCGTTCCTGCGCGACGAGGCGTTCGCCCGCTACCGGGCGCTGCGCGAGCGCGAGTTCCCGCGCATCGCCGAACCCGGGCTCGCCCATTCCGCGAAGGCGCTCGCCGCTCCCGTCGCCCAATGGCTCGCCGAGCACGGACTGCGGTCCATGGCCGAATCGTTCGGCACCGGGTTCACGGCGGCCGGCTACGGCCACCTGGACGACGACGTGCCCGCGCTGTACTTCGTCAAGTACGCCGAGATGACGGGGCTGTTGTCGGACGGGCCGGAACTGCTGGGCCACTCGGGCACGTTCACGGTGGCCGGCGGGTTCGCCACCCTGTGGAGCCGCGTCGCCGAGGAGCTGGAAGACGTGCGGTGCGGAGTGCGGGTCGGGTCGGTCGAGCGGCACGCGGACGGGGTACGGGTGCACACCGACGGGGGCCCGGTGGACGCCGACGACCTGGTGCTGGCCGTCCCCCTGGACCGGATCCTGCCGGTCCTGGACGCCACCGACGAGGAACGCGACCTCGCCGCCCGGATGCGCAGCAACGCCTACCACACCACCCTGGCCACCGCCCCCGGCCTGCCGGAGGACGCCTTCTACTTCCTGGACCGGCACACGGCGACCCGCGAGGCGGCCGGTCACTGTGTGTCGTACCACCACCGCTACCCCGGCAGCGACGTGCGGACCTTCTACTCCTACGGCCGTCCCGAGGACGTCGCCGCGCTGCTGCCGGACGACGTCGCCGAGCTGGGCGGCCGGCTGGAGCGGGTGCACCTGCGGCGCCGGTGGGCGTTCATGCCGCACTTCGGCGGCGACGACCTCGCGGCCGGCGCCCTGGACCGGCTCGCCGCGCTCCAGGGCCGGATGCGCACGTACCATGTCGGCGGCCTGCCCGCCTTCGAACTGGTCGAGTGCGTCGTCGCGCACGCCCAGGACCTCGTCCGCCGCCGCTTCCCGGCGGCGGACGGCACACCGACCCGGCGGGAGGACACTCCCGCCACGACCGAGGAGGAACGCACGGCATGAGCGGACCGGACCGGGAGCCCCTGCGCATCGGAATACTGGGAGCCGCGCGGATCACCGGGCGCGCGCTCGCCGACCCGGCCCGGGCCGGCGGCCACCGCCTCGTCGCGGTGGCGGCCCGGGACCGCTCCCGGGCCGCGTCCTTCGCCGCGGAGCACGGCGTGGAGCGGGTGCTCGGCTCGTACGCCGGCCTGCTCGCCGACCCCGAGGTCGAGGTGGTCTACAACCCGCTCCCCAACGGCCTGCACGGGCCGTGGAACCTCGCCGCCCTCGCGGCCGGCAAGCACGTCCTGACCGAGAAGCCGTCGGCGAGCGACGCCGCGGAGGCCGCCGAGGTGCGGCAGGCCGCCGCGAAGGCCGGGACGGTCTTCCTGGAGGGCTTCCACTACCTCTTCCACCCGGTCACCCGCCGCCTGCACGAGATCCTGGCGAGCGGCGAACTGGGCGAGCTGCGGCGGTTCGAGGCCCTGGTCGCGACGCCCGCCCCGCCGGACGGCGACCCGCGCTGGTCGCTGCCGCTGGCCGGCGGCGCCCTGATGGACCTGGGCTGCTACGCCCTGCACGCCGCGCGGATGCTCGCGCCCCTCGCGGGCGGCGCGCCACGGCTCGTCTCCGCGCGCGGCGGTGAGCGCGGCGGCGCGCCCGGCGTCGACGAGTGGCTGGACGCCGAACTGGCCTTCCCCGGCGGGGCCACCGCCTCCGCGCGCTGCCACATGGCCTACGGGGAGCTGGAGATGAGCTGCCGGATCGTCGGCAGCCTCGGTGAGGCGGCCGCCCCGAACTTCGTGCTGCCGCACCGGGACGACCGGGTCGTGGTGCGCACCGCGGACGGCGAGCGGACGGAACGGCTCGGCACCCGGTCGTCGTACGCCTACCAGCTGGACGCCTTCGCCGCCCGGGTACGCGACGGCGTGCCGCTGCCGCTGGACGCGGACGACGCGGTGGCGACGATGACGCTGATCGACGACTGCTACCGGGCCGCGGGCTTCGCACCCCGGCCGCGCACGGACGCCGGACGGACCGCCGGATGACCGACCGCACGACCGGCGACCGTACGACCGGCGACCGCATGACCGGCGGCGGCGCGACCGGCGGCGGCGCGACCGACGACCGCGCGGCCGACGGCCGCGTGACCGGTGCCGCGGCTGCCGCCCGGATCGTCCCCGCGCAGGTCGCCGACATCCAGCAGGCCCTCGACGATCACGCCCGCTACTGGGGCGAGCGTGACCTGCGGGCGCTGCATCTGCTGCCGCTGGTGCACGAGTTCGGGCGGACCTGCCTGGTCGCCCGGTCGGACGACGGCGTCCTCGGCTACCTGATCGGCTTCGTCACCCCGGACGGCACCGGGTACGTACATCTGGTCGCGACCCGCGACGACGCCCGCGGCGCCGGGCTGGGCCGCGCCCTGTACGAGGCCTTCGCCGAGGCGGCCGGCCGGCAGGGCGCCGTCCGGCTGAAGGCGATCACCACGGTGGGCAACGAGGGCTCCCTCGCCTTCCACCGCAGCCTGGGCTTCGACGTCCGGGTCGCGGAGGACTACAACGGCCCCGGCCGGCCACGGGTCGTCTTCACCTGCCCCCTCGCGGGCTTCACCGCCGGCCGGTGACGCGCCGGGGCGGCCGGCGCGTCACCGGTACAGCGGCGGCCGCTCCACGAGTTCCACCTCGGCCCGGCCGCCCTGCTCCAGGGCGCGCACGCCGGCCTCGCTGACCGCCGCCGCGGCGTAGCCGTCCCACACGCTGGGGCCGGTGACCTCGCCGCGGCGGGTGGCGTCCACCCACGCCTGGACCTCGCGGTCGTAGGCGTCGGCGAAGCGGTCGAGGTAGTCCTGGGCGATGGTGCCGCCCCAGCGGCCCGCCATGTTGGTGACCATGGCGTGGCCGTCGCCGATCCGGGCGGTGCCGCGTTCGCAGACCGCCTCGGCCTGGACCTGGTAGCCGAAGCCGCAGTTGACGAAGATCTCGACGTCGACGACCGCGCCGCCGTCGGTCTCGAACACCACGAACTGCGGGTCCTGCATCCCGTCCGGGGCGTTCGCGGACGGCGTCGGGCGCAGCACCGTCACGGCCGTGATCTCGTGGCCGAGCAGCCAGCGCGTGACGTCCATCTCGTGCACGACGGAGTCGTTGACGAGCATCTCGCTGCGCCAGCCGGGCGGGGAGGCGACGTTGCGGTGCCGGTGGTGCAGCAGCAGCGGCCGGCCCAACTGGCCGCTGTCCAGCAGGGTTTTGAGTTTCAGGTACTCGGCGTCGTAGCGCCGCATGAAGCCGACCTGGACGCGGCGCCGGCCCAGGGACCGCTCGGCTTCGAGCACCCGCAGGGCGGAGGCCGCGTCCGGGGTGAGCGGCTTCTCGCACAGCACGGGCAGGTCGTGCGCGAACGCCGTCAGCAGCGCCGCCTCGTGAGCGGGCCCCGGGGAGGCGATCAGCACGGCGTCGACGTCGGCCGCCGCCATCGCCGCGGCCGGATCGGTGTACGGGGTGCAGCCGTCGACGCCGGCCGCGACGGCCTTGGCGCGTTCCGCGTCGACGTCGACGACGGCGGTCACCCGGGCGCCGCTGGTGACCTCCTGGATCCGGCGGACGTGGTCGGCGCCCATCCTGCCGGTGCCGACGACGGCGACGCGCAGTGTGCCGGGCTGTGCCATGGTCGTCCCCCTTCGGGCGGTCAGGCTCCGCAGGACCTCAGGAACTTGCGGGTGCGCACCGCGATGGGCAGCGGCTTGTCCGGCTCGCACGGGTACATGTCCTGCTCGACGATCGCGAACAGGTCCACGCCGAGCCGCTGCGCCGCCTCCAGCACCGGACCCAGTTCCGGCACGCCGGAGGGCGGTTCGCACATCACGCCGCGCTGCACGGCCGGGCCGAACGGCACCTCGTTCGCCCGCACGTCGGCGAGGATCTCCGGGTCCACCTGCTTGAGGTGCAGGTAGCCGATGCGTTCGCCGTAGGTCTCGATCAGCTTGACGCTGTCGCCGCCGCAGTAGGCGTAGTGCCCGGTGTCGAGGCAGAGGTTGACCAGGCCGGAGTCGGTCGAGTCGAGGAAGCGCTCGACGTGCGCCTCGGTGTCGATGTGGGTGTCGGCGTGCGGGTGCACGACGATGTCGAGGCCGTACGTCTCCTTCACCTCGTGGCCGAGCCGTTCCATGCCCTTGGTGAGGTGGGCCCACTGCTCGCCGGTCAGCTCCGGGGGCTCGAGGATCTCGGCGGTCTTGTCGTCCCGCCAGAAGGACGGGATGACGACCAGGTGCTCGGCGCCCATCGCCTGGGTGAGCGCCGCGACCCGGCTGACCTGCTCCCAGGTGCCGTCCCATTCGGCCGGGCCGCGGTGCAGTCCGCAGAAGATGGTGCCGGCGGAGACCTTCAGGTTCCGCTTGTTCACCTCGTCGGTGAGCCGGGCCGGGTCGGTCGGCAGGTAGCCGTAGGGGCCGAGCTCGATCCAGGAGTAGCCGGCCTCGGCGACCTCGTCCAGGAAGCGTTCCCAGGGCACCTGCAGGGGGTCGTCGGCGAACCAGACGCCCCAGGAGTCGGGTGCGGAACCGACCCGGATGCGGTCCAGCGCAGCGGGCATGTCAGGACTTCCCTTCGGGTGCGGCCGCGCCGGGTGCGGTGAGGGCGTCCTCTTCGGGGAGTTCCTCGACGTCGACACCGCGGACCTGCGCGAGCTCGTGCTTGAGCGCGGCGAGTTCGGCGCCGCCGGCCATGTGGTTGGTGAGTTCCTCGAGGCTGACCTGGTCGCGGGACGCGGACATCTCCAGGGTGCCCAGGCGCAGCACGCTGAAGTGGTCGCCGACCATGTAGGCGTGGTGGGGGTTGTGGGTGATGAAGATGACGCCGAGGCCGCGGTCGCGGGCGGCGGCGATGTACTTGAGCACCACGCCGGACTGCTTGACGCCGAGGGCGGCGGTCGGCTCGTCCAGGATCAGCACGCGGGCGCCGAAGTAGACGGCGCGGGCGATGGCCACGCACTGGCGCTGACCGCCGGAGAGGGTGCCGATGGGCTGCTCCAGGTCGTCCAGGACGATGCCCATCTCGCGCAGCTCGTGGTCGGCCGTCCTCTTCATCTTCTCGATGTCGAGGCGGCGCAGCGGCCAGGGGCCCTTGGTCATCTCCGAGCCGAGGAAGAAGTTGCGCCACACCGGCATCAGCGGGACGACCGCGAGGTCCTGGTAGACGGTGGCGATGCCCTTGTCGAGCGCCTCGCGGGGGGTGGAGAAGCGCACCGGTGCGCCGTCGACGAGGAACTCGCCCTCGGTGTGCTGGTGCAGACCCGAGATGATCTTGATGAGGGTGGACTTGCCGGCGCCGTTGTCGCCGAGCACGCAGGTGACCTGGCTGGGGTACACCTTCAGGTCGACGCCGTGCAGGGCGCGGATGTTGCCGTAGGACTTGCCCGCGCGGCGCAGTTCGACGATCGCCCCGTCCCCGTCGTCGGCGGCGGTGTCGGCGATGATGGCGCCGTGGGTGCCGGCTTCGTCGGCTGTCGTCATGTCGGTCACCTCCGGGTCGCCGTGCGCTGGATGTACAGGTTGATCAGCACCGCGCCGAGCAGCATCGCGCCGAGGAACGCCTTGAACCAGTCGGGGTTCCAGCCGGCGTAGACGATGCCCTGCTGCACCATGCCGAACATGAAGGCGCCGAAGACCGGGCCGATCGCCGAGCCGGCGCCGCCGGTCAGCAGGCAGCCGCCGATCACGGCCGCGGAGATGTAGATCAGCTCCTGGCCCACGCCCTCGCCGGACTGCACGGTGTTGAAGGTGAAGAGCTGGTGCATGCCGACGAACCAGGCGCCGAAGCCGACCAGCATGAACAGCGAGATCTTGGTGAAGTTCACGGGCACGCCGACGGCCCGCGCGGACTCCTTGTTGCCGCCGACGGCGAAGATCCAGTTGCCGTACCTGGTGCGCAGCAGCACCCAGGTGGCCAGGGCGGCGAAGACCAGCCAGTAGACCACGGTGATCTTGACCTGGACGCCGCCGACCTCGAAGGTCGACGCGAAGATCTTCTTCGCCTGGTCGAAGCCGTCCATGTCGCTGATGTCGTCGGTGGCCACGTTGCCGGTGACCAGCTTGGTCACCGCGAGGTTGACGCCCTGCAGGATCAGGAAGCTGCCCAGGGTGATCAGGAAGCTGGGCAGGCCGGTCTTGACCACCATCCAGCCGTTGAAGAAGCCGACCGCGAGGGACACGGCGAGCGCGAGGACCACGCCGACCCAGACGTTCACGGTCAGCTGGTAGCTCAGCATGCTCGCGGTCAGCGCCGAGGTGATCACGGCGACACCGGACGACAGGTCGAACTCCCCGCCGATCATCAGCAGCGCCACCGGAAGCGCCATGATGCCGATGGTCGACGACTGGTAGAGCACGTTCGCCATCGAGGATCCGTCGCGCACCGGCGGGGCGGTGACGAGGAAGAAGAGGTACACCGCTACGGCGCCGAGGAAGACGCCCACCTCGGGGCGGGCCAGCAGCCTGAGCGCCAGGGGGCGACGGGCGGTGCGCCCGTCGGTTTCCTTGCCGGGGCCGGAGGCCGGCGGTGTGGTCACCGCCGGCTCGGCGTCCTGGGTCATACTCATCACCGAGTGCCCTTCGCGGCGTACTTGGCGACCGCGTCGACGTTGGACTTGTCCACGAAGGCGGGACCGGTCAGCACGGGCTGCTCGCCGCCGCCCATGTAGTTGCCGTTGTTCTTGTACAGCCACAGCGAGTCGATCGCCAGGTAGCCCTGGAGCCAGGGCTGCTGGTCCACGGCGAACTGGATGGTGCCCTTGCTGATGGCGCCGGTCAGGTCCTTGTTCAGGTCGAAGGTCGCGATCTTGGCCTTGCTGCCGGCGTCGGACACCGACTGCACCGCGGTCAGCGCGAACGGGGCGCCGAGGGTGGCGACGTAGTCGATGGACTTGTCCTGCTTGAGCTTGGCGGTGATGGTCGACTTCACGGACGGCATGTCGGTGCCGTTGACGTACAGCACGTCGGTCTTGCCGGAGAAGGTCTTCTTCAGGCCGTCGCAGCGCTGGGTC
Source organism: Streptomyces sp. NPDC020490 (assembly GCF_044335305.1). NCBI lineage: Bacteria > Bacillati > Actinomycetota > Actinomycetes > Kitasatosporales > Streptomycetaceae > Streptomyces > Streptomyces sp. NPDC020490. The sequence goes on along the minus strand of NZ_JBIRUY010000004.1, from coordinate 90,367 downwards.
AGGCCGACGTTGCCCTGCTCCTGGACGACGCAGACGGCGTGCTTGGCCTTGAGTTCGTTGAGCTTCTTGCCGAACGCCTCGCCGGCCACGGTCTCGTCCTGGCCGAAGAACTCCATCAGGCCGAGCTTCTTCCAGTCGCTGACACCGGAGTTGAGGCCGACGACGGGTATGTTCGCCTGGGTCGCCTTGGACACGACGTCCTTCATGGCGTCGGGCTTGGCGAGGGTGATGGCGATGCCGTCGACCTTCTGGTCGATGGCGTTCTGGACCAGGGTGGCCTGGGCGCCGGCGCTCGGGTCCGCGGAGTAGACGAGCTTGATGTTGTCCTTGGCGGCGGCGGCCTCGGCGCCCTTGCGGACGATGTCCCAGAAGGTGTCACCGGGCGACTGATGGGTGACCAGGGCGACCGTCATGCGGGGCGTGGTGGCCTTGCCCGCGGAGGCGCCGTCCGCGCTCTCCTCGGCCTTCTTGCCTCCGGAGCTGCTGGAGCAGCCCGCGACGGTCAGTGCCGCCGCAGCTGCCAGGGCCACCGCGGGGGCCAGTCTGCGGGAGAGAGAAGAGCGTTCCATCTGTCCTGCACCTCACTGTGCGACGGGGGGAGACGGGGAATGCCGGCGGATCGTCGGGATCCGGGGCCCGGACCTGCGGTGCGGGTCCGGGTCGTGAGCCGCGGAAGCGGCGGTCGTGCTGGGACGGGATCCAATCCCTTGGCGCGCTCGCTGTCAATACTTTGTTAAGACATCATTTCACTTGCAGGTCCGAATGTCCGTACAAACTATTGACAGCGTCGGCCACGGCGGCCTACACCTGGGAGGCGGGAGGCCCACGGGCCCCCGCGTCCCCAGCACAGCTCGAGGAGCGTCGCGCATGGCTGAGCCGTTGGAGTCCGTCGTCCAGTCCTTCGACTTGATCACTATGGGCCGTCTCGGAGTCGATCTCTATCCTATGCAGTCGGGCCTGCCCCTCACGCACGTGGAGACCTTCGGCAAGTTCCTCGGCGGTTCGGCCGCGAACGTGGCGGTCGCCGCCGCGCGGCTCGGCCGGCACACCGCGCTGATCAGCCGCACCGGGAACGATCCCTTCGGCGCCTATCTGCACCGGGCGCTGCGGGAGTTCGGCGTCGACGACCGCTGGGTGACGCCGGTGGACGCCTACCCGACGCCGGTGACGTTCTGCGAGATCTTCCCGCCGGACGACTTCCCGCTGTACTTCTACCGCCAGCCCAAGGCCCCTGACCTGGAGATACACGCCGGTGAACTGGACCTCTCCGCCATCCGCGCGGCCCGCGTCCTGTGGATCACCGGCACCGGACTGAGCGAGGAGCCCAGCCGCTCCGCCACGCTCGCCGCGCTCGAGGCCCGCGGCAGGGCCGGGACCACGGTCTTCGACCTGGACTGGCGCCCGGTGTTCTGGCGCGACGCCGAGGAGGCCCGCCCGTACTACGCGCAGGCCCTGCGCCATGCCACGGTCGCGGTCGGCAACCTCGACGAGTGCGAGATCGCCACCGGTGTCCGCGAGCCGCGCGCCTGCGCGGCCGCGCTGCTGGCGGCGGGCGTGGAGCTGGCGGTGGTGAAGCAGGGGCCCGAGGGGGTGCTCGCGGTGCACCGCGACGGCACCACCGCCGAGGTCCCGCCGGTGCCCGTCGAGGTCGCCAACGGTCTCGGCGCGGGCGACGCGTTCGGCGGCTCGCTGGTCCACGGGCTGCTGTCCGGCTGGACGCTGGAGAAGACCATGCGGTACGCCAACGCCGCCGGCGCCCTCGTCGCCTCCCGGCTGGCCTGTTCCTCCGCGATGCCGACCGCGGCGGAGGTCGGCGACCTGCTCGCCCGCGCCGCCGCCTGAACTCCCCGAACGGAGCTTTCGTCTTGACCATCAGCATCCCCGACCTCGTCTCGGTCAGGGCCCGGCACCCCGAGGCCGTCGCCGAGGCCGCCGCCCGCCGGGTGCGCCGGCCCCTGCTCGGCGACAGCGGCCGCCTCATGATCGTGGCCGCCGACCACCCGGCGCGCGGCGCCCTCGGCGTGGGCGACCGGCGCCTGGCCATGGCCAACCGGGCGGACCTGCTGGAACGTCTCTGCACGGCGCTGTCCCGGCCCGGCGTCGACGGGGTGCTGGCCACCGCCGACATCCTGGAGGACCTCCTCCTGCTCGGCGTGCTGGAGAACAAGGTCGTCATGGGCTCCATGAACCGCGGCGGCCTGGCGGGCGCGGCCTTCGAGATGGACGACCGCTTCACCGGCCACCGCGCCGAGGACATCGCCCGGCTCCGCTTCGACGCCGGCAAGCTGCTGCTGCGCGTCGACTATGACGACCCCGGGTCGCTGACCACGCTGGAGTCGGCCGCCCGCGCCGTCGACGCGATGGCCGCGCACCGGCTCCCGCTGTTCGTGGAGCCCTTCGTCTCCCGCCGTGTCGAGGGCCGGGTGCGCAACGACCTGTCTGCCGAGGCCGTCACCCGGTCCATCGCCATCGCCTCGGGGCTGGGCGGCACCTCCGCCTACACCTGGCTGAAACTGCCCGTCACCGAGGACCCCGACGACATGGGCGAGGTGCTGGAGACGTCCACCCTGCCGGCCGTCCTGCTCGGCGGCGAGGTCGGCGACGACCAGGAAGGCGCCTACGAACGCTGGCGCAAGGCCCTGCGGCTGCCCACCGTCATGGGCATGGTCGTCGGCCGTTCGCTGCTCTACCCGGCCGAGGGCAGCGTGGAGAGCGCGGTCGACACGGCCGTGGGGCTGCTGTGAAGCGCCGTCGTGCCGTGCGCTGTGCCGTGCCCGGAGCCGTGGCCTGTGCTGCGCCCCGTGCCGTGACCTGTGCTGTGACCTGTGCTGTGACCTCTGACGAGCTCGCCGATCCGCCCGCCGATCCGCCCGTCGTGACCCGGAGGAACCGATGACGTATCACCTTCCCGCCCGAAAGGCCGGCAGCGGCCCGTACGCCGTGGACGTCACCCCCGAGAAGGCCGGCTGGGGCTACTCCAGCCTGCGCGTGCTCCGGCTCCCGCCGGGCGGCACGCACACCTTCGAGACGGGGGAGAGCGAGTGGATCGTGCTGCCGCTGTCCGGCGGCTGCACCGTCGCCGCCGACGACGACTTCGGCCACGACACCTTCGAACTCACCGGCCGCGAAAGCGTGTTCACGGCCGTCAGCGACTTCGCCTACGTGCCGCGGGACGCCCGGGTGACCGTCTCGTCCCCCGGCGGCGGGCGGTTCGCGCTCACCGGGGCGCGCTGCACCCGCCGGCTGCCCGCCCGTTACGGCCCCGCCTCGTCGGTGCCGGTCGAACTGCGTGGCACCGGCAACAGCAGCCGCCAGGTGAACAACTTCGGCGCGGCCAACGTCTTCGAGTGCGACAAGCTCATCGCGGTCGAGGTGATCACACCGGGCGGCAACTGGTCGTCGTTCCCGCCGCACAAGCACGACGAGCACCGCCCCGGCGAGGAGTCGGTGCTCGAGGAGATCTACTACTTCGAGTTCGCCGCCCACGACGCCGTTCCCGGTCTCGGCTACCAGCGCGTCTCGCCCTCAGGCCACGGCCGGGGCACCGACGTCCTGGCCGAGGTGCGCGACGGCGACGTCGTCCTCATCCCGGACGGCTGGCACGGGCCGTCGATGGCGGTGCCCGGCCACCACATGTACTACCTCAACGTCATGGCGGGTCCCGAGGCCGAGCGCGCCTGGCTGATCTGCGACCACCCCGATCACGCCTGGATCCGCGGCACCTGGCCCGACCAGCCCGTCGACCCCCGTCTCCCCCTCTACACGGCACCGGAGAAGTCCTGATGAGCACCCCCACCCGCCGCCTGACCGTCGCGCAGGCCCTGGTGCGCTTCCTGTCCGTCCAGTACACCGAGCGCGACGGCGTCCGGCGCCGGCTGATCGCCGGCACCTGGGGCATCTTCGGGCACGGCAACGTGGCGGGCATCGGCCAGGCCCTGCTGGAGGCGGGCGTCGGACCGGACGCGGCGATGCCGTACCACCAGGGCCGCAACGAGCAGGCCATGGTGCACGCGGCCGTCGGCTACGCCCGGCAGCTCAACCGCCTGTCCGCGCAGGCCGTGACCACCTCCATCGGCCCCGGCGCCACCAACCTGGTCACCGGCGCCGCGCTGGCCACCGTCAACCGGCTGCCGGTCCTGCTGCTGCCCGGCGACTACTTCGCCACCCGCGCCGCCGACCCGCTGCTGCAGCAGCTGGAGCACCCCACCGAGGCCGATGTCTCGGTCAACGACACCCTGCGCCCGGTCTCCCGGTACTTCGACCGCGTCACCCGCCCCGAGGCCCTGATCCCCTCGGCGCTGAACGCCGTGCGCGTCCTCGCCGACCCGGCCGAGACCGGCGCAGTGACGCTGGCCCTGCCCCAGGACGTGCAGGCCGAGGCGTACGACTGGCCGGAGGAGTTCTTCGCCGAGCGCGTCTGGCACGTACGACGGCCCGCGCCGGACCCGGCCGAGCTGGCCGCGGCCGTCGACGCGATCCGCGCGGCGCGCCGCCCGCTGATCGTCGCGGGCGGCGGCGTCCACCACAGCGAGGCGGAGGAGGCGCTGAAGGCGCTGGTGGACGCCACCGGCATCCCCGTCGCCTCCACGCAGGCGGGCAAGGGCTCGCTGCGCCACGACCACCCCGCCGACCTCGGCGGCATCGGCCACACCGGCACGGCCGTCTGCGACGACGTCGCCCGCACCGCCGACCTGGTGATCGGCGTCGGCACCCGGTACACGGACTTCACCACCGCCTCCGGCACCCTCTTCCAGGACCCGGCCGTGCGGTTCGTCAACCTCAACATCGCCGCGTTCGACGCGCACAAGCTGGCCGCGCGGACGGTGGTGTGCGACGCGCGGGCCGGTCTGGAGCGGCTGGCCGAGGCGCTCGCCGGGCACCGCGTCGACGCCGGTTACGAGGCCGGGTACCGGGCCGGCAAGGAGCGCTGGGAGCGGGTGGTGGAGGCCGCCTACCGCTCGGACGACGACAGCGCCGTGCCCACCCAGACGCAGGTGCTCGGCGCGCTGGACGCGGTCGTCGGTGACGACGACGTGGTGATCAACGCGGCCGGTTCGCTCCCCGGCGACCTGCACAAGCTGTGGCGGGCGCGCAGTCCGCGCCAGTACCACCTGGAGTACGGCTACTCGTGCATGGGCTACGAGATCCCGGCCGCGATCGGCGTCCAGCAGGCCGCGCCCGGCACCCCGGTGTGGGCGCTGGTCGGCGACGGCACCTACCTGATGATGCCGACCGAGATCGTCACGGCCGTGCAGGAGGGCCTGCCGGTCAACCTGCTGCTCATCCAGAACCACGGCTACGCCTCCATCGGCGGCCTGTCGGAGAGCGTCGGCGGCGAGCGCTTCGGCACCGCCTACCGCTACCGCGCCGCCGACGGCACCTTCACCGGCGACCCGCTCCCGGTCGACCTGGCCGCCAACGCGGGCAGCCTCGGCATGGACGTGCTGCGCGCCGGGACGGCCGGCGAGCTGCGCGCGGCGCTCGCCGCGGCCCGCGACTCCGACCGGCCGACGTGCGTGTACGTCGAGACGGGCACCGCCGGCCCGGCCGCTCCCCCGGCCGAGGCCTGGTGGGACGTGCCGGTCGCCGAGACCGCCTCCCGCGAGGCCGCGGTGCGGGCCCGCGAGGCGTACGACCGCCAGGTCGCCGACCGCCGCCACCACCTCTGAACTCCGCTTTCGGATAAGGCCCTTCGGTTTCCCCAGCCACTCCTGACACACCATCACAGGGAGGTACGGCCATGGCGAGGACCAGTGGCTCCGCACGTGCCACGAACGCCGCCGCGCTCGACTCGCTGGACTTCGCCCTGGACCGGGGCAGTCCCGTGCCGCTGTACTACCAGCTCGCGCAGCAGCTGGAGGCGGCGATCGAGCACGGGGTCCTCGCCCCGGGCAACCTGCTGGGCAACGAGGTCGACCTGTCCGGCCGTCTGGGCCTGTCCCGGCCCACCGTCCGCCAGGCGATCCAGTCCCTGGTCGACAAGGGGCTGCTGGTGCGCCGCCGGGGCGTCGGCACCCAGGTGGTGCACAGCCAGGTCAAGCGCCCGCTGGAGCTCAGCAGCCTCTACGACGACCTGGAGGCGGCCGGGCAGGGGCCGACCACCGAGGTGCTGCGCCACGAGCACCAGCCGGCGTCCGCCGAGGTGGCGGCCGCGCTCGGTGTCGCGGAGGGCGGCGAGGTCGTCGCCCTGGAGCGGCTGCGCAGCACGCACGGCCATCCGGTGGCGTTCCTGTGCAACTACCTCCCCGCCTCCCTGCTCGAACTCGACACCGCCCGGCTGGAGTCGACGGGCCTGTACCGGCTGATGCGCACCGCCGGCATCACCCTGCACAGCGCCCGGCAGACCGTCGGCGCCCGCTGCGCCACCGCCGAGGAGGCCGCCCGCCTCGGCGAGAAGGAGGGCGCCGCCCTGCTGACCATGCAGCGCACCGCGTACGACGACACCGGCCGGCCGGTCGAGTACGGGACGCACATCTACCGCGCCTCCCGGTACGCGTTCGACTTCCAGCTCCTGGTCAGACCGTGACGGAGGCGCCGGGGCTGTCGTCGAGGAAGCCGCCCGACTGGTGCTGCCACAGCCGCGCGTAGGCGCCGTCCCGCGCGAGCAGTTCCTGGTGGGTGCCCTGCTCGACGATCCGGCCGCGGTCCAGGACGACGAGCCGGTCCATGGCGGCGACCGTGCTGAGCCGGTGCGCCACCACGAGCGCCGTCCGCCCCTCCATCAGCCGCCACAGCGCCTCCTGGACCAGGACCTCGCTCTCCGAGTCCAGGGCGCTGGTCGCCTCGTCCAGCAGCAGGATCGGCGCGTCGCGCAGGATCGCCCTGGCGAGCGCGACGCGCTGGCGCTGTCCGCCGGACAGCTTGACGCCGCGTTCGCCGACCATGGTCTCCAGGCCCTCCGGCAGCGCGTCGGCGAACTCCGTGACGTGCGCCGCCTCGGCCGCGGCGCGGATCTCGGCGTCGCTGGCGTCCGGTCGGGCGAAGGCGATGTTCTCCCGCAGCGTGCGGTGGAACATCGCCGGTTCCTGCGGCACGTAGGCGATCAGTCCGCGCAGGTCGGCCTGGCGGAGCCGGCTGATGTCGCGGCCCCCGATCAGGATCCGGCCGGCGTCGATGTCCGTCATCCGCAGCAGCAGCCGGGTGAGGGTGGACTTGCCGCCGCCGGACCTGCCGACCAGGCCGATCCGCGCCCCGCCGGGCACGTCCAGGTCCAGGCCCTCGAAGAGCGGTTCGGCGCCCGCGTGGGCGAAGGTGACGCGCTCGAAGCGGATGTCGGCGGCGCGGGTCGGTGGGGGTTGCGGCGACGGCGGGTCGAGGACGGTCGGCGGGGTGTGCAGCAGCTCGGTGAACTGCGCCGCCTCCGTCATGGCGCTCTCCAGGCGCCGGTAGATCTGGTTGAACTCGAACATGATCCGCGTCGCGTTGGTGTAGTAGGTGAAGGCGACCACGACCGCCTCCACGCTGTGGCCGCCCCCGCCGAGCGCGATCGCGAGCAGCAGGCCCAGCGCGTTGGTCAGCACGGACAGCGGCGCGACCAGCGTGTCGATGCGCAGGTTGCCGTAGTCCCACGACTTCAGCGTCAGGCGCCGGGAGTGCGCCACGCGGGAGCGGTGCTCGGCGGCCTCGCGTTCCTCGGCGGCGAACGCCCGGACGGTGTCCATGTTCATCAGGCTGTCGGCGACATGCCCTGACACCCGCGCGATCGCCTCCTCGCGCCGGCGCACCAGCGTCTGACGGCGCCGGATGAGGGGCGCCACGCACAGTGCCGTGACGGTGATCATCACCAGCAGCCCGACGACGAGCCACGGGTCGTAGCGCCACAGCACCACCGACCCGAACAACAGCGGCACCAGGCTGCCCACGATCTGGAACGTGACAGTGTCGACGAACGCCTCGAAGCGGGAGGCGAAGCTGAGCACCCGCTTGGTCAACGACCCGGCGAAGTTGTCGTGGAAGAACGCGGCGTCCTTCGCGAACAGTTCGTCCATGCCGATCACGTACAGGTGCTCGATGCCGAGGGCGTCGAGGCGGTTGAGGCAGTGCAGGCCGACGCGCCACAGCACCTCCGCGAGCAGCAGCACGCCGGCGAAGGCGAGGACGTAGGGCAGCGCCGCGTGGAGGGTGAGTCTCGCGCCGCCGGCGATGCGTCCGGCGAGCTTCGCGACGGCCAGCGGCGCGAGGTAGTTGATGCCGATGTTGCCGAGGGCCGGTAACAGCATCGCCGGCAGCGTGAGCCACCTCAGCCGGGTCAGCTCCCGTCCGTAGTACCGCAGTGCGAGCAGCACCGAGCCCCTGCCCGGCGCGTGTGATTCAGCCGATCCCATGACCACCCCGAGACGTCGTACGGCAGCCCGCCACGTGCCGCCGCAAGGCCTCGAAGTGTCCCGCGACGCCGCCGACGCGGTCCATGCGTTTTTCTCGGCCGACGTGGCCTGTCCCGCACCCGCCCGAGCGTCGTTGACCTGGGGTTTCGGGGGTTTCGTGGTCTCAGTCCAGAGTGACCCAGGTCCCCCGTTCGGCGGAGCGCGTCATGGCGTCGAGTGCCACCGCGCTCGCGACCGCGTCGTCCAGTGTCGCCCCGTGTGCGCCGCCCTCGGCGATGGAGCGCAGGAAGTGGCGGGCCTCCACGACCTTGAGGTCGTCGTAGCTCATGGCGTTGGCCGAGCCGGGCTGGAACGCGGCGTACTCGCCGTCGCCCGGGCCGACGTAGCGGGTGGTGACGGGCTGGTCCTGGTACTCGGTGCCGCGGCTGACGCCGAGTTCGCCCATGCGGCGGAAGTCCCAGAAGAGGGCTCCGGTGGTGCCGTGGATCTCGAAGCCGTAGTTGTTCTGCTCGCCGACGGAGACCCGGCACGCCTCCAGGACGCCGCGGGCGCCGGAGGCGAAGCGCAGCAGGCAGCTGACGTAGTCGTCGTTCTCGACCGGGCCGAGCTCGCCGCCGGCCGCCCGGGTGTGCCCGGCGGTGGCGCCGGCCGGCCGCGCCCGCTCGGGGACGAAGACGGCCGTGTCGGCGGTCAGGGAGGCGATGTCGCCGAGCAGGTACCGGGCCAGGTCCACGCCGTGCGAGGCGAGGTCGCCCAGCACTCCGCTGCCGCCGCGCCCGCGCTCGTAGCGCCAGGTCAGGGCGCCTTCGGGGTGGGCGGCGTAGTCGCTGAACAGCCGGATGCGCACGTGGGTGACGGCGCCGATCCCGCCGGCGGCGATCAGCTCGCGGGCCGCCTCGACGGCGGGCGCGTTGCGGTAGTTGAAGCCGACCGTGCCGTGCACGCCCGCAGCGGCGACGGCGCCGGCGACGGCGCGGGCGTCCTCGGCGGTCAGGCCCACCGGCTTCTCGATCCAGATGTGCTTGCCCGCCTCGGCCATCGCCACGCCGATCTCGCGGTGCAGGAAGTTGGGGGCGGTGATGCTCACCGCCCCCACCCGCGGATCGGCGGCGATCTCGCGCCAGTCGCGGAGCGCGGAGGCGAAGCCGTAGCGCCGCGCGGCCTCCTCGGCGCGGCCGGGCACCTCGTCGGCGACGGCGACCAGTTCCGGCCGCAGCGGCAGCTCGGGGAAGTGGTGCGGCAGGCGGCTGTACGCCTGGGTGTGGACGCGCCCCATCCAGCCGAACCCCACGACGGCGACGCCGAGCGTATTCACCATGACAGCCCTTCTTTGGACCGATCCAAAAGCCTGGAATCACCATGGTTGGCGCTTCCGTGAGATGTCAAGCGCCTGCGGCTGGGGCGTCAGGGGCTTTACAGCACGACAGCATCTATGGAACGGTCCACACCATGACCGCTCCGACCATCCGTGACGTCGCCGCGCGGGCCGGCGTCTCCAAGTCCCTGGTCTCGCTGGTGCTGCGCGGCGCCAAGGGCGTGCGGCCGGAGAAGCGGGCGGCGGTGCTCGCCGCGGTCGAGGAGCTCGGCTACCGGCCCAACGCGGCCGCGCGCAGCCTCAGCGAGCGGCGCACCCGCACCGTCGGCGTGCTCCTGAACGACCTGCGCAACCCCTGGTTCGTGGAACTGCTCGACGGTCTGAACTCCCGCCTGTACGACAGCGGCCTGCACACGCTGCTGGCCGACGGCCACCTCAACCGGCGCCTCGGGGAGGACCTCACCAGGACCTTCGCCGAGCTGCGCGTCGACGGCCTGGTCGCCGTCGGCACCCTGCACGACCCGGGGGCGCTGCGCGCCGCCGCCGGTCGGGTCCCCACCGTCGTGGCCGGCACCCGCGAACCGGTGCTGCCCGGCGTGGACCTGGTCGCGGGCGACGACGAGGTCGGTGCCCGCCTGGCCACCGAGCACCTGATCGCCCTCGGCCACCGGCACATCGCCCACATCGCCGGCCGGGGCGCGGTCGGCGACCTGCGCCGCCGCAGCTTCGAGGCCACCATGCGGGAGCACGGGCTGGCCGCCACGGCGGTCGTGGAGCAGGGCGACCTCACCGAGGAGGGCGGCTACCGGGCCACCGTCCGGCTGCTGAGCCGCCCGCGGCGGCCCACCGCCGTGTTCGCGGTGAACGACATGAGCTGCGTCGGCGCCCTGTCCGCCGCCGAGGAGAGCGGCCTGCGAGTCCCCCGCGACCTCTCCCTCGTCGGGTACGACAACACCTACCTCTCCCGCCTGCGGCACCTGTGGCTGACCACCGTCGACAACGCCGGCCACGAGGTGGGCCGACGGGCCGCCCAGCGCCTCCTGGAGCGCATGGACGCCCCGGACCGCCCCGCGCAGGTCGACCTCGCCGCACCGGCGCTGGAGGTCCGCGGCTCCACGGCCGCACCGGCGAGCGCCGCCTGACGACCGCGACAGGGAGCGCCTCCTGACGGCGGTGCCGTGGCCGCGGCATCACTACCGAGGTCCCACGACCGTGGTCCCGTGGCCGCGGGCACGAGCGATGCCCGGCACCGGCGCGTCGAGCCGCCCGTTGCAAGGTTTCCGCAAGGTCCCGGCAGGTCTTCCGTCCACCGGTGGGGGCAAAGGCTCGCCGAACGGGCCGAGCCGGGCCCGCACGGACAACGGGGGACATCATGTCGGCATTGCGGAAAGGCACGGAAGCGTCGGTCGAGGGCCGTGAGTGGCTGACGCTCGTCGAGCGCAAGACGGTACTGGTCGTCGTGCACACCCTCACCTACGGAAAGCGGCTGGTCGACGTCCTGTCGCTGCTGGAGGCCGACTTCCGGGTACAGGTGGTGTTCACCGCCCCGCCGCACGTCTTCGGGGACGAGGTGCCGCGCTTCCTGCAGTTGCTGGGCGGCGCGGTGCTGCCCTGGGACGAGGCCGTGCGGATGACGTTCGACCTGGCCCTGGCGGCCGGGCCGCGCGGCGTCGAGCGGATCTCCGCCCCGCTGATCACGCTGCCGCACGGGGCCGGTTATCTCAAGCGTCTGGACTCGGGGCCGCACACCGGTGTGGCCGGGCTGCGCCGGCAGGACCTCGCCCCCGGCGGCCGGCTGCCCGCCGCCGTCGTGGTGCCCCACCACGCCGAACTGGCCGAGCTGGCACGGCACTGCCCGGAGGCGCTCCCGCTCGCCCACGTCGTGGGGGATCCGGCGCACGACCGGATCACCGCGAGCCTGCCGCTGCGCGCGGACTACCGCCGGGCCCTGGGCCTCGCGGACGGCGAGAAACTGGTGGTCGTGGTCTCGACGTGGGGCACTCGCTCGTCCTTCGGCCGGCTCGAGGCCCTGCTGCCCCGGCTCGTGGCGGAACTGCCCCCCGGCCGGTTCCGGTGCGTCGTCCTGGTTCATCCCAACGTGTGGTCGGGGCACGGCGCCTGGCAGGTCAGGGCGTGGCTGGCGCGCTGCGCCGGGCGGGGCATCACGCTCGTGCCCCCGGAGGCGGACTGGCGCAGTGTCCTGATCGCGGCGGACTGGATCATCGGCGACCACGGTTCCGTGACGCTGTACGGCACGCTCACCGGCGCGCCGATCCTGCTGGCGAGCGCGCCGGAGCGGGAGATCAACCCCGCCTCGCCCGCCGCCGCGCTCGCCGTGACCGCGCCGTTCCTGTCCCCCGCGCATCCGCTCCTCGGCCAACTGCACTACGCGGCTGCCGAATACCGGCGGGAGGAGTACGCGGCGATCGCGGCGCGCATCACCTCGGAGCCCGGCCGCTTCAACCGCAACATGCGGCGGCTCATGTACCGCCTGCTGGAGCTCGGCCGGCCCGCTCACGAGCCGGAGACGGCCACCCTGCCGGAGCCGCCGTCACTGACGGCGTGGGCGCGCGGACACCGGGAGATTCCGGCGTGATGCGCATCGTCTCGGTCCGTCTGGAGACGCCGCGGCCGCACGCCGGCACCGTCCGCCGCCACGACGCCGTGCCGGACCTGTGGCTCCGCGTACGTTCGGCCGGGAGGCACTACGACCTGCTGGCCCGCGTCGGCCGCACGGCGCCGGCTGCCGATGACCCGTCGGACGACACGGACGACACGGACGACATGGGCGACATGGGCGCTACGGGCGGTACGGACGAGCACGTCGCCGCGGAGGCCGCGCTCCGTCCCGGGAGCGGGTGGCCCGCCGTCTGTGCCGACGTGCTGCATGACCGGCGCCCGCGCGCGTTCGCCGACGCGGCACGCCGGCTGGACGACATCGCGGCCGCTCATCCGGGATGCGGACTGGTGGCGGCGCCGCTGACCGCGGGCGGCTGGGCGGTCGCCGGGGGAAGGACCCGGACGGCGGTGCCGCTGGCCCACCGGGTGCGGCCGGACCAGCCGTTGCTCGCGTCCTGTCTGCACGCCTGGCTGGCGACGGGACACACGCTGGGGTCGATCCAGGACATCCGGGTGCTGCACGGCACGTGAGGAGCGGCGCCTGCGACGGTGCCTACGAGCCCCGCAACCGGCGTGCGTCCGCCGGGCTCGTGGTCTCGTACAGGGCGAGGGCCCGGCGGTGGAAGTCCTCGGCGGCCGTGTCCTCGCCCCGTTCACGCGCGGTGTCGCCGAGCATCTCCAGCGTGCGGGCCTGCCAGTGGACGGCTCCGGAGGCCGTGAACACGGCCAGCGCCTCCGCCAGTTGCGCGGCGCCCGTCTCGTGGTCGCCGGTCCGGGCGCGGGCCCGGCCGAGGAAGGCGAGGGCGCGGGCCGCGTCATGCGGGTCGGACACGGCGAGGAGCTCGGTCCGGGCCCGGGCGAAGCAGTCGACGGCCCGCTCGGGATCGCGCCGGGCGAGGGCGACCTCGCCGAGCAGGACTCGGGCGAGGGCGACTCCGCGCCGGTAGCCGCACTCCTCCCAGGTCGCCACCGCGCGGTCCAGGTACGGCACGGCTTCCGCGTAGTGTCCCGCCTCGTAGTGGCAGCCGCCGAGGCCGAGCAGTGCCTGCCCCTCGTCCCGTGCGTCGCCGGCCTCCCGGGCAGCACGCAGGGAGGCCGTGTACCACTCGGCGGCGTCGTCCAGCCGGCGGGCGGCGCTCAGACCGATGGCCCCGGAGTTGAGCATCTGCCGTTCGGCCTCGCGGTGTCCGTCCCTGCGGGCGGCTTCCAGGCCGATGCGGTGGGCCTCGATCCACAGGTCGTAGTGGCGCAGCCGGAGAAACAACGGCCACATGGCGTCCACGAGTTGCCAGGCCGTGGCGTGCCAGTCACGCTCGGCCGCCAGGCGCAGGACCGCCATGAGGTGGGCGCGCCGGTCGTCCAGCCAGCGCAGCGCCCCGGCCTCGTCCGTGAAGGGCACGGGCAGCCGGGACGGGTGGGCGTAGTCCCGGGTGAGGGTCGACTGGGCCGGTGTGATGCGGCGTTGCGCCTCGGTGGCGGTCTTCAGGTACCAGTCGGCGACCCGCCGGAGCACGCGCTCGCGGTCCGCGTCGGTGTCGGTCGCCGTCGCCCGGTCGTGGGCGTGGACGCGGACCAGGTCGTGGAAGCGCACCGTGTCCGGGCCGATCTCCTCGAGCACATTGGCCTCGACGAGTTCGTCCATCCGGCGCTCCGCCCACTCCAGGGACTCCGCGCAGGCCGCGGCGACCGTCCGGACGTCGAAGTCGGGCAGGGGCAGCAGGCCGAGCGCCCGGTAGGTCCGGGCCGCCTCGGGGCCCAGCACCGCGTACGACGCGTCCAGGGCCTTGCGCACGGTGGCCTCCCCTTCGACTTCCAGCGCGGCCAGACGGCCGGCGTCGGGCGTGAGCGCGTCCGCGAGCGCGGCGACCGGCTGTCTCGGGCGGGCGGCGAGCCGGGCGGAGGCGAGGCACACGGCGAGGGGCAGGCCCGCGCAGAGGTCGACGACCTGCCGGACGGCGGGCAGTTGATCCGATACGCGGTTCTCGCCCGCACCTCGGATGAACAACTCCATCCCCGCGTCGGGCCCGAGCGCCCGCAGCCGGTGGAACTCCGCCCCGTCCAGCCGCAGTCCGGTCAGCCGGTGCCGGCTGGTCACCACGACGAGGCCACCGGGTCCGCCGGGCAACAACGGCCGGATCTGCGCCGCGGAGAAGGCGTTGTCCAGCATGACCGAAATCCGCAGGTCCGTGGTGACGGACCGCCACAGCGACGCCGCCTCCGCCAGTTCCACGGGCACGGCCCAGGTGCCGAGCGACCGCAGGAACCGCCCGAGCACGTCACCGGGGTCCGCCGGTCCGTCCGCCGCGTGTCCGCGCAGGTCGGCGTACAACTGCCCGTCGGGGAAGTCGGACTGGTGCCGTCGCAGCCATCGCGAGACCAGGGTGGTCTTGCCGATGCCGGCCGGACCGTTGACCACGATCAGCGGCTGGGTCGAGCCGGCGTCCGCGTGTCGTGCGAGGAGCCGGTCCAGGGCGGCCAGTTCGTCCTGGCGGTCGGTGAAGTGCGCTGATACGGGCAGCAGTTGGCGCGGCGTCGGCGGAGGCGGAGGCGGCGCGCTCTCGATCCGGACGCCGCCGTGGATGTCGCGGGCCTGGACGGTGGGTCCGTTGAGCTGGGCCGATCCGCTGATGGAATTGCGGCTCCGGCTCCCTCCGCCGTCCTGCCCCGCCGCACTCATGGTGTCCGCCCCCCGGCCGGTCGCCCGTTCCCTCGGTCCAGTCGGTCCTACCCCCGCCGCACCCCGGACGATGCGGCCCGCGCGGGCCGGCCGCGCCGCAGAGCCACCTTTCGGCCAGCACGCGGCCGCACCTGGAAACACCCTCCGCTCCCTGTCATGCTCGTCGCTCCATGACATGCCCGATTCCCTCTGCACAGTTCGTCGAAGTGGTCGGACCAGCGGGAGGCACTGATGGATTTCCAGCTACTGGGCCCGGTGGGGCTCCGGGTGCACGGCCGGCGGGTGGAACTCGGATCGGACAAGGAACGCGCCCTGTTGGCCCTGCTGGCGCTGGACGTGGGCCGGCCCGTGGCGCTGGACGTGCTCGTGGACCGGCTCTGGGACGGTGAGCCTCCGCCGCGTGCCCGCGAGAGCGTGCACAGCTATGTCTCGCGGCTGCGCAGGCGGCTGCGGCCGGCCGGCCCGTCGCCCGGCCCCGCGCCCCGCATCGTCAGCCGGGCCCACACCTACACGCTGGAGGCCGACCGCGAACACGTCGACTGGCACCGGTTCCGGCATCTCGTGACCCGGGCCGGCGTCCTCGCCGCGCGCGGTGACGACGAACGGACGGCCGCCGTGCTGGAGCGCGCCGAACGCCTGTGGCGGGGCGAGGCCCTGGCCGGGCTGCCCGGCCAGTGGCCCGGGACCGTGCGCCGGACGCTGGCGGAACGGCGGCTGGCCGCCACCGTCTCCCGGATCGCCGCCGCGCTGCGGCTGGGCCGGTTCGCTGAGGTGACCGCGGAGCTGCGCGCGCTCGTCGACCGGCATCCTGGCGACGAGACCCTGGCGGGCCAGCTGATGCTGGCGTACTACGGCGGCAACCGCTACACCGACGCGCTGCGGGTGCACCAGGAGACCCGCCGGCTGCTGATGACGCAGTACGGCTCCCGTCCCGGTGCCGAGCTGAACCGCATCCACCGGGGCATTCTCGACCGCTCACCGGTCGCCGACCTGGTGCGGGGCAGGCAGCCACCCGCACCCCGGCCGACCGCGCCTCCGTCTCCGCCCTCGCCTCCGTCTGCGCCCACGCCCCCGTCTGCGCTCACGCCCCCGCCCTGGCCCTCGCCCTCGCCTGCGCCTTCTTCTCCACCGGCGCCGAGGAACCTGCCGCACCAGCCGCCGCTGGTCGGCCGTCGCGCGGAACTGCGGGCACTGAGCGCCGCGGTGGAGGCCGCGGCCGAGGACGGCTCGGTGATCAGCCTGGAGTGCGTCAGCACCATCAGCGGCATGGCCGGGATCGGCAAGACCGCCGTGGCCGTGCACGGCGCGCACCGGCTGGCGGAACGGTTCCCCGACGCCCAGCTGTACCTGGACCTGCGCGGCCACTCACCCGCCGGCGATCCGCTGGGGCCCGGCGCGGCCCTGGCCACGCTGCTCAGACTGCTGGGCGCCCCGGCGGAGACCATCCCCGTCGAGCTGGAGGGCCGTACCGCGCTGTGGCGGACCATGCTGGCCGGGCGCCGGGCCGTGATCGTCCTCGACGACGCGGTGAGCGCCGCTCAGATCCGCCCGCTGCTGCCGGGCGGCTCGCCCTCGTTGACGATCATCACGAGCCGACGCCATCTGCCCGGTCTGCCGCACGCCCGGCACATCCCGCTGGACGTGCTGCCGACCGGCGACGCCATCGCCCTGTTCCGCGCGTTCGCCGGCCGGGAACGCACCCAGGACGCCGGGCAGACCGCCCTGATCGTGCGATTATGCGGCCGTCTCCCGCTCGCCATCGAGCTGGTGGCGGGCCGTTTCCGCGCCCATCCGGCCTGGACGCTCAGCACCCTCGCCGACCGCCTGACCCGCGCCGAGGGCAGGCTGGGCGAGATCCGCGACACCGAGAAGGAGATGGTCCGCGCCTTCGACCTGACGTACCAGACCCTCACGGAGGAGCAGCGCGCCGCGTTCCGCCGGCTCAGCCTGCACCCCGGTCCGGACCTCACGACGGAGTCGGCGGCCGCCGCACTGGGCCTCGGCCCGACCGCCGCGGAACGGATGCTGGAATCGCTGCTGGCCTGCCATCTGCTGCGCGAACCGGTCCCGGACCGGTACCAGTTCCACGACCTGCTGCGCGAGTACGGCCACTCCAGGTCCCACGCCGACGACACCGACCGGGAACGCGCCGACGTCCTGCGACGGCTGCTGGACTTCTACGCCGACGCCGCCGACCGCGCCGACCGCGTCGCCTACCCCCGCCGTACCAGGACCGCCCCGCCACCGGACCACGTCCACGACCGGCCGCCGCGCTGGCCGGACGCCGACGCGGCGAGGTCCTGGCTGACCGCCGAGCGGGCGAACCTGCTGGCCACGGAGCACCACGCGCGCAGCCAGGGCCACCCCGGCCCCGCCGCCCGGCTCGCCTACGCCATGGCCGGTCACCTCGACGAGGAGTGCCACTGGCACGATGCCCGGATCGTGCTCGAGAAGGCCGTCGACCACTGGTCCCGGACCGGCGAACAGGCCGCGCTGTGCCGCGCCCTGCTCCACCTCAGCGCGGTCCACGCACATACCGCCCGCTATCAGGAGGCCGCCGACAGCGGTGACCGGGCCCTGCGCATCGCCCGCGCGACGGGGGACGCGGAGGCGGAGGCCGAGGTGCTGCGTACGCTCGGCACCCTGCACTGGCACCTGGGCGACCACCGGGCGGCCCTCGCCCTCTTCCAGAAGTCGTACGCCATTGTCGCGGTGTCCGGAGATTCCCCGGCCCGCGCCCGCCTGCACAACAACATGGCGGTCACCCTGCTGTTCCTCGGCGATCACGATCGCGCACTGGAACATTTCGACAAGGCCCTGCGCGGATTCACCGAGGCCGGCGATCACGCGGCCGTGGGCAAGGCGCTGAACAACATGGGCGACCTGCACATGCGCCGCGGAGACCTGCGGTCCGCCCGAGGCGCGCTGGAGGAGGCCCTTTCCATTCTCGAACACGGCGGAAACCGCTACGACCGCGCCACGGTGCGCAGCAGCCTGGCCGACGCGCTGACGGAAATGGGCGACATCTCCGCAGCGCTCCCGCTCTATCGGGAGACGCTCGCGGAATTCGGCGCACTCGGCGACCGCAAGAGCCAGGCCGACGCCTTGATCGGCCTGGGCGAGGCGCACCGCAGAGCGGGCGACGCGGAGGGGGCGGTGCGGCATCTGTCGGAGGCCCTGGACGTCGCCCGTCTGATCGGTGCCGCGCACCAGGAGATACGGGCCCTGCGGCGCATCGGGCAGGCCCATCTCGACGCGGGCCGCCCCGGCCCGGCGAGGGAGCACCTCGAGGCCGCGATCTCCCTGGCCGAGCGCACCCACGACCTCGACGAGAAGGCGCGGGCGGAGAGCGTTCTGACACGCACTCTGAGCGGCAACCACCCTCAAAGTCAGTGAAATTGCTTCGATTTCACAGAAAGCTGATCATCGGATAATCTCCCTGCCCTGGTAATGGATCAAGGGAGAGTGCTGTTCACGTGAGGATGATGCGCAGCTGCACCGCCATCGTCGGCCTGGTCGTCGCCTTCGGCGTTCTCGGCGCGGCGAGCGCTACGGCAGCGGAGCCGGTCTCCAGCACGGACGGATGCATCATGATGCGGATTCAGTGAAAGGGCTGGTCCACACACCGGGGTGACAGCACCCGCCGTCACCCCACCGTTCGGACGGGCGGGGTCGAGCGCGCACGGCACTCGCGGTACGGGACGCCCTGAACGCGGACTTCCGCACCGACTTCGCGGCGGTGGCAGACGCCGGACCGAGGCCGCCCTCCTCACCTCTCGCCGACCGGGCAAGCGTCAAGTCTGTTGGCTGCTGCGGCCGGGCAGGGCGAGCAGCGACACGGCCGCCGACCACATCGAGACCACCCGCCTGGCACTGGCCCAGCTGCCGGGAAAGTTCCGGCGCGGCCGGCGCACCCTGATCCGCACCGACTCCGCCGGCGGCACCCACACGTTCCTCGACCGGCCTCACCGCGCGCGCGGTGGCTGCCGTACTCAGTGGGCATGACCATCACCGAGCAGATCCATCAGGCGGTGCTGAATATCCCCGCCTCGGCGTGGCCGCCGGCCGTCGAACCCGGCGGTGAGATCCTTGACGGTGTCTGGGTCGCCGAACTCGCCGGAGATGTCCTGGACGGCCGGCCCAAGGGCATGCGGCTGATCGTCCGCAAGCAACGCCCGCGCCCCGGCGCCCAGTTACGCTTCACCGATGCCGACGGCATGCGCCTGACGGCGTTCGCCACCAATACCAAAACGTCCCGATCCCGGCACTGGAACTGCGGCACCGCCAGCGGGCCCGCGCCGAGGACCGCATCCGCGCCGACCGGACTGCGCAATCTTCCACGACAGCGCAAAGAACCAGGCCTGGCTGGAGATCGCCCAGATCGCCCTCGACTCGCTGGCCTGGATGCCGATGCTCGCCCTGGCCGACCCGGCCCGACTGTGGGAACCCAAGCGCCTGCGACTGCGGCTGTTCTCCGCCGCCTCCCAGCTTGTTGATGACCGGCGTCGCCGTTCACGGAGCGACCGCGCACACGAGGAGCGTCCCGATGTGCCCAGGCTCAGGGGCATCGAGGACACGCACATCGGCCGTGGCGAACCCGGCCCGGGTGAGCAGGCGCTCCCAGACGGCCGGTCGGTAGCTGTAGCGGTAGGTGAACATCGCCTTGCCGGCGAAGCCTCCCTTGTACATGCCCTGCGGCCCGTACGCGCCGGGAATGGCCGGCGGCTGGGAGAAGACGAAGACGCCACCGGAGGTGAGCCGTCGGCGGACAAGCGGGAAGAGGCGGCTCGGGTCGGTGAACCATGCGGCACCGAAGATCGAGTAGACGGCGTCGTACGTGTCCTCGTGCTCGCTCAGGTACTCCAGGACCTCGGAGCACACGAAGTCCGCGCCGGTGTCGGCCCACTTCCTGGTGGTCTTCTTCACCATGACGGGGGAGAGGTCCACCCCCCGGGCCGTGACGCCGCGTTCTGCGAGATAGGCGAGGGCGCGGCCGGTGCCGCAGCCGATCTCCAGGACGGAGCGAGGGTCGCCGAGCAGTTCCGGGCCGGGGCCGTGACCGGCGTACTGGGTCCAGCAGAAGATCGGCTCCGCGTCGTCCTTGAAGGCGGAAGCGGCGAAGGTGTCCCACAGTTCCGTCTCAGCGGCGATGTCGTGTTGTGCGGGCAAGGCGATTCCTCTTCGCAAGAGTCGGCCCCCGTCCTCCGGGGACCGAGGACAGGGGCCAGCGTAGGGCCGTTCAGTGGCTGTCGGGGACCTTGTTGTCGCATGGCGAGCAGTCCGTGCCGTCGATCGCCCACAGCTCCTCGTCGACGTCGAAGCCGATGGACTTCAGGAAGTCCGCCGTGCGCAGGCACAGACCGTCGCGCCGACGCTCGATCAAGGGGGCGTGGTGCTTGTAGCGGCCCTCGTTGTACACGTCGCAGAGTGCCCACCACACCGGCGTGTCGAGGATGAGCTGGTGAACGCCGATGTCGACGAGCTTGCCGACGCCCAGGTGGACCTCCGGGTGCTCCATGCAGCCGATGGTGTACATCACGGCGTTGCCGAGAACGCGTTCGGCCATGTCGCGGACCATCGTGTGGTCGCGCAGCAGCAGAGCCACCTCGCGGTCCCAGAGGGCCATGCCACCGTCCAGCACGTTGATCGTCAGGTGCTTGATACGCGGCTGGACTGCGTTGAGGAGTTCCTTGGGATCCCGCGTGCGGGTGCTCGCGGGCCGGTCGAGTGTGACGGTCATGGACTGCCCCTTCGAAGAAAGGTCGTTTCGTACCGATGTGAGCCCGTTCTGCCTGTCAGCCCGTCCTGGGCAGCAGGCGCGGGGCAGGCGCCTTACAGATCCCGCTCCAGAGGACTATTGGCCGGCCTGGTGGACCCGTGCGAGTCGGCGGTGTTCCGGTTCTTTCGTGGCCATGAGCAGGACGCTAGAAGGCGGCTGCGGCCTGGCGGTACGCTGTTTTCTCGAATTTGCTCGTCGCACTGCCCAAGTTGCTGGTGTTTTCTCCTGAACCCTGCCGACACCCGTAGTGCCGGGCTGGAGCCTCGACCCATGCTGATGGGGTCAGCACCCCACGGAAGGAGAGCGTTCGTGGTTCGTCGGTTGCGCTTCACCGGCACGGACAGCAAGGTCGACGGTTGCCCCGCCCTGCACACGGACGAAGGCACCGGCGAGATCATCGTTCAGGGCACGCCCGTCACCGATCCCGAAGAGCTCGCGCAGCTCCAGCACTTCGGAGTGAACGAGGCAGCGGTGGCCGTGCCGCGCGAACTGCTCGTGAACTGGGGGCCGAAGGAGATGGAGCGGGTGCCGCAACTCGTGGACCGGGCCACCTTCCGCCGCCTGTTCGAGTCCTTCGAGCACACCGCCTGGCGGCTGGAGACACGGCGCGGTTACGCGTCGGACCGGCAGGATCCCGACTTTCAGGCGTTCCTGGCGACCGGATCGTCGCCCTGCGACCCCGAAGAACCCTGGTTCGTCAACATCAAAGCCCAGACGGGCGCGGGCAAAACGGTCGGCCGGGTCCGCATCGCCGACGACCCGCCCACCGTGGAACAACGGTTCCTGCTCGACTACGCCCGGCACAACGCCGCCTTCGGCGAGGACATCCGGTACCTGTGGCGCGAGGACGCCGCGCGGGCAGGCCTGCCGGCTGAGGACTTCTGGCTCTTCGATTCACGGCTGGTCGCCCTGCTGCACTTCGATGACGAGGACAACCTGCTCGATATCGAGCTGATCACCGAACCGGCTGAGGTCGTGCGGTACGCCATCGTGCGCGACGCGGCGATGCACCACGCGATCCCGCGCGACCAGTTCGCCGCGCAGGTGGGCACGAGCGAATAGCGCGTGACCGGTGAGCACTGACTACCAGCAGGCACGGGCGGCGTTGGGCGCGCGGCTGCGCGAACTCCGTTTCACGTGCCCCAGTGGTCGGCTCACCGGCCGACAGCTCGCTCAGCGCCTCGGCTGGCCGGGCTCCAAGGTCAGCAAGCTGGAGAACGGCAGGCAGACGGCCACCCCCGAGGACCTGAGGGCGTGGGCCGACGCGACCGGGCAGCCGGGTGTTTACCCCGAACTCGCCGCCCGACTGGCCGGGTTCGAGTCGCACATCCGGTCATGGCGGCGAGCACTGGCGAACGGCTTCAAGCCCCTTCACGAGGGGCTGAGCGCCGAGATCGACCGCACCTCGCAGATGTGGGTCTGGGAAGAGTCGTTGATCGCCGGACTGCTGCAAACCCCGGAGTACGCCAGCCACGTCATCCAGCGGTACGCGGAGCTGCTGGGCGGAGCCGGCGACATCGAGGCAGCCGTCCGCTCCCGGGTGCAGCGCCAGGAATGGCTGTACCGTTCCGGCCGCAAGCTGCACGTGTTGATGTGGGAGGCCGGGTTGCGGTCGCTGATCTGCCCGCCCTCGGTGCTGGCGAGCCAACTCGACCGCCTCAACGGCATGATCGGTATGGACACGGTCGAGCTGGGAGTCGTCCCCTTCACCGCGGCTGTCAAGATCGTGCCTGCCAACGGTTTCTGGGTGCTCGATGACCGGCTGGTCGTCGCCGAGGACTGGCACGCCGAACTGTGGCTGGACGACGCCGACAACATCGCCTTGTACAAGAAGGTCTGGAAGACCCTCAACGAGTCGGCGGTGTACGGGGCCGACGCCCACAACGTCATCAACTCGGCCCGCCGAGCGTTGAACGCGCGCTGACCACGTTGTGGGCGTGCGTCCGCGGAACCGGGTCGTGAGCGCCACACGACCGAGGCCTGCCGTCAGGACGGCACGTTGGGAGGCGGCTCCCGTTGGACGTGCGCAGCGCCCTGCGCACGCGCACGCCTGCCCAGGGCCCTGTCCCTCTCAGAGTGCCGCGAACTCGACGAACGCGGTCCAGGCCGTGGGCTTCACGGCCAGTGCGGCACGGGTTGTGTCCTTCGAGTCGCGGACGTGAACCCTGTCGGGGGTGGTGGCGACCTCTACGCATTCGCCGCCGTCACCTGCGCTGAAACTGCTCTTGAACCAAGCCAGTCCGTCCAGGCCGAGCATGGCCGTCTCCCCGCTCATGTCTCTCCCAACAGCTTCTCGATCAACGAACGTGATTCTGCCGGAGTGTGGGCCTGCGCGCGTAGGGACCCGTACGTTCGTTCAAGTTCCCGGACCTTCTGCCGCTCCGTGTGAACACGGCTGTCGCCCTGCACCTCCGCGTAGGCGATCCTGCGCCCATCCTTCATCTCCATCAAGGTGAACGGGCCGGCCAATCCTGCATGTTCCTGACGAGAGAGCGGCATCACCTGGATCTCCACGTTCCGCTTCTCCTCAATCAGCAGGAGCTGCTCCAACTGCCCCCGCCACACCACCTCACCACCGAGCGGACGCAGAAGTACGGCCTCCTCGATCACAAAGCTCAGGTGCGGAGCGGGCCGTCGATCGAAGATCTCCTGTCGTGCCAGTCGGGCGGCCAGCCGCTGCTCGATGACCACTTCGTCCAGTTGTGGGCGCCACATGGCGAACACCGCCCGCGCATACTCCTGCGTCTGCAGGAGTCCTGGCACAGCCTGGATGGCGTACACGTGCAGCACGACCGCCTCGGCTTCCAGCTTGGCCGCATCCCGGAAGAACGCTGGATACTGAGCCCGAGCCACCTCCTCCTTGCTCGCGCTCAGTAGCCCACCCGCGCCAAGCAGTTCATCCGCCTGGTCGATGAACTTGGGCGGTGGAATACGTCTCCCTTGCTCGAAGGAGGCGATCGTCGAGGCCGAGTACCCAGTCAGCGAGCCGAACCTCGGGCGGTCCATGCCCGCTCGTTCCCGGAGCAGCTTCAACTGCCGCCCGAACACGCACAGCATGCCCGTCCCGACCTCGTACTCCGGCTGCTGAACCTCGTCGTCCACGCCGCAGCTCCTCATGTACGACCATCCCCGTCACCAGACTCCACCGGGCCGAACGCACAGCCCGCAAACCGGTCACGCCCGACACCACGTACAAGCGCACCGCCCACGTGTACAGCCCGCACCGGTCAGTACGTCGCTGCTGTTCAACGCTACGCAGAGTCCGCGAACGTTGACTGCATGAAGTCAGCAACTCTCCCGAACGAGCATGTGCCACAGCGTCTCGCGCCCGAACGCGAGTTCACCATGCGCTTCACCTCGACCCCACGCGGTGCGCGCCTCGCCCGCCGGCTCGTCTCGCACCGCCTGGACGACTGGGGGCACCCGTACACGAACCCGGTCAACGAGACGCTCACCCTCATCACGGCCGAACTCAGCGCCAACGCCGTGCGCCATGGCCACGTGCCCGGTCGGGACTTCCACATCCAGCTCACCCTGGTCGAGGGCACCTTCCGGATCGAGGTGACCGACACCCGCGCCGAGAAGCAGCCCCCGTCCACTCCCCCGGCCCCGGACCCCGCATCCGAGTCCGGCCGCGGCCTCCACCTCGTCGCCGCCCTCGCGGACGACTGGGGCGTCACCCCTCATCCAGCCGCCCCCGGCAAGACCGTTTGGGCCGAGCTGCGCGTACCGACCGGAGGCCACCCTGACACACACCCGGTGGCCCCTCGCCCGGCCGAGACGGCATCGGCGCACGGGCACGACGCCGAGTCGTTCCCGGCTACTTCTTCACGGCGGCGCGACGGCCTCGCGTTGCAGCCGGGGGACGCCAATTGCGGAGTTCGTCGTCCGTGAGTCCGTGCTCGCCCTGCTGCTGGCGGTAACCGGCGAAGAAGTCCGCCGGGGAGCCGCTGTAGAGCAGCCTGCAAGGAACGGGTTGATCTCTTCGGTGGACAGTAGGGTGTTGGTGAAGTACGCGGCGAGGGCCTGCGCCTGCTCCCGGTGGTCCCAGCCGGCCCACCCTTACAGCTCGGGGGTGGCGGCGCTGGTCTGCCCGTAGGAGATGAACCGCTCATTGGGCACGTCCAGCTTGCCGCGCGCCTTCCAGTGGGACGGGCGGAGGAAGTCGGCCGAGGTCTACTTCGGCGGCACGGGGATGGAGTCCCGGATCTTCCGCTTGGCAGGCTCATCCGGCGCGGCGTCCTGCTTGCGCTGGAGGTCCCACACTTCTTTCCAGTCGGCACGCTTCTTGAGCCCGGCGGGCTTGTAACGCAGGGCGGCGAGGCACGGCACATGCTCGTCGGTGATCAGCTCGGCGACGACTTGGCGAGTTCCTTGCGGGTGGCGTAGAGCTTGGCGACGGAACGAAGTCCTTGTCACGGGAGAGGGCGTCCGCGAGACGGGCCAGCGTGTGCACCCACAGCACGGCCGGCCGGACCGGGCCGACCTCGTGCCGCGCCCGCCGCAAGGCCGCACGGAACTGCCCGGCGTCGGAGTAGTCCGCCGGCAGGGGCAGCACCTCGCCGGGAGGCGCGGCGGCGTCGGCCAGCGCGTTCAGCGCCGCTTCGCTCCGGGCGACCACGGCGGTACGCCGGCCGTCGGCCACCAGCCCGCGGACGACACCGGCGAGCATGCCCGTGCCGCCCACGACGAGGGCCGGCGGCGGAGCGGACGGACCGAGCCGGGACAAGGACACCGAGGAAGACAACGGCTTTTGAGTGCTCGTGATCGTCGGGTTCTCGTGGCCGCATGTGCCGCACGGGGCGCCCGGTCCGGCCGGAACATGATCCAGGCCCCCACCCCGCTGTGCGGGGTGGGGGCCTTCGATCTGCGACTACGGAGCGGAGCTCCCGTCGGGACGACAGGATTTGAACCTGCGACCCCTTGACCCCCAGTCAAGTGCGCTACCAAGCTGCGCCACGTCCCGGTGCGCCGCACACGGTCGGCCGTGTGATCGCGCGGACAGTACTTTACCCCACGCGCGGGGCCGGGCCGAAGCGGGCGCGGGGCGCGGAGGCTCGGGGGCGCGGGACAATCGGCGTATGGATGACACGGGCTCGGGGCGGCAGGCGGGCGTGCGGGACCGGGACGGTGCGGGGCGGGCGCGCAGCGCGCGGCCCCGGGACGGGCTCGGGCGGCCCCTGCCGTACGGGGCGCAGGGCGTGGCCCGGCAGCCCGAGGGGGTCGTGCGCACGCCGGAACGGACGGTCGCCGAGGCCCAGGAGCTGCTGGACGCGGGCAGGCCCTTCCACGCGCACGAGGTGTTCGAGGACGCCTGGAAGTCGGGGCCCGAGCAGGAGCGGGGGTTGTGGCGGGGCCTGGCCCAGCTGGCCGTGGGGCTCACGCACGCCGCCCGGGGGAACGTCACGGGCGGTGCCCGGCTGCTGCGGCGGGGCGCCGGGAACGTCGCGGAGTGGGCGGCGCGCTCGGGGGTGCGGCGGCCGTACGGGATGGATCTCGCGGCGCTGGACGTCTGGGCGCGGGAGCTGGCCGACGCCGTGGAGCGGGACGGCGGGGCCGTGGACCCGGCGGCGCGGGCGCCCAGGCTGCGGTGAGGCGGCCGGGCGGAGCCGGGGCGGACGCGGTGCGGGCGCTGTCAGTGGCGTGCGGCAGACTCGGGGCGTGCGAAAGATTCATGTCATCGGTATCGGCGCGGGCGACCCCGACCAGCTGACCCTGCAGGCGGTCAAGGTGCTGCGCGGCACGGACGTCTTCTTCGTCCTGGACAAGGGCGAGGTGAAGAACGACCTCACCCGGCTGCGCCGGGACATGCTGGACGCGCACCTGCCGCAGGGGTCGTACCGCGTGGTCGAGGCGCGGGACCCGGAGCGGGACCGCAGCGCGGGCGGAGCCGACTACTCCCCCGCCGTCGGGGACTGGCGCAGCGCCCGTGCCGGCATCTACGAGCGGCTGATCGCCGAGGAACTGGGCGAGGACGAGAGCGGGGCGTTCCTGGTCTGGGGGGATCCCGCGCTGTACGACAGCACGCTCGGGATCCTGGAGGAGGTGCTGGCGCGGGGCGCGGTCGCCTTCGAGTACGACGTCGTACCGGGCATCAGCAGCGTCTCGGCGCTCGTCGCCCGGCACCGCGTCGGGCTGAACCGGGTCGCCCGTCCGGTCCAGATCACCACCGGCCGGCGGCTCGCGGAAGGATTTCCGGAGGACGTGGACGACGTGGTCGTGATGCTGGACGCCCACCAGACGTTCCGGAAGTACACCGACCAGGACATCGACATCTACTGGGGAGCGTACATAGGCACGCCGGACGAGATCCTCGTCTCCGGCCCGATCGCGGAGGCCGCCGGCCGCATCGAGCGGCTGCGGGCCGAGGCCCGCGAGCGCAAGGGCTGGATCATGGACACGTATCTGCTGCGGCGGCATCGCGGCGAGTAGGGCGGAGCGGGCGGGCGCCGGTCAGGGTGCGGTGAGGCCGAGGCGGGCGAGCACCCCCGCCACGTCGGGCACCGCGGTCACGCCGTACGGCAGCGGTGGCCGTCGTACGACCACGACGGGCAGGGCGAGTTCGCGCGCGGCCGTCAGCTTGGCGGCCGTCGCCTCTCCCCCGCTGTCCTTCGTCACCACCACGTCGACCAGGAACTCCCGCAGCAGCGCGGTCTCGTCGGCCACCGTGAACGGCCCGCGGGCGAGCAGCACCTCGGTGTGCGGCGGCACGGGGGGCTCGGGCGGCTCCACCGACCGTACGACGAAGTGGAGTTCCGTCAGGTGGGCGAAGGCGGCGAGGCCCAGGCGCCCCGTGGTGAGGAACACCCGGCGGCCGAGCGAGGGCAGCAGGCCGGCCGCCGCGGTGAGCGACGGGACCGGGTGCCAGCGGTCGCCGGGGCCCGGCTGCCAGCCGGGGCGGCGCAGCACCACCGCCGGCACGCCGGTCTCCGCGGCGGCCCGCGCCGCGTTCGCGGTGATCGTCTCGGCGAACGGGTGGGTGGCGTCGACGAGGGCGTCCACGCGCTCCTCGCGCAGCCAGCCGGCCAGGCCCGGCGCGCCGCCGAATCCGCCGACGCGCACCTCTCCCGCCAGCGCGCCCGGCCGTTTCACGCGCCCGGCGAGGGACGTGGTGACGCGTGTGCCGGGGCGTGCGGTGAGGACGGCGGCCAGTTCGCGGGCCTCGGCGGTGCCGCCGAGGATCAGGACGTGCGGGGACATGCCAGGAGCGTACGAGGTCCGGGGGCGGACAGGGGCAAGGGCCCGCCCGAGGGTGCCGGCGACACGGGCGGGCGGGCGGCCGCCCGGGACGGACGGCCGCCCGCGATCACGCTGTCGTCAGCCCTGGCGGGCCTTGAAGCGGAGGTCCTTCTTGTTGAGCACGTAGGTGACGCCCCGCCGGCGGACCACCTGGGCGCCGGGGCGGGACTTCAGCGCGCGCAGGGACTTGCGCACCTTCATGGGTGGACTCTCCTCGTTCGTTCTCCGGGAACTTGCCCGGGCTTCCCCGGGATTCTCAGGGGCACCCTGGGGTCTCAGGGGTTCCCCGGGGACCCCGGGTTTCCCCGGGCGCCGGGCGGCGTCAGTGCCGGGCTGTGGCCGGGCGGCGGCCGTAGCGGCGCTCGAAGCGCTCCACACGGCCGGCGGTGTCCAGGACCCGCTGGTTGCCGGTGTAGAAGGGGTGGCTCGCCGACGAGATCTCGACGTCGATGAGCGGGTAGGTGTTGCCGTCCTCCCACTCGATCGTCCGGGGCGAGTCGGCGGTGGAGCGGGTCAGGAAGGCGACGTCCGCGGCGCGGTCTCGGAAGACCACCGGACGGGTGACGGGATGGATGCGGGGCTTCACGGTGTTTCCTTCCTCGTGGCCGTCCGCCGGATGGCGGAGGTTCGTCAGCGCGTCTCCCGGAACGGGACGTGCGCCGCGGCCACCGGGTCGTACTTGCGCAGGACCAGCCGGTCGGGGTGGTTCTGCCGGTTCTTGCGGGTCACGTAGGTGACGCCGGTTCCGGCCGTCGACCTCAGCGTGACGACGGGGCGCGCCTTGCTGCGTGCCATGAGGGTCATCTCCTTTCACCCACGCCGCGGACCGGGATCGATTTCCTTGATCCGAGCATGTCAATCACAGCCGGTCCAACAACGACCCCCGCCGTCGCATTCCCGCCCCGGGCGTCTCTTCGCGGCTATCGTCCGGGCATGGAGTCTGTACGTGCCGTGCTCATCGACATCGACGGAGTCCTCACCGTCTCCTGGCGGCCGCTGCCGGGTGCGGTGGAGGCGCTGCGGGAGATCCGCGCGGCCGGGTTCGGCGTCGCGCTGGTCACCAACACGACCTCCCGGACGCGGGCCGTGATCGCCGGGACGCTGCGCGAGGCGGGGTTCCCGGTGGACGCGCGGGACATCCTGACGGCTCCCGTCGTCACCGCCGCCCATCTCGCCGAGCACGCTCCCGGGGCCCGCTGCCTGCTGCTGAACAGCGGGGACATCGCGGAGGACCTCGGGGACGTGACCCTCGTCGACCCGGAGGCCCCTGAGGACGCGGAGGACGCGGAGGGCGCGGCCGGCGGGCCGGACGTCGTCATCGTCGGGGGCGCCGGTCCCGAGTTCGGCTACGCGGCGCTCAACCGGGCGTTCCGGCACGTCCGGCGCGGGGCGCGGCTGGTCGCCGTGCATCGCAACCTGTACTGGCGCACCGACGAGGGGCTGCAGCTCGACTCCGGCGCCTTCCTGCTGGGGCTGGAGAAGGCGGCCGGCGTCGAGGCCGAGGTCGTCGGCAAGCCGTCCCGCGCGTTCTTCGAGGCGGCGCTGGCCCGGGTCGGGGCCCGCCCCGGCGAGGCGGTGATGATCGGGGACGACGTCGAGTCGGACGTGCTGGCGGCGCAGGCGGCCGGGATCACCGGGGTGCTGGTGCGGACCGGCAAGTACCGGCCGGACACGCTCCGGGCGGCGAGCGGCAGGCCCGACCACGTGATCGACTCCTTCGCGGAGCTGCCCGCGCTGCTGCGGGGGTCAGTGCAGCAGTAGCTGCACACCGCCGACCACGGTCGCCGCGATGACGAGCTGCTCGAACGGCCGCTGGTTGATGCGGGTCACGGCCCATTTGCCGAGCAGCGCGCCGGGGACGACGAACACCGCGAGCGCGGCGTCGAGGAGCAGCGAGCGGCCGTCGATCAGACCGAGACCGGCGCTGAAGGGCAGCTTGGAGACGTTGACGATGAGGAAGAAGAAGGCCGACGTGCCGAGGAAGCCGAGCTTGCGGAAGCCCGCGGACAGCAGGTACAGCGACATCACCGGGCCGCCCGCGTTGGCCACCATCGTGGTGAAGCCGCCGAGGACGCCGTAGGAGCGGGCCTTGACGCGGCCCGCCCGGCCGGCCCGGCCGGTGACCGGTTCGGGCTCCCGGTCGGCGTCGGCCGTGCGCCGCCGCCACACCGTCACCGCCGCCATCAGCAGCAGGATGGCGCCGATGGAGGTCCGCACGACGGCGTCGTCGGCCCACACCAGGAACAGCGTGCCGACGACCACGCCTGCGGCGACGGCCGGGAACAGCCGCCACAGTGTGGGCCAGTGGGCGTGCCGCCGGTAGGTGAGGACGGCGAGCACGTCCCCGGCGATCAGGACCGGCAGGAGTACGCCGGTGGAGGCGCGGGCCGGAAGCACCGCCGCGAAGATGGCGAGACTCACGGTGTTGGCCCCGCTCACGGCGGTCTTCGAGAAGCCGACCAGGAGGGCCGCGAAGGCGAGGGCGGCGAATCCCCAGCCGGTCATGTGCCACAGCGTCATCGTGTCCATGCGGGCACCGATGCTATGCGCAGGCGTCCGGAGCGGTAAGGACCGTCTCGCCAGTCGGCCCCGCGGCCACGTCGCAGCCGCCCCGCAGCCGCCCCGCAGCCACGTCGCAGCCGCCCCGCAGCCGCCCCGCAGCCGCCCCGCTCAGTGCCGCTCAGTGCCGCTCGACGAGCACCGCGCTGCCCTGGCCCACGCCCACGCACATGGTCGCCAGCCCGCGCCGCGCCCGCGTGCGGCGCATCCGGTGCAGCAGGGTCGTCAGGATGCGGGCGCCGGAGCAGCCGAGCGGGTGGCCGAGGGCGATCGCGCCGCCGCTCGGGTTGACCAGGTCCGGGTCGATGCCGAGCTGGTCGACGCAGGCCAGGGCCTGGGCGGCGAAGGCCTCGTTGAACTCGGCCTCCTCGATGTCGCCGATCCCCCAGTCGACGCGGGCCAGCGCCCGGCGCGTGGCGGGGACCGGCCCGATGCCCATCACATCGGGGTGGACGCCGGCCGAGGCGCCGGCGACGTACCGGCCCAGCGACTCCAGGCCCAGCTCGTTCAGGGCCTCCTCGCTGACCAGCAGCAGACCGGCCGCGCCGTCGTTCATCGGCGAGGCATTGCCCGCGGTGACCGTGCCGCCCGGGCGGAAGACGGGCTTGAGCCGGGCCAGCTTCTCGGGGGAGGTGTCCTCGCGGATGCACTCGTCGGTGTCGACGACGACCCCGTCCGGGCGCCGCACCGGCAGCAGTTCGTCGTCGAAGTGGCCCTTCCCGCGCGCCGCGGCGGCCAGCCGGTGGCTGCGCAGGGCGAAGCCGTCCTGCCGCTCACGGGAGACGCCGTACCGCTCGGCGACCTCCTCGGCGGTCTCACCCATCGACAGCAGACCGTGCAGCTCCCGCATCGCGGGGTTGACCAGGCGCCAGCCGAGGCGGGTGTCGACGGTCTCCATGCGGTGCGGGAGGGCCTCGTCCGGACGGGGCAGCACGAAGGGGGCGCGGCTCATCGACTCGGAGCCGCCCGCGAGCACGATGTCGGCCTCGCCCGCGGCGATGGTGCGGGCGGCGGCGGTGACCGCCTCCAGACCGGAGGCGCACAGGCGGTTGACGGTGGCGCCCGGGACGGACGCGGGCAGGCCCGCGAGGAGGGCGGCCATGCGGGCGACGTTGCGGTTGTCCTCGCCGGCCTGGTTCGCCGCGCCCCAGTAGACGTCGTCGACGCGCGCCGGGTCGAGGGCGGGCACGTCGGCGACGAGACCGCGGATCACGGCCGCGGCGAGGTCGTCGGGCCGCACGCCGGAGAGGGCTCCGCGCAGCCTGCCGATGGGGGTGCGGCGGGCGGCCGCGAAGTGGACGGGACGCACGAACGGGACTCCTGACCGACGGCACACGGCAACGGTTAATTAGCGATGCTAGTTTCGGACTATAGAATGCCCCCGCGCCCGCTGGGAAGATTCCCGGCAGGCCCTGGCCGACACCACAGCCGGAGGAGACGAGGAGACATGGCCGACTCCCGCGTCCGCGACCTGCCGGGACGCCGCGGCTCGCTCGCCGTACACGAGTGGCCGCGCGAACGGCCCCGGTACGTGGCGCTGGTGGCGCACGGCTACGGGGAACACGCCGGCCGGTACGCGGAACTGGCCGGTGTCCTGGCCGGGCACGGGGCGGCGGTGTTCGCGCCCGACCACATGGGCCACGGCAGGTCGGCGGGCGAACGGGTGCTGATCGACGACTTCGAGGACGTGGTCGCCGACCTGCGCACGGTGGCGGAACTGGCGCGGGCCGACTGCCCGGACGTGCCGGTGGTCCTCGTCGGGCACTCCATGGGCGGGCTGATCGCGGCCCGTTACGCCCAGCGGTACGGCGGCGAGCTCGCCGCGCTGGTGCTGTCCGGCCCGGTGATCGGCGCGTGGGAGCTGCCGGGACGGCTGCTCGCCCTCGACGAGATCCCGGACACGCCCGTCAGCCCGGCCGCGCTCTCCCGTGATCCGCGGGTGGGCGCGGCGTACGCGGCGGACCCGCTGGTCTGGCACGGGCCGATGAAGCGGCCGACGGTGCGGGCGTTCGCCCGTACCCTGCGGGCCGTGGCCGAGGGCGGCGACCTCGGTCCGCTCCCGCTGCTGTGGCTGCACGGCGACGACGACCGGCTCGTCCCGCTCGCCGGCAGCCGGATCGGTGTCGAGCGGCTCAGCGGCGGCCGTCTCACCGAGCGGATCCGGCACGGCGCCCGGCACGAGGTCTTCCACGAGACGGACCGGGCGGAGGTCTTCGCGGAGCTCACCCGGTTCCTGGACGGCGTCCTCGCGGGCTGAACCCGGCCCACGGCGCCGCGTTTGCACCACTTCGCCCAGGGCACCCGCGCCCGCGTGGAGTGGTTGCGGAGCGCTGCCCGCGTGGGCGCGGCCCCCGGATCGTCCTTCCCGGTGAGTACGACGGGGCCGGCCCGGCGGGACACCGCCGCCGCACATGTCCCCGGACGACGCGAGGAGGAGGACCCCGCTATGACCGTCGTGAAGAGCACCCTGCCCGAAGAGGCCCGGCAGGTGGTCCGCACCGCGCTCCAGGACACACTCGTGGACCTGCTGGGGCTGTCGCTGACCGGCAAGCAGGCGCACTGGAACGTCGTGGGACCGAGGTTCCGTTCGATCCACCTCCAGCTCGACGAGATCGTCGCCACGGCGCGCGCCCACGCCGACACGGTGGCGGAGCGGGCCGCGGCGCTCGGCGATCCGCCGGACGGCCGGCCGGAGACCGTCGCCAAGGACTTCGGCCTGCCCGTGCCGGCGCGGGGCTGGCTGCGGGACTCCGACGTCGTCCAGCTGATGGTGGACTCCCTGGAGACCGCGATCGGGCGGCTGCGCGAGCGCATCGACGCGACCGAGAAGGCCGACCTGGTCACCCAGGACCTGCTGATCACCGTCACCGCCGACCTGGAGAAGCAGCGCTGGATGTTCGCCGCGGAGAACGTGCCGCGCGGCGACTGAACGACCCACGGGAGGGGCACGTGATGACCGACGCCCTCGAATTCCACACCCCCGGACTCGACGCCCCCGGACTCGACGCGCCGCGGTCCGCGACGCCGTGGAGGACACGGAACCGGAAGCGGCGCACCAGCCGCACCGAAGGGCCCCTGACGCCATGAGCACGCAGCAGGACGTCGTACGGGAACTCGTCCGCGCCCACGGGACGACGCTCGCCGAGGAGGCGGGCATCACCCTGCGGGACACCCCGCAGCCGCTGTACCGGCTGCTGGTCCTCGCGGTCCTGCTCAGCGCGCGCATCCGCGCCTCCGTCGCCGTCGCGACCGCCCGTGAGCTGCACCGGGCCGGGCTGCGCGACCCGCGCCGGATGGCGGGGGCCGACTGGCAGGAGCGCGTCGACGCGCTGGGCCGGGGCGGCTACCGGCGCTACGACGAGCGGACGGCCACTCAACTCGGCGACGGCGCAAAGCTGTTGATCGAGCGGTGGGGCGGCGATCTGCGCCGGATGCGGGCGGAGGCGCACGGCGAGGCCGCCGGTTTGCGCCGCCTGCTGCAGGAGGTCCCCGGCCTGGGGCCCACGGGCGCGGACATCTTCCTGCGCGAGGTGCAGGACGTGTGGCCGGAGACCGCGCCGTACCTGGACCGCAAGGCGCTGGCCGGGGCGGAGCGGCTCGGGCTGCCGGCCGACCCCGACCGGCTGGTGGAGCTGGCCGGTGACGTCCGGCCGGCCGTGCTGGCGGCCGGGCTGGTGCGGGCGGCGCTGGACAAGGAGGTGGCCGAGGACAGTCTCCGCCGCGCCGCGTGAGACACCGGCACACCGCTGAGACACGTGGGACACCGGCACCCCACTGAGACACGTGGGACACCCGCACACCGCGGGAGACGCCGAAGCGCCGCTCGCCGCCTGACGCCCTCACCGCTTGCGAAGGAGTCCGCCGCCGCCCCGGGCGCCGGCGGCTCAGAGCCGTACGGGCAGGTCCAGGACGCGCGCGATGGTGCGCAGGACGCCGTTGTCGTTGTTGGAGGGGGCCAGGTGGCGGGCCTTCGCGACGACGTCCGGGTGGGCGCCCGCCACCGCGTAGGACCACTCGGCGGCGTCCAGCATCCCCAGGTCGTTGAGGTAGTCGCCGAACACCATGGTCTGCTCCGGTGTGATGCCCAGCTCCCGCTGGAGCCGGCGCACCGCGGTGCCCTTGTCGGCGGTGCGGTTCATCACGTCGACCCAGTGCTCGCCGGAGACGACGACCCGGTGGGTCGCGGCGAGGTCCGCCAGCGCCGGGGCGGTGGTCCGGGCGGCCGCGCCGAAGTCGAAGAGGGCCACCTTGACGACGTCGTCGCCGACCTCCGTGGCGTCCTGGACGACACGGTGCTCGACGTAGTACTTGCGCACCTCGGCCAGGAACGCCCCGTCGGCGCGCTCGACGTAGGCGGACCGCTTCCCGCAGACGACGGCGCCCACGTCCACGCCCCGCGCCGCCAGTCGCCGTACGGCGTGCACGACGCGGGCGGCGACGCCGGGCTCCAGCGGGTCGGAGCTCAGTTCCACGCCGTCGCGCACGACGTGCGCGCCGTTCTCCGCGATGAACACCATGCCCTCGGCGACGCCGGCGAAGTCCCGCGCCAGGGTGGCGTACTGGCGGCCGCTCGCCGGGCTGAACAGCACGCCGCGCCGGCGCAGTTCGGTCAGGGTGTCCCACAGCCCGGGCGGGATCCGCTTGGCGTCGTCCAGGAGCGTGCCGTCCATGTCGGTGACGATCAGCCGGATGCCGGCGGCGGCGCACGGGCCGGGGGTGCCGAGGAGGGGCGCGGGGACGGAGGACATGACCTGCTTCCGGTAGGGAACGGCGTCGGTCTCCTCACCTTATGCGAGGGCTCCGGGGGCCAGGTCAGCCGCCCGAGCGGATCAGTCCGGCCAGGTACCGCCACAGCGACGAACGCCGTCCGGCCGCCTGACCGCCGGCCGCCGGCCCGGCGGGCCCGGAAGGCGCCGCGGGCCCGTCCGGCGCGGCCCCCTCCGCCACGCCCGACCCGGTCTCCCCGGTCCCGGCCGATACAGCACCGGCGCCCTCGTTCCCGGCCGGTACGACCCCGGCCCCCTCGGTTCCGGCCGGTACGCCCTCCTCGGGCTCCGGCGCACGGGCGGCGACGGCCGGCCCGGCGAGGACGTAGCGCACCGGCAGCGAGCGCAGTCCCCGCATGAACGGCGAGGAACGCCAGGGCAGTTGGTCCACGGGGAGAGCGAGCTCCAGGTGCGCGAACCGTTCGGTCAAGCGGCTCACGCCGACCGCCGCGACGGCCGACGCCAGCTCGCGGGCGGGGCACTGGCGCGGGCCCGCGCCCCAGGACAGGTGGGCCCGGCTGCTGATGCCGGCGCCCGGCGTCATCTGCGCGGCGAAGAGGGGGCCGGCGTGCGCGGCGGCGGAGACCCACACGGGGTCGCGCGCGCGGACGGTGTAGTCGCCGAGCCGGGTGTCCTCGGCGGCGAACCTCGGCACGAAGTTGACCAGCGGCGGCTTGCGCATGACCACGCGGTTCATGGTCTCCCGCACCATCCCGGCGGACAGCGTGGAGCGCACGCCGCCGTCGGCCTCGCCGGAGATCACCTCGACGACGGTGTTGGAGATCAGGATGCCGACGTGGTCGGAGGTCATGCCGAGCAGCATGAACAGCTCGCGGGCCAGCTCCTCGACGGTGAGGTCCGGGTGGGCGGCGAGGAGGTGGGAGGGGAAGTCGTCGCCCGGCTCGGCGGCCTTGGCGGCGGCCAGTTCGGTGAGGGTCACCAGCAGCCGCTCGAGTGCAGGTCCGGCGTCCGGGCCGGCGTCCAGCACCCGCCACATGTCGATCAGGGCGTCGTCGCCCTGCGGCCCGGGGAAGCCGAGCAGGTGGCTCGCCGCCATCAGCGGCAGCGGGCGGGAGAACTGGGCGGACAGGTCGGCCGTGCCCGTGCCGCCGCCCTGCGCGAGCAGGGTGATCAGCTCGTCGGCGTAACCGGTGACGGCCGCCTTCAGCCGCTTGGCCTGGGGCCGGCGCGGGTCCTGGAAGGGGCGCAGCGCGGCGTCCCGGGCGGTGCGCAGCGCGCGGTGGCCGCTGCCGCCCTGGATCAGCACGTGGTTGACCTCCAGGGAGGGGGCGAGCGGCCAGTCGGCCGGCACCCGGCCCTCGGTGCGGGCCCGCCAGTTCTCCAGGCCCTTCGGCCAGGCGGCGTCGTCCCGGAGCACCTGGAGCGACTCGCGGTAGCCCAGCACGAGCCAGGCGGGCACGCCCGGCAGGTCGACCGGGGCGACCGGGCCGTGGCGCCGCCGCAGCCGCTCGTGGACGAGCCCGGGCCGCGTCTCGTAGTCCCGGGTCAACAGGGGCTCGGCGGCCAGGTCCTCCAGCGGCGTGCCGTCCGGGCGCGCGGTCGTCTCGTCCCCGTCCTCGACCAGGTGGATGTCCATGTCCGTCCGCCGCCCCCTTCGACACCGACCCCGAATCGGGGGACCCTGTCCCAGCGCCCGGGCGGGCCGGACCGCGGGGTACTCACCGGTAGCAACGGGTGTGGGCGGGTGACCGTGGCGAATCCCGGGACAGGCTGATCATCGCCACGGCACAATGACGGCGACGGCCACAGCGTCGCGAGAAGGAGCGAGAACGTGACGGACAGCCACACCCCGTCGGGCAGGTCGGCCAGGCTGAACACCGGCGTGGCGCACAACGCGCGGGTGTGGAACTACTGGATCGGCGGCAAGGACAACTACGAGGTCGACCGGCAGGTGGGCGAGCAGGTCGCCGGGATGATCCCGGTCATCCGGGACATCGCCCGCGCGGACCGCTGGTTCCTGGGCCGGGCCGTGCGGTTCCTCGCCGAGGAGCGCGGGGTGCGGCAGTTCCTGGACATCGGCACCGGGCTGCCGACGGCCGACAACACCCACGAGATCGCCCAGCGGATCGCGCCGGAGTCCCGGATCGTCTACGTCGACAACGACCCCATCGTGCTCGCCCACGCCCGCACCCTGCTCACCGGCAGCCGGGAGGGCGGCACCGACTACATCGACGCCGACGTGCGCGACCCGGACGCCATCCTGGAACACGCCGCCGCCACCCTGGACTTCACCCGTCCCGTCGCGGTCATGATGCTCGGCATCCTCAACTTCGTGCTCGACGACGGCGCGGCGCGGGACATCGTGCGGCGGATCATGGCCGCCGTCCCCTCCGGCAGCTTCCTGGTCCTCACCCACCCCACCTCCGATCCCGAGGTCGGCGGCGAGGGCCAGGTCGCGGCCATGAACTTCTGGAACGAGAACGCCACTCCCCCGATCACCGCCCGCAGCGGCGCGGACATCGCCGCGTTCTTCGAGGGACTGCGGCTGCTCGACCCGGGGCTGGTGTCGTGCTCGCGGTGGCGCGCCGAGCCCGACTCTCCCGTGGTCGTACCGCAGTACGGAGCGGTGGCCGTGAAACCCTGACGCACGACGCCGGTCCGGCCGAGCCCGTCGAGGAGTCTCAATGACGAAGTCAAGCCGCCTGCGTGACCGGCGGGGCGGAGGTGAAGGCTCGGTTGTCACGCAGCAGCGCCCACAGCACCCCGGCTCGTCGGCGGGCCAGTGCGATGACTGCCTGGACGTGCTTGCACCCCTCGCTGCGCTTCTTGAGGGAGAAGTCCCGGTTCGGGCCCTCGCGGATGATGCTGGTCTGCGCGGACCTGTAGAACACCCTGCGCAGTCGGCGGCTGTAGCGCTTGGGCCGGTGCAGGCTGCCGGTGCGGCGGCCCGAGTCACGCGGGACCGGCACGAGTCCGGCCGCCGAGGCCAGGTGGCCGGCGTCCGCGTAGGCGGACAAGTCGCCGGCGGCGACGACGAACTCCGCCCCGAGTATCGGGCCCATGCCGGGCAGAGACTCGATGATCTCGGCCTGCGGGTGACTGCGGAACGTGTCGCGGATCTGCTTGCCGATCCGCTTCAACCGGTCGTCCAGGGCCAGGATCTGCGTGGCCAGGCCGGCGACGATCTGCGCGGCGACGTCCTCGCCGGGCAGTGCGGTCTGCTGGGCCTGAGCCGCCTCCAGGGCGGCCGCGGCGACCGCGTCGGCGCCGCGGACGCCGCGGTTGGTCAGCCAGGCCGTCAGCCGTGCCCGCCCGCGGCGGCGGATGGCGGCCGGGGTCTGGCAGCCCGTCGGCAGAACCAGCGCGCCCTTGCGGGAGGAGTAGTCGAAGGCCCGCTCCAAGACGGGAAAGATGCCGGTCAGCACATCGCGCAGACGGTTGATCATCCGCACCCGGTCGGCTACGAGGTCCGTGCGGTGGGCAGTCAGCAGGGCCAGATCGGCAACCAGCCGGGCGGGCACGCCGATGGCGGCGAAGTCCCGGCGGTGGCGGGCGGTCTCGGCGATCACGTAGGCGTCGCGGGCATCGGTCTTGGCCTCGCCCCGGTAGGCGCCGGACATGCGGTCGACCGTGCGGCCGGGCACGTAGACGGCTTGCCGGCCGTGCGCTGCAAGCAGGGCCGGCAGCAGCGCGGAGGACGTGCCGGAGATGTCCACCGCCCAGGACACCTCGTCGGCAAGGTCCAGGATCTCGCCGAGTGCGGTCAGGATCGCTGTCTCGTCATTTTCGATCTTCTTCGACCACAGGATCGCGCCGGTCTCGTCGACCACTGCCGCCCAGTGGTGCCCCTTGCCCGCGTCGATACCGGCCCAGCCCCGAGCTCGTCGCTCGCTCACTCGCCCCCTCCTCGCGTCCCACAGCATGCCGTCGGCCCGAGGAACACCCCGCTGTCATCTCCGTAATCAGCGACCGCACGAAGCGCGCACATCTCAATCAGCAGCCAGGGCGCCCCGGAGGACCGGGCGGCCACTCCTCGGAAGCCACTGAGGCAAGAACGCATGAGCCACACCCGGCCCTCCCGGGCCGCCTGACAACTTACGGAGGACGCATGACCACCCTTGCCGACCCCGTCCCCGGAGGGCGACCCGGTGACGTCGAGCGGGCCACCGCCCTGAGCGCCGAGCTGACCGGCCGGGGAGTGCACGGTGTGGTGCTGTCCTACGTCGACACCGCCGGGATCGGCCGGGTGAAGACGGTCCCCACGGCGAAGCTGGCCGCCGCCGCGGCCTGGGGCGTCGGCATGTCCCCGGTGTTCGACACCTTCCTGGCGGACGACTCCATCGTCACCACCGACGTCCTCGGCTCCCCGGACGGGGATCTGCGGCTGTACCCCGACCTCGACCGGCTCAGCGTCCTGGCGGGGCAGCCCGGCTGGGCGTGGGCGCCGGTCGACCGGATCACCCAGGAGGGCGAGCCGCATCCCGGGTGCGGCCGCACGGTGCTGCGCCGGATCGTCGCCGACGCCGCCGAGCGGCACGGCGTCACCTTCCGGGCCGCGATCGAGATCGAGTGGGCCGTCGGACGGGGAGCGCAGCCCGACGGCGCGTTCGTGCCGGCGGTCACGGGTCCGGCGTACGGCGCCGTGCGCCAGGTGGAGTCGAGCGACTACGCGGCCGACCTGCTGGCGGCGCTCGCGGCGCAGGGCGTGGACGTGGAGCAGTTGCACCCGGAGTACGCGCCCGGACAGTTCGAGGTCTCGGTGGGCGCGCTCGATCCGGTCGCGGCGGCCGACCGCAGCGTGCTGGTGCGGCAGACGATCCGGGCGGTGGCCCGCCGGCACGGTCTCGCCGTCTCCTTCTCCCCGGCCGTCCTCGGGCAGGGCGTCGGCAACGGCGGCCACATCCACCTCTCCGCCTGGCGCGACGGCGTCAACCTGCACAGCGGGGGCGGGCGCCGCTACGGCATGACGGCCGAGGCCGAGTCCTTCACGGCCGGAGTACTGGCCCGGCTGCCGGCCCTGCTCGCCGTCACCGCGCCCAGCCCCGCCGGCTATCTGCGGCTCAGGCCCTCGCAGTGGGCCGGGGTGTTCACCGTCTGGGGCCGCGAGACCCGCGAGGCGGCGGTGCGGATCGTCACCGGCACGACCGGGCAGCGCGAGCGGGCGGCGAACCTGGAGGTGAAGCCGGTCGACCTGGCCGCCAACCCCTACCTCGCGCTGGCCTGCGTGATCGCGGCCGGCCTGGACGGTCTGACGTCGTCCGCGGCCCTGCCCGACGAGGTCACCGGCGACCCGGTCCGGCTGGCCGCCGCGGAGGCGGCGGCCCGCGGTGTGCGCCGGCTGCCCGCCTCGCTCGCCGAGTCAGTCGCGGAGTTCCGCGCGGACGAAGTGGTGCGCGCCGCCCTGGGCCCGGTCCTCGCCGACGCCGTGATCGCCGTACGGGAGGGCGAGATCGCGGCGGCCGACGGGCTGGACGACGACGGGGTGGCGGCGGCCTACCGCTGGAAGTACTGACGTGGGCGCGGTACGGGAGGCGCTGGACGGGTGGCCGCTGACGGATCACCACTGCCACGGCGTGGTCGCCGCCGGCCTGCGCCGCGAGGAGTTCGAGCCGCTGCTCACCGAGGGCGGGGTGTGGCCCGGCGTCTCCCCGTTCGACAGCCCCGTGGGGGTGGCCGTCCGCCGCCACTGCGCCCCCCTGCTGGACCTGCCGCCGCACGCCCCGGCCGACGCGTACCTGGCCCGGCGCGGCGAACTGGGCGCGCACGAGGTCAACCGCCGTTTCCTGGCCGCCGCGCGGACGGACGTGTTCTGCGTGGACACCGGGTTCGCCCCGGACCGCAACCGCCTGACCACGCCCGGGCAGCTCGCGGCGGCCTGCGGCGGGAGGGCGTACGAGGTGGTGCGGCTGGAGAACGTCGCCGAGGCGGTGGCGGCGCGGGGCGTGGAGCCCGGCGCGTACGGCGCCGCGTTCGTCGCGGCCGCGTGGGAGGCGGTGCGGCGGCCGGGCGTGGTCGCGGTGAAGTCCGTGGCCGCCTACCGCACCGGGTTCGATCTGGACCCGGCCCGTCCGGCGGACGCGGAGGTCACGCGGGCGGCGGGGAGGTGGCTGGCGCGCGGCGGCCGGCTGGCCGATCCCGTCCTCATGCGGCACCTGCTGTGGACCGCGGTGGACCTCGGTCTGCCCCTGCAACTGCACACCGGCTTCGGCGACAACGACCTCCGCATGCACCGGGCCGACCCCACCCACCTCACCGACTGGCTGCACCTGACCGCCGGCACGGTCCCGGTGCTGCTGCTGCACTGCTGGCCCTACCAGCGCCAGGCCGCCTACCTCTCGGCGGTGTTCGAGCAGGTGTACCTGGACGTCGGCCTCACCCTGCACCACGTCGGCCCCGCCCGGGCCCGGGCCGTCCTGGAGGAGGCCCTGGAGATCACCCCGTTCCGCAAGCTGCTGTACAGCTCCGACGCCTGCGGTCTGGCCGAGTTCTACTGGCTGGGCGCGCTGGCCTTCCGCCAGGGCCTCGCCGGTCTGCTGCAGGACCGGGTGGACGCCGACGAGCTGAGCCTGCCCGACGCGCTGCGGATCGCCCGGTGGGCGGCAGCGGACAATGCCCGCCGGATCTACCGCCTGTCCGACCCGTCCTGAAAGTATGATCAAGCAATGTCTGATATGACCGACACCACGCCGGGCTGGCTGAGCCCCGACGAACTCGAGTCGGCGCGCGCCCGCATGCCGATCCTGTACGTCGAGGCCGTGCCCGTACGCGTCGACGACAGCGGCGAAGTCACCAGCGTCGGCCTCCTGCTGCGCATCGGACCGGACGGCACGGTCAGCCGGACCCTGGTCTCCGGCCGGGTACTGCACCACGAACGTGTCCGGGACGCCCTGCTGCGCCATCTGGAGAAGGACCTCGGTCCGGTGGCGCTGCCCCGCGTCCCGGCCTCGTTGCAGCCCTTCACGGTCGCGGAGTACTTCCCGACGCAGGGCGTCACGCCCTACCACGACCCGCGCCAGCACGCGGTGTCGCTGGCCTACGTCGTCCCGGTCACCGGCGACTGCCGCCCGCGCCAGGACGCTCTGGACCTGGTCTGGTTCAGCCCGCAGGAGGCCCTGTCGCCGGCGGTGCAGAGCGAGATGCCGGGCGGCCACGGGATGCTGCTGAAGCAGGCCCTGGCCCACGTGGGCTGCGCGCTCTGACGGTCAGGCGGTGTCCTCCGCCTTGCGCTGGGTGGTGCCGGGCTCGCCGGTGTCGCGGTGCCATTCGACGACCAGTTCGTCCTTGGCGCCGAAGCGGACGAGGTGACGGCCGACGACGTCCTCCAGCCGGGCCAGGTGCCCGGCGTCGGCCTCCACCGCCAGCAGCAGCGCCCCGTCGGCCGCGGTGAGGGAACCGGTCCCGTCCTGGAAGACCAGGCTGCCCACGCCCGTCTCCTCGTCCCAGCTCGTCGTGGAGCGCCGGCCCAGGTGGGAGGCGAGCTGTTTGGCGTAGCGGTGCGGGCGGTCGGTGCGGACGCGGGCTTCGGAACGGGCCATCGGGGACTCCCGGGTGAGGGTGGACGGTACGGGTCGATGGTGCCGGACGGCGGGGGCCGGGAGGCCCCGCCCCACCCGTCGCATGCCGCAACGTATGGATGCCCGCCGCGTCGCCGCCGGTGCGCCGCGCCGTGGTCCGCCTGCCGCGATGCGGTCGGTGCGCGTGGTGAGGTCGGGTCGGTGCGCGGTGGGGTCGGTGCGCGCGTCGCGGTCAGCATGCGTGGCGCGGTTCGTGCGCGCGGCGCGGTTCGTGCGCGCGGCGCGGTTCGTGCGCGCGGCGCGGTCGGTGCGCGCGGCGCGGTCGGTGCGCGCGGCGCGGTCGGTGCGCGCGGCGCGGTCAGTGGGCCGCGTCGAGCCTGGCTCGCTGGTCCGGGGTCAGCTCCAGGTCGACGGCGGCCAGGCTCTCCTCGATCTGGGCAACGGAGGACGCGCCGACCAGCGGGACGACCGGCAGGTCGCCGCCCAGCTGCCAGGCCAGTACGACCTGGTTGGGGGTCGCCCCGGTCTCCCGGGCCACCTCCCGCAGGGCCGCGAGGCGGGCCGGGGTGCCGGGGTGGTCGTACGGGGGCGGCAGCCGGTCCGGGCGGACGTAGCTGCCCTTGAGGAGGGGCGAGTAGGCGACCAGGGTCAGCGCGGGCTCGGCCCGCAGGTAGCTCAGCGTCTCCGGGCCCACCGCGCCGAGGCTGCCGTCGGGGAAGAGGTCGCCGGGCACGTCGGTGCGGGGCCGCAGGTAGCTGTGCTCGTACTGGAGCACCTCGTAGCCGGGCAGTGCGGCCGCGGCGGCGAGGGCGCGGGCCCGTTCCACGCGCCACACGGCGTGGTTGCTGACGCCGAGGAGGCCGACGGTGCCCTCGGCGACCAGTTCCGCGAAGCCCTCGACCGTCTCGCGCAGCGGGACGGTGGTGTCCTCGATGTGGGCGTAGAGGAGGTCCAGCCGGTCCACTCCGAGGCGTTCGCGGCTGCGCTCGGCGGCCTCGCGGATCACCTTGGCGGACAGGCCCTCCGGGTTGTCGACGTAGCCGGTGCCGGGGGCGAGGGGGCGGGCGCCGAGCTTGGTGGCGATGACGATCTCGTCGCCGGCGCCGCGGCTGCGCCGCCACCGGCCGAGGAGGTGCTCGCTGTGGCCGCCCTGGCTCCCGTCGGTCCAGAAGGCGTAGTTGTCGGACGTGTCGATGAAGTTCCCGCCGGCCTCGACGTACCGGTCGAGCACGGCGAAGGACGTCTCCTCGTCCGTCTGTGAGCCGAACAGCATGGCGCCGAGCGCGAGGACGCTCACCTCGCGGCGGGTGCGCGGGTCGGTTCCGATGGTGCGGTACCTCATGGTGTTCCCTCCCGTACGCGCCCGGGTCTCCGGGCACGCACGGGAGTCTTCAGCTTGAAGTGCACGCGAAGTCGAGCCGGTCGGCGGTCACTTGCTGAACGGGCCCTCCAGCGCGGCCCATTGGAGCAGCATGATGGTCTTGGCGTCGTTGATCTCGCCGGTGCGGATCATCTCCAGGGCCCGGCGGAAGGGCAGTTCGACGATCTCGATGTCCTCGCCCTCCTCGTCGAGGCCGCCGCCCCGGTGGGTGCGGGTGGCGGGGCCGTAGGCGGCGGCGTAGAAGCTGACGCGCTCGGTGACCGAGCCGGGGCTCATGTAGACGTCGAAGACGTGCCGGACCTCGCCGATGGTGTGCCCGGTCTCCTCCACCACCTCGCGGCGGACGGCGAGTTCGGGGTGCTCGTCCTCGTCGTCGAGGAGACCGCCCGGGGTCTCGATCAGCATGCCGTCGGGGTGTCCGTTGACGTACACCGGGAACCGGAACTGCCGGGTGAGCAGCACGGTTTCGCGTTCGGCGTCGTACAGCAGCATGGTGGCGCCGTTGCCGCGGTCGTGGGTCTCGCGTTCCTGGG
The DNA here is from genome assembly GCF_044335305.1 of Streptomyces sp. NPDC020490. Lineage (NCBI taxonomy): Bacteria > Bacillati > Actinomycetota > Actinomycetes > Kitasatosporales > Streptomycetaceae > Streptomyces > Streptomyces sp. NPDC020490. The sequence continues at coordinate 45,700 of NZ_JBIRUY010000004.1, read as the reverse complement.
TGATCCAGGTGCCGTCGGCGCGCCGGAGGTCGAAGGTGGTGGTGCGCTCCACGTACCAGTGGCTGGACAGCAGTTTCACGTCCCGCACCTTCACGCGCGGGTTGCCGGTCAGGTCGAGGCCGGTCCGGTGGAGGCCGGTGCGGCCGCGGCGGTCGGGGGTGTCGATGCCGGCGGTCATCGGACACCGGTCGTACGGGATGCGGGGCGGGAGTTGCTCATGCTCGCTTCTATCACGACCGGCCCGGCGGATCGCCGGACGACGTCAGGGCGTGGGCAGCGGGAAGATCATGCAGGTGCTGGTGGCGTGCGCGAGCAGGCGGTCCGATCCGTCGAGCAGGCGCGCCTCGGCGAGTGCCGTGCGCCGGCCGCCGCTGAGGACGCTGCCGACGGCGCGGACCTTGCCGGTGTCGACGGTGACCGGGCGCAGGAACTTCACGGCGATGTCGACCGAGGTGTACCCGGTGCCCGGCGGGAGGGTGGACTGGACGGCGCAGCCGGCCGCCGAGTCGAGCATGGTCGCGTACATCCCGCCGTGGACGCTGCCGATGGGGTTGTAGTGCTCCTCGCCCGGCACCAGGGAGAACACCGCGTGCCCGTGGTCGACCTCCTCCAGGTCCATGCCCAGGGTGGCGGCGACCGGCGGCGCGGGCAGCCGCCCGGCGAGGATGTCCCGCAGGAACTCCAGGCCCGAGGCCCGGCCCACGGCGGCCGCCGTGACCGCCGGGTCCTGCCAGTCGTACGTACGAGACCGACGTTCCATGTCTCCGCTCCATCCCTCATCTGGCTCTGTTCAATGAAGCTAGCTTCGGCGTGAGCTGACTGTCAATGACAAAGCCAGGGTGCCTGCCTACGATGGCTGCCATGGAGTGGCTGGAGATGAGCACGGAGAACTGCACGGTTCAGCGCACGCTCGACCTGATCGGCGAGAAGTGGACCCTGCTCCTCCTGCGTGACGCCTTCAACGGGGTCCGCCGCTTCGACGACTTCCGGCGCCATGTCGGGCTGTCCGACGCGGTCCTCGCCGCCCGGCTGCGCAAGCTGGTCGCGGCCGGGATCCTCAGGACGGCGCCGTACCAGGAGCAGGGCAGCCGGACCCGGCACGAGTACCGGCTGACCGCAAAGGGCCGCGACCTGTGGCCCGTCCTGGTGGCCCTGCGGCAGTGGGGCGAGACGCACGTGGCGAACCCGGAGGGGCCGGTGCTGGACATCAGGCACGACGGCTGCGGCGCCCCGGTGCGCGTGGTCGTGGAGTGCGCCGACGAGCGCACGGCGCTGTCCCCGGCCGATGTCACGGTCTCGCCGGGACCCGCCGCGCGGCCCCAACTCTGAGGCCCGCTACAACCGTTGGGGCCAAACGGAGGTCTCATGAACGGAACCGCCGTTCTCCCGCGGTTCCTCCGACCGCCGTCGACGCTTCACAGGGGACCTCATGTTCCGTTCCGCCCCCGGCCGCCGCACGCTCCGCCGGTGCACGGGAGCGATGGGGGCCGTCGCCCTCGTCGCGCTGGCCGCAGGACCCGCCGCCGCCGACGATCCCGAGCCCGGCCTGACGCTGGGCGGGATCGCCCCGATCGACGGGGTCCGGCCGGGCGGCAGCGTGCCGGTGCCCGCGAGTTTCACGAACACGGGCGCCGAGGCCCTGGAGAAGGTCTATCTGTCGTACTCCGTCACCCGCGGGCTGAGCCACACCGAGCTGCCCTCCAACTGCCTCCGCTACGAGGTCTCCTCCTTCGACGAGGAGCCGAGCAAGTCGGTCGCGGTCTGCGAGTTCGACCAGCGGGTGGAGCCCGGCACCGTCTACGCGCCGGAGAAGGCGCTGACCCTGAAGGCGCTCGACCACGCGCTGTACGACGACCTCCGCGTCGTCGTCGCCGACGACGACCCCGCTCCCGGGGACGGCGCCGCCGCGCCCGTGCGCGGGACCGGCCCCGCGCTGCGGCTGGCCGAGCTGCCCGACGCCACGCCCGCCCCGGGCGGCACCGCGGAACACCCCGGCTGGGACGCGGCCGACGTGCGGGTGACCTCGGTGAACACCGCCGACTTCCGGGTGACCGGGGCCGAACTGACGGGGCGGGTCGGGGACACGGTGGACTTGGAGGTGAAGTTCACCAACGACGGTCCGGGCTGGGTGCTGCGGGACCTGGGCACGCCCGCGACCGAGGTGCGCGTCACGATGCCCGCCGGCACGACGGTGACGAAGACCCCCGGCTTCTGCGACAAGGTGCGGACCGGCACGTACACCTGCGGCACCGCGCAGTCCTGGGTCGACGAGGGCGACGGCGAGACGTACGCCTTCAGGCTGCGGATCGACAAGGCGGTGCCGGGGGCCGCGGGCTCGGTGAAGCTCGCCGGTGCGGCCCGGCCGTTCGACGAGGACAAGGCCGACGACTCGGCCCGCATCGTGCTCGACGTCACCGGCGGCGGCACGGGCGGCTCCACGGGCGGTTCCACGGGCGGCTCGTCCGGCGGCTCCATCGGCGGCTCCACCGGCGGCGACAGCGGCTCGGGGTCCACCGGCTCCTCGGGCTCCTCGGGGTCCACCGGTGGCTCCGCCACGACCACGGACGGCAGTCTGGCGAGCACCGGTTCGGGTTCGGCGCTGCCCCTCGCGGGTGCGGCCGCGGGGGCCGTGGCGATCGGCGCGGGCGCCGTGTTCGCGGCGCGCCGACGCGCGAATCGACGGTGACGGCCGGTCAGCCAGACCGGCAGGGCGGGTGCGCGCGCTGCTGCCCCGTTGCACGGCGGAGGAGCCGGCCCGCGAGGCGGTGCCGGCTCCCCGCTCCGGCGCCGGTCAGGCGCCCGGTACCCGGTCCAGGTCGATGTCCGTGCCGGTGACCCAGTCCGGCTCGGTGACCAGGAGGCCGAGCTCCTGCCGTCCGAGGTCGACGTCGACGACGTACCGGAACCCCGCCGCCTCGGCCGCCGTGCGTGCGGCCGGGTCGCCCGCGGGCACGGCGTGCACGACGCGGCGGCACTCCGTGTCCGCACGCAACACGGCGTCCGCGAGGACGCGCAGCAGGCCGGGCAGCAGCGCGCGGGGGCAGTCGTCGCCGACCCGCACCTCCACGTCGTGCGCGCTGACGGGGTAGCTGTCGCGCAGCCGTCCCGCGGCGCAGCGCTCCAGCCGTACCTCGACGCGCACCCCGTCGCCGGCCACCAGCAGGTCGGCCGAGTGGCGTCTGCGGGACTCCCGCTCCACCTCCCAGCCCGCCCCGAGCGCCGGTCCTGCGGGAAGCGCGGGCACCGTGATCATGTCAGTTCTCCTCGGTCGCCAGACGTCGGATGACGGTCTTGTCGAGCTTGCCGGAGGCGTTCCTCGGCACCGCCGGAACGAGCTTGAGACGCCTGGGCAGCTTGTAGCGGGCCAGCTGGTCACCCGCGTAGGCGCGGATGTCCTCCAGGGTGATCACGGTGTCCCCGGTGACGGTGACCACGGCGGCGACCGCCTCGCCCCACTGCTCGTCGGCGACCCCGACCACGGCGACGTCCACGACGCCCGGCATGGACGACACGACGCGCTCCACCTCCGCCGGGTAGACGTTCTCGCCGCCGCTGATGATCATGTCCTTCAGCCGGTCGACGATGAAGAGGTAGCCGTCCTCGTCGAGGTAGCCGATGTCGCCGGAGTGGAACCAGCCCTCGTCGTCGAAGGCGGCGCGGGTGGCCTCGGGGTCGTTCCAGTAGCCGGCGGTGACGTTGGGGCCGCGGACCACGACCTCGCCGGGTTCGAAGGGCTTGACCGGCTCGTTGGTGACGCTGTCGACGACCCGCACCTCGGTGTAGGGCATGGGGATGCCCGCGGAGCCCAGCTTGTCCAGGGTGTGCTCGGCCGGCAGGTGGGTGGCGAAGGGCGCGGTCTCCGTCAGGCCCCAGGCCTGCTGGAGCAGGACGCCGTGATCGGCGTACCGCTGGACCAGCGAGGGGGGAACCGGCGCGCCCGCGACGACCACGGCCCGCAGCTCGCTGAGGTCCCGGTCGAACGCCCCGGGGACGCGGGCCAGCGCGGTGAACATCTGCGGCACGCCGAACATGGAGTTGACGCGGTGGGTGACCAGGTCGTCCAGGCACTGCTCCGGGTCGAAGGCGCGCCGCACGACGACGGTGCCGCCGCGCACCAGGGTGCGCAGCACGAAGCTGTTGAGGGCGCCGATGTGGAACAGCGGGGCGGCGGCGTAGGTGACGTCGCCGCGCCGGGTGTCCAACCGCATCTCGACGTTGACGGAGTTCCACCAGGCGTTGCCGTGGGTGAGGACGACGCCCTTGGGGGTTCCCGTGGTGCCGGAGGTGAACATCAGGATCGCCGGGTCGTCGGCGCCCTTCGGCACGAGGACCGGGCTCGGCGGCGCGGCCTCGATCAGCGGGGACCAGGGCTCCCAGCCCTCCGCCTGGCCGGCCGGGACCTCGGGGTCGTCGTCGATCAGCAGGAAACGCGTCAGCTCCGTCGCCGCGCGCACCGCTTCGACGCCGGCCCGGTGGCCCTCCTCGCAGACCACGACGCGGGCCCCGCTCTTGGCCAGGACGCGCTCCAGCTCCGGCTCGGCGAGCCGGAAGTTCACCGGGACGTACACGGCGCCGATCCGGAAGACGGCCAGCATCGTGACGAGGAACGCCGTGCTGTTGAGACCGAGGTAGGCGACGCGGTCGCCCTCCCCCACACCGTCGGAGGCCAGCACGCTCGCCAGGCGCGCCGACCGGTCGTCGAGTTCGGCGTAGGTGAGGTCTCCCCCCGCGTAGCGCACGACCACGCTGTCGCCCTGGTGGCGTGCGTTGCGGGCGACCGCGGCGGCCGGGTTGAGGTCGACCCGCAGGCCGGAGTTGCGGGGGTGGGGTCTTGTCACGGTCGGCTCCTCGTTGAGCATCGTCGAGTCGGAGGATCGTCGGGACCTCGACGGCATCGGGTCATCAGGGGATCGAGGGGTCAAGCTGGTCTGAGATCAGCAGATCAGCAGGTCAGCAGGTCAGCAGGTGAGGGATCGGCAGGTCAGCAGGTGAGGGATCGGCAGGTCTGGAGTCGGCGGGTCCGGGGTCGGCAGGTCTCGGGTCGGCAGGTCGTGTCGACGGGGATCTCGTCGACGGCGGGACACGTCGTGCGGGGACGCGTCCCCCGGGGTGGGCCGTCAGCCGCTCGTCCGCGCGGCCGCGGTCGTCACAGGTGGTCGCCGCCGGCCGCACTGCCGAATCCGCGGACGCCGATACCGCCGTCGACGGAGATCGCGTGGCCGGTGATGGGTCCGCTCTGGTCGCGTGCCGCGAGCAGCACGTACGGGCCGGTGAAGTCCCGCGGTTCCGTGCTGGAGTCGTGCAGCGGAATGGGCGGGGGCGGGGTGTCGGGGCCGCGCTTGGCGAAGGACGCGCCGATCGAACGCCCGTCCAGGGACAAGGACTCCGGGCCGCGCAGGTCGGTGTTCATGCCCCCGCAGGCGACGCCGTTGACGCGCACCTTGGGGGCCAGCTCGTAGGCGAGTTCCCGCATCAGGCCCAGGCACGCGTGCTTGCTGGCGGTGTACAGGGGCCCGCCGCCGTTGACGTAGAAGGAGGCGTTGGACAGCGTCATGACGATGCTGCCGCGGGTCTTGACCAGCTCCGGCCAGGCCGCCTCGGCGGCCAGCAGGTAGCCCTTGACGTTGATGGAGAAGATCTCGTCGAACGCCGTGTCGAGCTCCTTGGCGCCGAGCCGGGTCAGCTGGCGCTGGTAGTCCCACACGCCGGCGTTGGCGACGAGCGTGTCCAGCTTGCCGAACCGGTCGACCGTCTCGGCCACGGCCGCGTGCAGCGCGTCGGAGTCGCGCACGTCGGCGGTGACCGGGTGGACGCGGGAGGGGTCGGCGGCGCCGCGCACGACGTCGTCGAGCTGGTCGGCGTCCCGGCCGAGGACCGTGACGGACGCGCCCTCGGCGAGGAAGCGCTCGGCGACGGCGCGGCCGATACCGGAACCGCCGCCGGTGATCAGGACGGCGTACCCGTCCAGCCAGCCGCCGCTCATCGCTGCTCCGCCAGGAAGCCGGTGACCAGCTCCTCGAACTCGCGCTGCCGCTCCAGCTGCACCCAGTGGCCGCAGCGGCCGAACACGTGCAGCTGCACGTCGCGGATCTGCTTCAGCATGAGCTGGGCACCGTCCAGGGTGATGGTGCGGTCGTCGCGGCCCCACAGCAGCAGCGTCGGCGCCTTGATCTTGTGCAGGTCGCGCCAGAGCGGGTCCATGCCGCCGCGCTTGGCGAAGGCCGCGTTGTAGAGGTGGTAGAAGGCGATGTGGCTGTCGTCGAGGGACGCCTCGTAGCGGGCGCGCACCACGTCCTCGCCGAACTGCTTGTGGTCGAAGACCATGGTGCGGATGAACGCGGCCATCTTCTTCTCGCTGGGCCCGCCGCCGTTGTAGTAGCGGAACATCTCCTTCTGCCCCTCGGTGGGGGTGGGGCCGAAGGGCAGCCAGCCGCCGCCGGGGGCCATCAGCACCAGGCGCGTGACGCGGTCCGGGCGCTGCTGCGCCATGGCGATCGCGGCCGCGCCGCCGAGGCTGTTGCCGAGCAGGTGGAAGGTGTCGATGCCGAGCGAGTCGAGGGCCTGGTACAGGGCGTCGACCGTGATCTGCGTGATCGACCGCTCGGCCAGGTCCTCCTCGGTGGGGCGGTAGCTGGCGCCGAAGCCGGGCTGGTCGGGCAGGACGACGCGGAAGTGCCGGGCCAGCTCGGGGAGGTTCTGGTGGTAGTTGCTGACGCCGGACGCTCCCGGTCCGCCGCCGTGCAGCATCACCAGCACCGGGCCTTCACCGGTCTCGGCGACGGCGATCTCGCCCAGCGAGGTCGCCACCCGGTGGTGCTTGAGTTCGAGGTCGGTCACGTCGGTCACGGCATTTCCCATCGGAGGAATCAAGACGAAGGGCTCGGAAGAGGGGCCCGGACGAGGGGGCCCGGACGAGGGGCTCGGACGGCGGGCTCAGAAGAAGGTGGAGATGTTCTTCGCCTGCAGGATGTTCTGGTCGAGCAGGATCGTCCGGCGGGCCACGCGCAGGCCGTCCCCGACCCGGCGCAGCACATCGGTGCGGCTGCCGGCGAACACGTTCTCCTCGCGTTCGAGACGGTTGCGGTAGACCAGGAACGCGGAGCGCACCTGAAGGTCGTCCTCGGTGAAGTGGGGGTGCTCCGCCGGGTCCACGTGCTGGACCATCACGTTCGTCACCAGGTGGCGGGTGCGGGACGGCGGGTCCTCGGACCAGGCCATGCCCGAGTCGAACCGGCGGATGCGCCAGGCCAGGCTGTCCTTGGTCTCGTCGTAGAAGGCCGTGCCGCCGCGCGGGGACACCGACAGCGACTGCTGGCGCCGGAGCCGGTTGGTGCGGGTGGGCGCCCAGTACTCCAGGTCGTCGGCGAGCAGGCCGAGCCAGTCGGCGTAGCGGCCGTCGTCGAGGAGGGCGGCCTCCTCGTAGTAGAACTGCTCGACCTCGAAGTGGGTGTCGCGGTCGGCGCGCCTGCCGGCCCGCGACCGGGTCTGTTCGGGGGTTGCGGTGCTCACGGTGTCGTTCGGTCCCTTCTCCACTCGGTGCGGCGCGTCAGCCGCGCATCAGGCCGCGCAGGTTCACGGCGGGGTCGGCCAGCTTCCCGGCGTCCGCCGGCACGCGGCGGTCGATCATGCGGCGGGCGGCCCGGACGGCCGTGGAGTCGTCCACCGCGGCGGCCGCGACGACGAACCCGTCGCGCAGGCCGAAGACCGCGAAGGACGGGTCGTCGAAGCCGCCGCGGACGACGGTCAGCTCGGCCGCGTCCATGTGGCCGACCGCTTCGACGTGGCGGCCGTGCCGGTCCGTCCAGAACCAGGGGGCCGTCGGCGCGGGCGCCTCGGCGCCCAGCAGGGTGGCGGCGGCGCGGGCTCCGTCGTGCCGGGCGGCCTCCCAGTGCTCGGTGCGGGGCAGCAGGACGCCGTCGTGGCGGGTGCGGGCGGGGTCGCCGACCGCGAGCACGTGCGGGTGGGAGGTGACCTGTCCGGCGTCGACCACGATGCCGCGGTCGACCTCGAGGCCGGCCCGCTCGGCGAGTCCGGTGTGCGGGACCATGCCGACGCCGAGGACGACGGCGTCGTACGACCGTGCCGCGGACTCGCCCGCCAGCCGGGCCTCGATGCGCTCGCCGCGGTCGGCGAAGGCTTCGACGCCCGCCTGGACGGCGGTGATCCCGTGCCGGGCGTGCAGGCCGTGCAGCCAGGCGGCCAGGTCCGGGCCGAGCGCGGCGGTGAGCGGGACGGCCACCGGGTCGACCAGGGTGACCTCGCAGCCCAGGCGGAGGGCGGTGGAGGCGACCTCGGCGCCGATCAGGCCGGCGCCGACGACCAGGACGTCGGCGCCGGGCGCCAGCGCGGGGCGCAGCCGGTCGGCGTCCTCGGCGGTGCGCAGCACGTGGACGCGTTCGCTGCCGATGCCGGGGATGGGCGGGCGGGCGGCGGCGCCTCCGGTGGCGAGGACGACCCGGTCGGCCAGCAGCACGGTGCCGTCGGAGAGTTCGACCTTGCCCTCGGCCGGGTGCAGGGCGGTGACGGCGGTGCGGTTCACCAGGCGGACGCGCTGGTCGTCGTACCACCGCGGGGGCTGGAGGGCGATCTGCTCGCCGTTCTTGACGCCGAGCAGGAAGTCCTTCGACAGCGGCGGCCGGTCGTAGGGGAACTCGCCGGGGTCGACGATCGTGACGTCGCCGTCGAAGCCGCCGGCGCGCAGCGCGCCGGCCGTGCTGACGCCGGCGATGCCGCCGCCCACGATGACCACGCGTTCGGTCACGGGGTCTCTCCCGGGAAGAGATAGACCTCGCCGTCGCGGACCTCGACGCGGTGCGGGCAGGCGTTCCTCGTCGCGGGCAGCCCCTGCACCTCGCCGCTCTTGAGGCAGAACTTGCTGGAGTGCAGCGGGCACTCGACGTACCCGTCCTCCACCCAGCCCTCGGCGAGCGAGGCGGTCTCGTGGGTGCAGGTGTCGTCCAGCGCGTACACGCTGTCGTCGGTGTCGCGCAGCAGGGCGATGTTGTCGGCCGTGCCGGTCACGGACTTGTCGATCGCGATGCCTTCGCCCTGGGGGATGTCGTCCAGGGCCGCGACGCGGATGCCGTCGCTCATTTCTGCTCCTCGTGGCGGTTCTCGTGCCAGGCGGGGGTGTTCATCAGTTCGCGCCAGCGCCCGTAGAAGGCGCGGCCCGCCGCGTCGCTGTACAGCTCGCTGGTGGTGCCGGGGTAACGGCCGTCCTCACGCTCGGTGCCCATCCCCATCTGGTAGTTGAGGGCCACGTTGTTGGTGATGAAGCCGTGCGAGATCGCCTGGACCTCGCTCCAGTTCTCGCCGTCGTCCTGCTCGAAGATGCCGCTGGGTCCGAAGGTGCGCAGGTTGTACAGGCGCTGCGCCTCCCGCACCTCCTCGGGCATCGACTTGTCGACGATGGTCCAGGCCCAGACCTCCATCCTGTCGGGGCCCTTGGGGTGCCAGACGCGGATGGAGCCGTTGACCGGCAGGTAGGAGAAGTTGGGGAAGACCGTGGCGTGGCCGTTGGTCAGCGGGCCCTCGACCCGGGCGTCGCCGAGCCGCTCGCGCAGCGCGTCGTAGTCCATCCACTTGTGCACGGTCTGGGCGTCGAAACGGTTCTTCGGGTGCACGGGGAAGCCGGCGCCGTTGCCGTTGGCGTCCGAGTACTGGCGGCCGGTGCGGTGCACGACCTCGTCCTTGGGCTTCTTGCCGGCGGGCGCGAGGACCATGAGCGCGGAGGCGTGGCTCATGATCACGTGGTACCAGTCGGTGGCGAACTGCTCGGCCGCCAGCTTCCAGTTGCCCTCCAGGACCCACTTGTGGACCCCGCCGACGACGACCGTTCCCTGGTCGTCGTGGTCGAGCATGGCGTCCATGTACCAGGCCATGTCGCCGAGCGACTCGCGCAGCGGCACCGGTTCCGGGTTCCAGGTGCCGAAGATCAGGCCGTGGTACGTCTCCACGTGCGGGACCTCGACCAGACCCCACTTGCCGGAGTCGAAGGACTCCGGGTAGGCCTCCTGGTTGGGGACGCTCACCAGCGCGCCGTCCAGGTTGAAGGACCAGCCGTGGTAGGTGCAGGTGAAGTTGCGGGTGGTGCCGGCGTCGGCGCGGCAGACGCGGGCGCCGCGGTGGCGGCAGGAGTTCAGGTAGGCGCGGATCCTGCCTTCCCGGTCCAGGGTGACGATGACCGGGTCCTCGCCCATGTACGTGGTGAAGAAGTCGCCGGGCTTGTGGAACTGGTCGGTGTGCGCGAGGAACAGCCAGCTCGGGGCGAAGACGCGGCGCAGCTCCTGCCGGTACAGGTCCTGGTCGGTGAAGACGACGCGGTCCAGCAGTCCGCCCTCGTTGTCGACGAGGCCGGAGACGTCGATGTTCCGTGCCAGGTCTGCCGGGCGCCGCAGGGCGCCGCTCGGGGCCGTGGTGGCCGCGCCCCGGGGTTCGATCGTCGAGGTCATGGCCGCAAGGGAACAGCAGTCCCCGGGCGGCGAGCCACGCGTCGTTCCGCAGAGCGGCACACGCGCTTACGCGGGGTGGGTGACGCGGGAGAGCGTGGCCGCATGCTTGCCGCCACCGCTGTTTCCCAGAGCGCGACCGACCCGCTGGCCGGCCTCGTGCTCGGCGACGTTCCCCCGCCCGGGCCCCGGCCCGGCTGGTCGGTCGTCCGGGTCGCCGCCTCCTCGCTGAACATGCACGACCTGTGGACGCTGCGCGGCGTCGGTCACCCGCCGGACCGGCTGCCCATCATCCTCGGCTGCGACGCCGCCGGCTGGGACGAGGACGGCAACGAGGTGCTCGTGTATCCCGTCATCGCCGACCCGGACGCCGGGATGGGCGACGAGACCCTCGACCCGGGGCGGGCGCTGCTGTCGGAGCAGCACGACGGCGCCTTCGCGGAGTTCCTGTCCGTCCCCACCCGCAATCTGATCCCCAAGCCGTCCTGGCTGTCCTTCGACGAGGCCGCCTGCCTGCCCGTCGCCTGGGGCACCGCCTACCGGATGCTGTTCACCCAGGCGCGGATCCGGGCCGGCGACCGGGTGCTGGTGCAGGGCGCGGGCGGCGGTGTCGCGTCGGCCGCCATCAGGCTGGCCGTGGCCGCGGGCGCCGTCGTCTACGCCACCAGCCGCAGCGAGGAGAAGCGGGCCGAGGCGCTGTCGTGGGGCGCGCGGGCCGTCGTGCCGACCGGGGAGCGGCTGCCGGAGCGCGTGGACGTGGTGATCGAGACCGTCGGCGAGGCGACCTGGTCGCACTCGCTGAAGTCCCTGCGCCCCGGTGGCACCGTGGTGATCGCGGGCGCCACCAGCGGCATGAACCCGCCCGCCGACCTGGGCCGCGTCTTCTACCTCCAGCAGCGGATCCTCGGCTCCACCGGCTGCACGCGCAGTGAGCTGGTGGCCCTGCTGAAGATGCTGGACGCCACCGGCGTCCGTCCGGTCATCGACCGCACGCTGCCGCTGGCCGAGATCCACAAGGGCTTCCAGCTCATGATCGACGGCCGGCTCACCGGAAAACTCGTCGTCCACCCCTCCCCCTCGGCCTCCTGAGGAGCACCGTCATGACCGCCGCCGTTGTCGGCCTGTCCCACTCCCCCCTCATCGGCAAGAACGACCCGGCCCCCGACGTCGTCGCGGCCGTGGACGCCGCCGTCGACGAGGCCCGTGCCTTTGTCCGCGCGTTCGACCCGGAGCTGGTCGTGCTGTACGCGCCCGACCACTACAACGGCTTCTTCTACAAGGAGATGCCGCCCTTCTGCCTGGCCACCGAGGCGCACGCGGTCGGCGACTTCGGCTCGTCCGCGGGCCCGCTGTCCGTCGACGCCAAGGCCGCGCAGGCCCTGGCGCGCGGGGTGCTCGACCGGGGCGTCGACCTGACCGTGTCGGCACGGATGACCGTCGACCACGGCTTCACCCAGCCGCTGGAGGTGCTGTTCGACGGCATCGCCAACGTCCCCGTCGTGCCCGTCTTCGTCAACGGCGTGGCCACCCCGCTCGGCCCGGTCAGCCGCATCCGCGCGCTGGGCACGGCCGTCGGCGAGGCCGCGGCCGAGCTGGACCGGCGGGTGCTGTTCATCGCCTCCGGCGGTCTGTCCCACGACCCGCCGGTGCCCGTGCTGGAGGGCGCCCCGCCGCGGGTCGCCGACGCCCTCATCGAGGGGCACCCGCCCACGCCGGAGCAGCGGGCGCGCGGCGAGGAGCGCGTCATCCAGGCCGGCCGGGACTACGCGGCGGGCTCGACGCGGATGATCCCGCTCTCCCCGGAGTGGGACAACCTCGTCCTGGACACGCTGGCCGACCGCGGACGGCTGCCGGAGGTGGACTCCTGGACGGTGGACTGGATGGCCGCCGAGGGCGGCGGCTCCGCACACGAGGTGCGCACCTGGATCGCCGCGTTCGCCTCCCTCGCGGCCACCGGCGCCTACCGGATGACCTCCCGCTTCTACACTCCCGTCCCCGAGTGGATCGCGGGCTTCGCGGTGGCGACGGCGCAGCAGGAAGCGGGCCGGTGACCACGGACCCCCGGGTGATCGACGAGGCCGTGCGCCGGCTGGAGAGTGCGGCCGCCGAGCGCCGGCCCTGCGCGCCGGTGCGCGACCTCCTCGGGCGCGGGGACGTGGCGGCCGCCTACGCGGTGCAGCGCGAGCTGACCGCGCGCCGGCTGGCCGGCGGCGCGGTCGTGACGGGCCGCAAGATCGGGCTCACCTCGCCCGCGGTACAGCGCCAGCTCGGGGTGGACCAGCCGGACTTCGGCGTCCTGTTCGCCGACATGGACGTGTCCGGCGTCGCCGGGCGGGTGCCGGTGTCGCGTCTGCTGCAGCCGAAGGCGGAGGCGGAGATCGCCTTCGTCCTCGGCGCGGACCTCGACGCCGACGGCCTGGACGCGATGGCGGTCCGCTCGGCGGTCGCGTACGCGGCGCCCGCGCTGGAGATCGTCGACAGCCGTGTCGCGGACTGGGACATCACCATCACCGACACGGTCGCCGACAACGCCTCCAGCGGCCTGTACGTGCTGGGCGCCGAGCGGCTGCCGCTGAGCGCGTTCGAACCCCGCGCGACGACGATGCGGATGTACGCGGACGGCGTCCTCGTCTCGGAGGGCGACGGCGCCGCCTGCCTGGGCGACCCGCTGAACGCGCTGGCGTGGCTGGCCCGCACGGCGCGCGAGTACGGCGACCCGCTGCGGGCCGGCCAGGTCGTGCTCTCGGGGGCGCTCGGCCCGATGGCCGTCATCGCCCCAGGCGTCACCGTGCGCGCCGAGATCTCCGGACTCGGCACGGTGACCGCCGCCTTCACGGACTCCGCGGACCCGGCTCGGTCGGCGGCCACGACGACGTGATCGCCGGCACCGCCCCGGACCCGGTGGGCTGAAACCTGCCCGACGCCGTGGCGTCAACTTGGCCGGACGGTTTCCGCCGGTTGAACGGCACGCGGCGGCGTCGGGCCGATGAGAGAACGGTCACATCGGGCGGGCGGAGCACCGATCGGCGGGGTTCGGACGGAGGCCGTTCCGGGGTCGGTCCGGGGTCGGTCCGGGGCCGGTCCGGGGTCGGCCGGGCATGGAATTCCGTCAGCCCGGCTGGGCGGCACGCCGTCCGGACGGTACGGCAGGCGGGCGGAGGACCATGTGCCGGCTCGGCGGAACGGGGCGACGCACCGGCCGCCGGGCACGAAGCGGCCCGGCGGAGAGCTGGTCGACGGGCGGCGGCGCGAGAGCGCCGGGGGCGTGGGCCCCGATCAGGGCGGATCGACGAGGGACCGCCCCATCCGGCGTCAGGACCTCGTCGTGTCCGCCGCAAGCTACTCGCGGCTGGGGCGGAGTCTCGGCCCCGGCGGCGGGCGGAGCATCCGCGTCAGGCGACGGGCGGAGCATTCGCGCAGGTCGACGGCCGGGGCCGTTGCGTCAGGCGACGGCCGGGACCGTTGCGTCAGTCGGCAGCCGGGACCGTTGCGTCAGTCGGCAGCCGGGACCGTTGCGTCAGTCGGCAGCCGGGACCGTTGCGTCAGTCGGCAGCCGGGGCCGTCGCCCGGCGCGGAGCGTGGTCACGGCAGCCCGGTGGACGCCATCAGCCCCGTCGCGCACGGCAGGCCCCGTCGCGCACGGCAGGCCCCGTCGGCGGTGCGCGGCGCGATCGCGTCGGCCCTCGGAGTGCCGACGCGCGGTGTCACCCCGTCGGCAGGGCGGTGCGCAGGTCGGCCGGGTGGTGGGCGGCGCGGGGGCGGGGGGCGCGGACCGTCCAGGCGCGGGAGGCCGCCGCGGCGATGCGGCGCATGTCGGCGCTGAGGCGGCGGGGGTCGAACTCACCGCAGCGGCCGGCCACCGACAGTCCCGCGACCGCCCGGCCGCCGTGCCCCAGGACGGGGACGGCCACGCAGTTCAGGCCGCGCTGGCTCTCCTGGTCGTCGTAGCCGACGCCGGTGCGGCGGATCCGCTCCAGCTCGGCGGCGAGCGCGTCCGGGTCGGTGATCGTGTGCTCGGTGAAGCGCTGCAGGGGCGTGGAGGTCACCTGGGCCGCGGCGCGGGAGTCGTAGGCCAGCAGCACCTTGCCGACGGCGGTGGCGTGCGCGGGCAGCCGGCCGCCGATGCTGGAGGGGACCGGGGCCGGCCGGTGACCGTAGAGCTTGGCCAGGTAGACCACGTCGGTGCCGTGCAGCACGGAGAGGTGGACGGTCTGCCGGGTCAGTTCGTACAGGTCGGTCAGGAAGGGCAGGAGCACGTCGCGGATGCCCTCGTACCCCGGGGCGTACACCGCGCGCCCCAGGTCGTGCAGGCGTTCGCCGAGACGGTAGTCGGTGCCGACCCGCTCCACGACCCCGTTGCGCTCCAGCATGCCGAGCACCCGGTACGCGGTCGACTTGCTCAGCCGCGCCCGCCGGGCGAGCTCGCTCACGCCTACCCCGCTGCTCGCCCGGTCGCCGAAGGCGATGAGAAGACTGATCGCCTTGTCGACGGCGGCCCGGTCGTCCCGGGACGTGCTGGCGACGGGGGAGGTCATGGTTGGCTCACCTCAGTTTCGAGGGGTCCGCGTCAATTTGAGTACACGGTGTGGAAACATTTACGTGACACAGGATGCGAGCCGGGCGGCGGTTCGTCAACAATGACAACATGCACATTAAAAGTGACGCCCTGGCTCGCGAGAACGAGCTCGTGGCCCGCAACGTCCGGCGCTTCCGGCTGGAGCGGGCCATGTCCCTGGGCGACCTCGCCCGCCGCTCGGGCCTGTCGAAGCAGACCCTGTCGAAGATCGAGCAGGGCTCGGGCAACCCCACGGTGGAGACGCTCTCCCTGCTGGGCGCGGCCCTCGACATGCCCGCCCGGCGCCTGCTCACCGAGTGGGGCACCCCGGTCTACGTCCAGCGGCACGCCGAGGGCGAGTGGAGCGACGCCCGCGGCTGGTCGGAGCGCCTGCTCGACGAGACGTACGGCTCCGGCTACGTCCGCACGCTGTCCCTGCGCATGGAGCGCACGGCCGGCGAGCCCGCGGTCGTCGAGCCGCACTCGCCGGGCACCCTGCACCACGTCTACGTGATCACGGGCAAGGTCCGCACCGGGCCGGTCGTGGAGCCGGTGGACCTGGCGGCCGGGGACTTCGCCCGCTTCCCGGGCGACGTCCCGCATCACTTCTCCTGCCTGACCGACCGGGCCACCGTGCACATGGTCACCACGGTGCCGCAGATCCGCCGGGCGAGGCCGACCGTCGTGAAGGGCGGCGCGCCCGGGCAGGACGGCTAGGGCCGGCCTGCGCGGTCACAGGCGGGCCTCGTAGCGGTGGACGCCGGGGCCCGCGACGGTCCGCGTGCCGTCGGGCAGGCGGACCTCGGCGTCGGTGCCCGGCGGGACCTCCACCGTCAGCGCGAAGCGGTCAGCGTGCCGCTCCCAGGCGGAGCGGACGGTGCCGTGCTGGCAGTCGTGACGGGCCGACGCCGAGGTCAGGCCGCCGCCGGGCCGCGGGGCGACGACGAAGCGCCGGTATCCCGCGCCGGCCGCGCCGATGTCGTCGGGGTCGCCGGGCAGGCCGGGGTCGTCGGGGTCGCCGGGCAGGCCGGGCAGGCCGGGGTCGCCGGCGTCGCCGGGCAGGCCGGGGTCGCCGGGCAGGCGTATGCCGGCGACGTACTGGTGGAGGAAGGAGACGACGGCGCCCTTGCTGTAGTGGTTGTACGACATCTTGGGGCGGCCGTGTTCGTCGGTGCCCTCCCAGTCCTCCCAGATGGTGGTCGCCCCCCTGTCGATCATGGCGAGCCAGGAGGGCGGCGTGTCCCGCAGCAGGAGCTCGTAGGCGAGGTCGAGGTGGCCGTGGTCGGCGAGCACCGGCAGCAGCAGCGCGGTGCCGAGGAACCCGGTGGACAGCTGGGTCCCGGCGGCGCGGACCAGTTCCGCCAGCCGTCCGGCAGCGCGGGCCCGCTGATGGGGCGGGACCAGCCCGAAGGCGAGGGCGCGGACCAGGGTGGCCTGGGTGTCGGGGACGGTGCCGCCGTCGGCGCGGAGGTACTCGCGGCGCCAGGCGGCGCGGGCGCCGTCGGCGACGCGGCGGTAGCGGGCGGCGTCGCCGCGGTGGCCGAGCAGGGCGGCGACGCGGGCGAGCAGGCCCGCCGACCGGCACAGGTAGGCGGTGGCCACGTCGCCGCGGTCGCGGGCGGGGTCCAGGTCGGGGGCCACGCCGGGTTCGAGCCATTCGCCGAAGTGGAAGCCGGTGTCCCACAGGAACTCCTCGTGCGCCGCCGGGTGCGGGCGGGCGGCGGCCCGGTCCGGGTGGCGGCGGGTGCGGGCCTGCCCGGCGGCGTACTCGACCCAGGCGCGCATGGACGGGTACTGCTCGCGCAGCAGGTCCCGGTCGCCGTAGGCGCGGTAGATCTCCCAGGGCACGATGACGGCCGCGTCGCCCCAGCCCGCCGAGCCGTTCAGGCCGCACTCGGCGGACGCGCGGCGGCCGGCCTCACCGGCCGGGTCGGGCACGAAGTTGGGCACGACGCCGTCGGCCCACTGGTCGGCGGCCAGGTCGCGCAGCCACTTGGCGGTGAACCCGGCGACGTCGTAGAGGAAGGCGGCGGTCGGCACGAACACCTGCCAGTCGCCGGTCCAGGCGGCCCGCTCGCGCTGCGGGCAGTCGGTGGGCACGTCGCACGCGTTGCCGCGCAGGCTCCACACGGCGGCCTCGTGCAACCGGTCGACGCGTGCGTCGCTGCAGGTGAACCAGCCGGTACGGGTCAGGTCGGTGTGGACGACGACGCCGGTGACGTCGTCGGCGGTCAGCGGGCCGGGGTGGCCCTCGACGCGCACGTAGCGGAACCCGTGGGTGGTGTGGCGGGGTTCGAACACCTCGCCCGCGCGGCCCGCGGAGACGACCGTGTCGACCTGGCCGGCGGGCAGCGGGCGGCGGGTGGCCCAGTCGAAGGCCCGGATGTTGTCGGTGGTGACGTCGCCGTCCTCGTCCAGCGCCTCGCCGTGGACCAGGGTCAGGCGGGTGCCGGCCGGGCCGAGGCCGGCCAGCCGGACCCAGCCGTTGATGTTCTGCCCGAGGTCCACGACGTGGCGGCCCGGCCGCGGTTCGCTCACCCGTACCGGCCGGATCTCCGCCACCCGCCGTACGGGCGGCGCGGTGGGACCGGTCAGGCGGGTGAGGTCGGCGTACAGGCCGCCCTCGGCGGGGTGGGCCTCGTCCCAGCCGCTGTCGTCGAAGCCCGGGTCCGCCCAGCGCGGATCGTGCGCGCGCAGATCGGTGTGCTGACCGTCCATCAGGTCGGCGGCGAGGACGGCGCCGCGGGCGCTGCGCCAGTCGGTTCCGGTGCCGATCACGGTGCGGGTGCCGTCGGTGTGCGTCACCACGAGCTGGACGAGCAGGGCGGTGCGGGTGCCGAACCCGTCCGCCTCGCGGGCGAAGCCGTGCCGGCCCCGGAACCAGCCGTCGGAGAGCACCGCGCCGATCGCGTTGTCGCCGGTGGTGAGCAGGCCGGTGACGTCGTACGTCTGCACCTGGAGGCGGGAGCGGTAGGCGGTGAAGCCGGGGGTGAGTTCGGCGTCGCCGACGCGGCGGCCGTTGAGGAAGAGTTCGTACACACCGTGCGCGGTGGCGTACACGCGGGCGGTCCGTACGGGCCTGCCGAGGCCGAAGCCGTGGCGCAGGAGCCGGGCCGGGCGGTGGCCGGGTTGGGCGGGCGTGGTCTCCGCGGGTTCGATCCAGCGGGCCCGCCAGTCGTCGGGGCGCAGCAGGCCGGTCTCCCACCAGGACGGCTCCGACCAGTCGCTCTCGCCGAGGTCGGTCCACACCTTCACGCGCCACTCGGTGCGGGTGGCGGAGGCCGGGGCGGGACCGCCGTAGCGCACGTAGGTGTTGGCGGGTGAATCGACCCGCCCCGAGTCCCAGTCGCCCGCCCGGACGCGGTGGGCGAGCTGGCGTGCGGCGCCGCGCGGCAGTCGCCAGGACAGGCGGGGCCTGGGCTCGGACGTGCCGAGCGGGCGGTCGAGGTGGTCCACACGCAGGTGGGTGGGGCGGGTCGGGGACACGGGGTTCCTTCCGGTGTGCGGTGGCTCAGGCGGCGGGCGCGGCGGGCGTGGGAGCCGGTACGGCCTGGGCGTCGGGGGCGTCGGCCCGGGCGGTCTCCGAGGGGCGGCGCAGCCGCGGGATGGCGAGGGAGACGAGCAGGCCCACGGCGACGACGGCGGCCATCGCCAGGTAGCCGTGGGTGAACGCCCGGTCCTGGTAGAAGGCGGTGCCCTGCACCACGGTGGAGTCGGCCGCCAGCACGGTGAAGAGGAGCTGGCTGGTCAGGGTGAGGAAGACCTGGGTCAGCAGGGCGGACATGCCGTTGGCGGCGGCCTGCTCCTCGGGCGAGACGACCGACACGATCATGGCCTGCTGGCCGGACATCAGGATGCCGCCGCCGAGGCCCATCACCACGCCGGTGACGACGATCTGGGTGGCGTCGCGGTGGAGGTACGCGGCCAGCACCATGCCCGCCGTGAGGATCGCCAGGCCGAGGTACCAGACGGTGCGAGGGCTGACCCTGCGGACGGCGTTGCCCACGGCGACGCCCGCGGCGAAGGTGACCAGTCCCGCGGGAATGCCGACCACCGCGTTGTGGGTGGTGGTCCAGCCCAGGCCGTCGGAGACGTGCGGGATGGCGGGGAACAGGGCGAGGAAGATCAGGATCGTCTGCGACGCGAAGTAGGCGGCCTGCGGCACGGAGGATCCGATGAGGACCGTCGCCACCGGTCGGCGTCCGAGCATCCGCAGGTCGAGGATCGGGGCGGCGACCTTCAGTTCCAGGACGGCGAAGACGGCGAGCGCGGCCGCTCCCCCGGCCAGCGGGCCGGCGACCCCCGCGGAGGTCCAGCCCCAGTCGCGGCCCTGTCCGAGCGCGAAGACGACAAGGGCGAGGCCGCCGCCGAGCAGGCAGGCTCCCGGCCAGTCGAGCCTGCCGGCGGCGGCCCGGCGCGGCGTCTCCGGCACGCACAGCAGCATCGCGATGGCCACGACGGTCGAGCCGACGAGGAACCACAGCGCGCCACGCCAGCCGAAGGCGTCCAGCAGCCAGCCGGACAGCAGCGGGGTGAGCAGGGCGAGCACGCCCACCGAACCGGCCACGGTGCCCAGCGCGACGGCCACCTTCCGGGGCGGGAAGAGGTCACGGACCGCGGCGAGCACCAGGACGGCGACCGGTCCGTACAGGCCGCCGATCACCCGGCCGGCGACCATGGCGGGATAGCTCGGGGCGAGGACGGTGATCACGTCGCCCACCAGGCCGGCGGCCGCCAGTACGAGCATGACGCGGCGTTTGCCGCAGGTCTCGCCCAGCCGCACCGCGAACGGCGTCGCCACGATCGTGGCCAGGGTGAAGGCCAGGCTGAACCAGGCGATCTGCGTGGTGTGGAAGTGCTGGGCGATCTGCGGCTGCGCGTTGGCGGCGACGATGCCCGCCACCACCAGGAGCTGGCCGGGCCAGATCAGCGCGGTGAGCCTGTGCAGTTCGGCGGCGCTCCAGCGCTCGGTGCCGGTGGTGGCGGCCGTCGGGCCGGTGGCAGGCGCCTGCTGGGAGGCGGTCTGCGGCCGCGCCGGGTCGGGCGAAGTGTTCATGGTGGCTCCGGAGGGAGGTCGGCGCTTCGTCACGCCGAGGTTCCGGACGATGATGCGCACCGAAAACCGAGTGCACTAGGTTTTTGTGGAGTGATCCAGGTCACACAGCCGACGGGGGCGGATGCCACCCGGGCGCTCTCCGGCACCGCCGAGTGGTTACGGTGAACCCCATGACCAGCAGCACCCGGGGCCCGCGCGGCAGTTACTCGGTCGGCATCGCCAGACGCCGGAAGATCGTGCAGGCGGCGGCCGAGCGGTTCGCGCAGGAGGGGTACCACCGCACGGCGCTGAGCCGAATCGCCGAGGACGTCGGCATCACCGAGGGCGGTCTGCTGCACCACTTCCGCAGCAAGAAGCACCTGCTGCTGGCCGTCATGGAGCACCGTTTCGCCACCGAGGCGGAGTGGTGGGCAGGGGTGCCGGACGACGCCGACGGGACGGAGGTGCTGCGCGCCATGGTCGCGGCCACCGAACGCCACCTGGCCGAACCGGGGCTCATCGAACTGTTCGTGCTCACCTCGGCGGAGGCCGCCGACCCCACCAGCGCCGCGCACGCCCTCTTCGCCGACCGCTACCGGCGCGCGATCGACGAACTCGCCCACCTCTTCCGGCTGGCCGTGGAGCGCGGCACGCTGCGCGAGGACACCGACTGTGCGGCGGTCGCCCGGGAGTGCATCGCCGTCAGCGACGGCCTGCAACTGCAGTGGGTCATCTCCCAGGGCTCCCTCGACCTGGCCGACGCCGTGCGCCTGCACGCGGACCGCATCGCCCGCACGATCACGCCCGACGGCCGGGGCCTGTGATCCTGCCCGCGGGAGCGTCCCGGTCCCGCGGGAAGCCGGTGCGCGGGAACGCGAAAAGGGCCCCGCAGGCTTTCGCCTGCGCAGGCCCTCCGCACCGTCGGGACGACAGGATTTGAACCTGCGACCCCTTGACCCCCAGTCAAGTGCGCTACCAAGCTGCGCCACGTCCCGGTGCCCGTCTGACCTGGGGTTTCCCCTGGCCGAGCGCGCAGAAGAACAATACCGCACTCGGCTCGGTGATCGCGCACCGCTTTCCGTCCCCGGGCCGTCGCGAACTTCCGTCACCGGGCCGCCGCGACTTTCCGTCACCGGGCCGCCACGACTTCCGTCACCGGGCCGCCGCGACTTTCCGTCACCGGGCCGTCGCGACGTCACCTGCCGCAGTTGACCTCAAGTTTGGTCGAGGTTGCACGATCGACTGCATGACGATCACCCACACACACCGGCACATGTACACGTACGAGGACCTGCCCCGGCTGATGGGGCTGATGACGGGCGACGAGAAGCACGGCCCGGCGGCGACGTCCACGCTGGACGCGCTGTGGGTGCTGTACGACCGCGTGCTGCGGGTGACCCCGGAGCGCGCCGAGGATCCGGAGCGGGACCGGTTCCTGCTGTCCAAGGGCCACGGGCCGATGGCGTACTACGCGGTGCTGGCCGCCAAGGGCTTCGTGCCCGTGGAGTGGCTGCCGGGCTTCGGCTCCTACGACTCCCCGCTCGGGCACCACCCCGACCGGCTGCTCGTGCCGGGCGCCGAGATCGGCAGCGGGTCGCTCGGGCACGGGCTGCCGATCGCCGTCGGCACGGCGCTGGGGCTGCGCGCGCAGGGCCTGCACGAGCCGCGCGTCTGGGTGCTGATCGGGGACGCCGAGCTGGACGAGGGCAGCAATCACGAGGCGATCGCCTTCGCCGGACCGGCCGGCCTCGGGCAGCTGCACACGGTCGTCGTCGACAACGCCTCCGCCAGCCACGCCCGGCCGGGCGGCATCGCGGCCCGCTTCGAGGCCGCGGGCTGGTCCGCGGTCACCGTCGACGGCCGCGACCACCGGGCGCTGTACGACGCGTTCACCGCCCCGCATCCGGGCCGCCCGCACGTGGTGGTGGCCCGGGTGGAGCCGAAGCACTCCTGACAGAAGGGCTCTGATCTTCCATGGACACCATGCGTGACCGTTTCGCCGACGTCGCCACCAGGCTGCTGGACGAGGATCCGCGCGTCGCGGTCGTCATCGCCGAGGTCGGCAAGGACGGCTTCGCCGAGGCACTGCGCCGGCATCCGGACCGGGTCGTGAACGTCGGCATCCGCGAGCAGCTCCTGGTCGGGGCCGGCGCCGGGCTGGCGCTGACGGGTCTGCGGCCCGTGCTGCACACGTTCGCCTCCTTCCTCGTCGAGCGGCCCTTCGAGCAGGTCAAGCTGGACCTCGGGCACCAGGGCGTGGGCGCGGTGCTGGTGAGCGCGGCGGCGTCCTTCGACTGGCCGGCCGGTGGATACACACACATGGCGCCGGGCGACGTGGCACTGCTGGACACCCTGGACGGCTGGACCGTGCACGTGCCGGGGCATCCGGACGAGGCCGAGACCCTGCTGCGGCACGCGGTCGCCGCGGGCGACGACAAGGTGTACGTCCGGCTTTCCCTCCAGACGAACGACCGGCCGCGTGAGGTCGACGGGCGGCGCTTCCGCACGGTCCGCGAGGGCGGCCGCGGTGTGGTCGTCGCCGTCGGGCCGCTCCTGGACGAGGTGCTCACGGCCACGGAGGGGCTGGACGTGACCGTGCTGTACGCGACGACCGTGCGGCCCTTCGACTCGGCCGCGCTGCGCCGGGCCACCGAGGCGGCCGGGACGGACGTCGTCCTGGTCGAGCCGTACCTGGCGGGCACGTCGACGGCCGCCGCGAACGACGCGCTGGCCGATCTGCCGCACCGGGTGCTGGGCCTGGGCGTGGGCCGCCGCGAACTGCGCCGCTACGGCCGCATCGAGGAGCACGTCGCCGCCCACGGCCTGGACGCGGGGTCCCTGCGGGAACGGATCGCCGGCTTCGTCGCCGGCGGGCGGGTGACGGCGGGGGTGTGACGGCGTGAGCGTGAGCCGAGCCGCGGCCCCGGGCGTTCGCGCCCCCGAGGTCCGCGCGTTCGTGCCCCCGAGGTCCGCATGTTCGTCCCGCCGGGCGTGCGTCGCGGCGGCGGCGGCTCCGCGACCGGCTCGGGTACGTGCGCGGGTGGCAGCCGGAGCCCCCTCCGCACCGGCTGCCACACTCGCCCTCGGATCATCACACGCGGCACTGACAACGCCCCCGCGTCTCACTCCGCGGCCGGCAGCCCCAGTGCGGGGTGGGCGTCGAGCAGGCGCGGCGGGGCGGCCTGGCGCCAGGAGTCGGCCAGGATGTCGCGCAGCTCCGCCTCGTCCTCCAGCGCGGCCAGACGCACCCGCACCCAGGCGAACTGCGCCTCGTGGCCGGCGATCCAGAACTTCCCCGGCTCGGCCAGGACCAGTTCGTCGCGCTCCTCCTTGGGGCAGCGCACGGCGATGGAGGTCTCGTCCTCGGGCAGCGTGGCGAACATCTTCCCCGCCACCCGGAACGTGGGCATGTTCCAGGCGGTCTTCTCCGTCGTGTCCGGCAGGGACAGGGCGATACGGCGTACGTCTTCGGCGTCCGGCATGTCTCGCACCGTAGTCCCTGGCACTGACATCGAGTCACCTGGTCACAGCGGTGCCCCGGCCGGCTCGGCGGCGCCGAGCCGCTTGTAGTAGACCGAGGTCGGCCGCAGCGCGCCGTCGGGGGCGGCCGCGTAGTCCGGGATCGCGCCGACGCGGGTCCAGCCGGCCGAGCGGTAGAGGTGCTCGGCGAGGCTGTCGGTCTCGGTGTCCAGGTGCAGCAGGGTGATGCCCGCGGCGGCGGCCGCCTCCTCGGCGGTGGTCAGCAGCCGGCGGCCGAGGCCCCGGCCGCGGGCGTCGCGGTGCACCATCAGCTTGACCAGTTCGGCTCGGTGGCGGCTGTTGGGCTTGTCCGGGAAGACCAGGCTGACGGTGCCGAGCGTCCGGTCCCCCTCGCATGCCGCCCACACCGCCAGCCGTCCGCCGGCCGTCTCCGCGGCGCGCTCCGTCCACCAGTCGAGGGCCGCCGCCCGGTCGAGCGGCGCGAGGAAGCCGATCGAGGCGCCGCCGTGCACGGTGTCCACCAGCAGGTCGGCCAGTTCCTCGACGCGTGCCGCCAGCGCGGCCCGGTCCAGCCGTCGCACGATCACGGCAGCACCACCGCCAGCACGTACCGCACGCCCTCGGGACCGGGGCACCGGAACCGCGTCGGCCCCCACACCCGCAGCCGCAGGCAGTCGCCGGTGCCGAGACGGTGCTCGACGTCCTGCGCCGTCACCTCCAGCGCCCCTTCCAGCACCCAGATGTGCTGTTCCAGACCGGGTACGGGCGGCCGGTCGTAGGCGATGTCGGCGCCGGCGGCGAGCCGCCCCTCGACCAGTTCGCCGCGCAGCCCGGCGTGCGGCGGTGACACGGAACGCCGTACGAAGCCGGAGTCCCGGTCCCGCCACACCGGCTGGTCGGCGGCGGGCACCAGCAGCGCGTGCTCCGCCTCCACCTCGCTGAGCAGCTGCGACATGGTCCGCCCGTAGACGTTGCACAGGCGGTTGAGGAGGGCGGCGGTCGGGCTGATCTCCGCCCGCTCGGCCCGGGACAGGGTCGACCGGCTGACTCCGCTGCGCTCGGCCAGCTCCCCGAGCGACCAGCCCCGCTCGGCCCGCAGTTCGGCCAGCCGGGCGCCCAGGCGGGCGTCGACGGGGTCGGGCTCCGCGTCGAGAACATCTTGTTTCATATCCGGGATGATATCCCGGATATGAAACAAGGGTGTCTGTGGGCGCGTCACTCCCGTCCGCCGAACGCCGCGAGCGTGCGTTCCAGCGCCGGGAGCGCCCGTACCACCCGCTTCGACCGGATCAGCAGGTCCCACGCCGGCTCGAACTTCTTCCAGCCGCCGGCGTACGCCAGGTGCCGCAGCCGCTCGTGCCGGCCGGGCTGGGCGGCCGACCCGCGCCAGATGTTCGACCAGCGGTAGAACTCGCGGTACGCCCGCCAGTAGCCGTCCTCCAGCTGACGCGCCGTCATACCCTGCGGCCGGTAGACCACATGACGGGTGTCGTAGAGGTCCCAGTCGCGGTGGAGGATGCGCCCCTCGGAGTGGAGCTGCCGCCACAGGCCGGTCGAGGGGTACGGCGTCATGATGTGGAAGGTCGCCGTCTCGATGCCCTGCGCGACCGCCCAGTCCACCGTGCGGTCGAAGACGTCGGGGCCGTCCTGGTCCAGCCCGAACACGAAGCTGGCGTTGACCATGACCCCGGCGTCGTGCAGCCGCCGGACCACCGCCGCGTAGTCGGCGCCGATGTTCTGGTCCTTGCGGCGCTCGGCGAGATTCGCGTCGTTGACCGTCTCGAAACCGACGAACAGGCTGCGCAGCCCCGCCTCCACGGCCCGCTCCAACAGCCCCGGCTTGAGGATGGCGTTGACCGTGGCCGCCGCCTGCCACAGCCGGCCCGAACCGCGCATGCCGTCGAACAGGGCTTCGGCGAAACGGCGGTTGCCGAACAGGTGGTCGTCGAGGAAGTAGAGGTGCCGGCCGGGAAGGCGGTCGATCTCGGCGAGGGCGTCGTCGACGGCCTGCGTGTAGAAGGACTTGCCGCCCTCGAAGAAGGCGTCCTTGTAGCAGAAGTCGCAGTGGTGCGGGCAACCGCGCGATACGACGATCGAGTTGGGGACCAGATACAGGTGACGCTTGATCAGGTTTCGCCGCACCGGCGGCAGTCCGGCGAGAGTGCGCCGCGTGGAGTCGTAACGGCGGGCGGGGACGCCGTCGCGGAAGTCCTTCAGGAACAGCGGCCAGGTGTCCTCGCCGGGGCCGGTGAAGATCGTGTCGGCGTGCGCCGCCGCCTCGTCGGGGAGCGAGGTGACGTGCAGGCCCCCCATCGCGACGTGGACGCCCCGGGCCCGGAAGTGGTCGGCCATCTCGTAGCTGCGCCGGGCCGAGGTGATGTACGGCTGGATCACCAGCAGGTCGGGGGTGCCGAGGGCGTCGAGGTCGAGGCGCTCCACGTGTTCGTCGTGGAGCGTGACCTCGTCGCCGGGGTCCAGGTAGCCCGCGAGGGTCGCGAGGCCCAGGGGCGGGAACAGCGAGTACTTGACGGGCCGGAACAGCGGGCTGGTCGCCTCGGTCAGGGCCGGGAGGATCATCGTCACACGCATGACGTCCGAGACTGCGTTCGACCGGCCGCCGGTTCCCGCAGGCCCAGGAGGGCCCCGGCAGGGAAGTGCTCGGACAGGCCCTACGCCCGTGCCGCCGCCCGCAGCGCCTCGAGCACCGGCCGGATCAGCGGATGCTCCTCCGCCCCGCGCCGGACGGCCGCGAAGACCCGGCGGGTGGGCGCGACCCCGTCGACCGGGCGGACGACCACCCCGGTCAGGTCCGTGCCCCGCAGCGCCGAGCGCGGGACCAGGGCGACGCCCGCGTCGGCCGACGCCAGGGCGACGACGGCACGGAAGTCGTCCGAGGAGTGCTCCAGGCGGGGCTGGAACCCCGCGGTCTCACAGGCCAGGACCACCACGTCATGGCACGGGTTGCCGGGGTAGGGGCCGATCCACGGGTCCTTGGCCAGGTCGGCGAGGGGAATCTCGTCCGCGTCGGCCAGCCGGTGGCTCACCGGGACCACCGCGTCGAAGGGCTCGGCGTACAGCGGCATGTGGGTCAGCCGCGGATCGTCCGCCGCCGGCGCCCCGCGGTACTCGACGGCGACCGCGACGTCGACCTGCCGGTCGAGCACCATCGGCAGGCTGGCGTCGCCCTCGGCGTCCCGCACCCGGATGCGGATGCCGGGCACGGAGTCGGCGAGGCGGGCCACGGCGGGCGCGACGACCTGGGCGATGCCGGTCGCGAAGGCGGCGACGGTGACCGTGCCCGCCGCGCCCGAGCCGTACGCCGCCAGCTCGGCCTCCGCCCGCTCCAGCTGGGCGAGGACCGCGTTGGTGTGGCTGAGCAGGATCTCGCCGGCCGGGGTCAGCCGTACGCCCTTCGCGCCGCGCTCCACCAGGCGGTGGCCCGTCTCCTGTTCCAGGGCCGTGAGCTGCTGGGAGACCGCGGAGGGGGTGAGATACAGCGCGGCGGCAGCCGCCGTCACCGTGCGGTGGTCGGCCACCGCACGGAGGATGTGGAGCCGCCGCGCCTCGATCATGGATGCGATTATCGCAAGGTTCCGGCCGGTCAGCCGTCAGCCGTCAGCCGTCCAGTTCCGCCCGCGCCGCGACGAACGCGTCGACGGCGCGGTCGACGTCGTCGGCGGAGTGCGCGGCGGACAGCTGGACGCGGATGCGGGCCTGGCCCTGCGGAACGACCGGGTAGGAGAAGCCGATCACGTACACGCCGCGTTCCAGGAGGAGTTCCGCGAGGCGGGCCGCCTTCGACGCGTCGCCGATCATCACGGGCGCGATGGGGTGGTCGCCGGGGAGGATCTCGAAGCCCGCCTCGGTCATCCGGCGGCGGAACAGCGCAGTGTTCTCCGCCAGCCGCACCCGCAGGTCGTCCGCCGACTCCAGCAGGTCGAGCACCTTCAGGGAGGCTGCGGCGATCACCGGGGCGAGCGTGTTGGAGAACAGGTACGGGCGCGAGCGCTGCCGCAGCAGGGCGACGATCTCGGCGCGGGCGGCGACGTAGCCGCCGGAGGCGCCGCCGAGCGCCTTGCCCAGGGTGCCGGTGACGATGTCGACGCGGTCCATGACGCCGTGCAGCTCAGGTGTGCCGCGGCCGCCGGGGCCGACGAAGCCGACGGCGTGCGAGTCGTCGACCATGACCATGGCGTCGTAGCGGTCGGCGAGGTCGCAGATCTCGCGCAGCGGGGCGACGTAACCGTCCATGGAGAAGACGCCGTCGGTGACGACCAGGCGGCGGCGCGCGCCGGACGCCTCCTTCAGCCGCGTCTCCAGGTCCGCCAGATCACGGTTGGCGTAGCGGAAGCGGCGGGCCTTCGACAGGCGGATGCCGTCGATGATCGACGCGTGGTTGAGCGCGTCGGAGATGACCGCGTCCTCCGGACCGAGCAGCGTCTCGAAGACGCCGCCGTTGGCGTCGAAGCAGGAGGAGTACAGGATCGTGTCCTCCTGGCCGAGGAACGCCGACAGGCGTGCCTCCAGTTCCTTGTGCACCTCCTGGGTGCCGCAGATGAAGCGCACGGACGCCATGCCGTAGCCCCAGCGGTCCAGTGCCTCGTGCGCGGCGGCGATCACCTCGGGGTGGTCGGCCAGGCCCAGGTAGTTGTTGGCGCAGAAGTTGAGCACCTCGCCGGGCCGGCCGCCCGCGGTGACCTGCACGGTCGCGGACTGCGGGGTGCCGATCACCCGCTCGGGCTTGTGCAGCCCGGCGGTGCGGATCTCATCGAGGGTGGTACGCAGGTCGTCTCGGACGGAGTCGAACATGAGGGGGCTCCTGAAGGTGCCGACGGAGGAAGGGTGCCGACGGAGGAAGGGGATCAGACGGTCCAGTCGAGGATGATCTTGCCGCCGGTGCCGCTCGCCGCGTCGGCGAAGGCCGCCTCGAAGTCACGGTAGCCGTAGCGGCCGGTGATCACGGGGGCGAGGTCGAGGCCGCCTTCGAGCAGCACCGACATCGCGTACCAGGTCTCGAACATCTCACGGCCGTAGATGCCCTTGATGGTGATCATCGAGGTGACGATCCGGGCCCAGTCGACGGGGAACTCCTGCGCGGGCAGCCCGAGCACGGCGATCCGGCCGCCGTGCGTCATGTTGGCGATCATGTCCCGCATGGCCTCGGGCCGTCCGGACATCTCCAGGCCGATGTCGAAGCCCTCGCGCAGCCCCAGCTCCCGCTGCCCGTCGGCGATGTCCGCCTCCGACACGTTCAGCGCGAGGGTCACGCCGATCTTGCGCGCGAGGTCCAGCCGCTCCTCGCTGACATCGGTGATGACGACGTTGCGGGCGCCCGCGTGGCGGGCCACGGCCGCCGCCATCAGGCCGATCGGTCCGGCGCCGGTGATCAGGACGTCCTCGCCGACGAGCGGGAACGACAGGGCCGTGTGCACGGCGTTGCCGAACGGGTCGAAGATCGCGGCGACGTCGAGGTCGACGGGGACGCGGTGCACCCAGACGTTGCCGGCGGGCAGGGCCACGTACTGGGCGAAGGCGCCGTCGCGGCCGACGCCGAGCCCGACGGTGGCCCGGCACAGGTGACGGCGCCCGGCCAGGCAGTTGCGGCACTTGCCGCACACCAGGTGGCCCTCGCCGCTCACCCGGTCGCCGGCCTGGATGTCGGTGACGTCGCGTCCGGTCTCGACGACCTCGCCGACGAACTCGTGCCCGACCACCAGCGGGGTGCGGATCGCCTGCCGCGCCCAGCCGTCCCAGGCCCGGATGTGCAGGTCGGTGCCGCAGATACCGGTCCGCAGGACCTTGATCAGTACGTCGCCGGGTCCTACCGCGGGCTCGGGCACGTCCGCGAGCCACAGGCCGGGTTCCGCCTTCTGCTTGACCAGCGCCTTCAACGCTACGGCTCCTGTGGGTGAGGTCCGGGCGCGGGCATGCCGAGGCGGCCGCTTCCGGGCAGGCGAGTGGGATCGCCCCGCAATCTGCCGCACAGTGGCCCTCCGGGTCCATCGATCTTTTCTTAAGCCGCGCCGCAGCTTTCCTTCACACCCACCACCGCCACCGCTTGCCCGCGGCAGCCTCCGTCCACGCGGCAGGTCCCGCACGCCTGTACGGCAGGGGTCCCGCCCGCCCGCCGCCCGCGCGCAGGCCTTCCGCCTGCCCGCCGCCCGCGCGGCAGCGGTCTGCGGCCGGCCGTGCGGCAGCGCCCGGCCCGTCCATGCGGCAGCTTCGCCTGCGTCCACGGGGAAGTCTTCCGCCGCTTCGGCACCGTCCGAGCGGCAGGTTCCGCCCGCCGCCCGCGCGGGCGCCTTCCGCCCGTCCATCGCCCGCGCGGGGGCCTTCGCCCGCCGCCCGGGCGGCCGCTTCCCGTCCGTCCGCCCACCCCACGCGCCGGCGGGACGGCTTTCCGCCCTGCCGTCACGTGCGTCGCGTTCGGCCGGGACGCCTGCGTTCGGTGCGCCCCGGCCGGACGCGACGGACCGCGTTCGCGGCGCGCGTGTCCGTGTACGCGCGGCACCACGCCCGGCCGGCGGCGACAATCGACGCGGGAGGACCGGTCCGCGCGGGTCGGCCGCTCCCCCGCGCACCGCACCCGGCCGACCGACGTGGAGCCGCTCATGAACACCGCACGGGACCTCGCGATCCTCGCCCTGGACGTGACACCAAGCCACCCGGTGGAACAGGGCGACCTCTCGCTCGCACTCGCCGGCGCCGAGGTGCTCGACCTCGTCGACGCCCTGGCCCTCTTCGTGGACGGTGACCGTCTCGTGCCCGCCGCGCAGTCGGTGACGGGCGACCCCCTCCTGGACCGGGCCGCGTCCTCGCTCGTGCGGCAGGAGCCGTACGAGTCCGTCGAGGACTGGCTGTGGCGCCGGGGGCGCGGACTGTCCTCGGCCTATGCCGACGCCATGGAGCGCGAGGGGCTGACGACCCGGCCGCGCGGCCGCCGCATCCCGCTGCGCACCGGGCGGACGGTGCTGGTCGACTCGCCGGCCCGCAGCCGCGCCGAGGCGCGCCGCGCGGCGGGCGAACCCGTCCTCGCCGCGCTGGCTGAGGCCGCCGGCCTGCTGGACCGGCCGACCGGTCCGGCCGGTTCGACCGGTCCGGCTGGTCCGACCGGTCCGGCTGGTCCGACTGGTCCGGCTGGTCCGACCGGTCCGGCTGGTCCGACTGGTCCCCTTGCCGACGACGTCACCGATGCCGACGACGTGGTCACGACGGTGCTGGCGGCCGTCGGCGACGCGGTGATGGAACTGGAGGCGGTACGGCAGCGGCGGGCCGTCGAGGAGTCCGCCTACGCCAATATCTGGCGAGGCCAGTGACGGGCCGGCGGGCACCCCACCCCCTCAGCACCCGCGGCGTCACAGCGGAAGCCCGTCGGCCCGCCGTCGCTCCAGACGTGCGACGAGTTCCGCCGCCGCCGACTTGATGGTCTCCAGGCCGGGCTGCCCCCAGGCCCGCGGCCGCACGTCGGCGACGCACACCGTGCCGAGCACCATCCCCGTGCCGTCGACGAGTGGCGCGCCCAGGTAGGAGCGGACGCCGAACTCGTCGACGACCGGGTTGCCGGCGAACCGCGGGTAGTCGCGGACGTCCTCCAGGGCCAGTGCCTTGCGCCGGACCACCACATGGGGGCAGAACCCGTGGTCGCGGGGCAGCAGACGGCCCCATTCCGGCCTGCTGCCGTCGGCCCTCACCACCGGCGGCCCGCCCGCCGGGACGTGCAGGCCCGCGAAGAACTGCCGTTCCTCGTCGATGAAGTTGACCATGGAGTACGACGCGCCGCTGAGCTCGGCGAGACGGTCCGCGTAGGCGTCGAGCGCGGGATCCGGGTGCTCGCCCAGGCCGAGACGGCGCAGGTGCCGGGTCCGTGCCGGGGCCTCCTTGTCCTCCGGGGTGAGCAGCAGACGAGCGGCCGGGAGCGACGGGTCGTACCTCATGTGCGGGCTCCGTCCCTGTGCGCGCCCTGGCTCGGCAGGGGCGCCTTGGCCTGGGCGATGAGGTGCCGGACCAGGGTGAGCAGCGTCTGCACGCCGGAGCTGGAGATGCGGGCGTCACAGCGCACGACCGGTATCCCGGGGGCCAGGTCGATGGCGGCGCGCACCTCCTCGGGGTCGTAGCGGTGGGCGCCGTCGAAGTCGTTGATCGCGACGATGAAGCCGAGGCCGCGCTGCTCGAAGAAGTCGACGGCCGCGAAGCACTCCTCCAGGCGCCGGGTGTCGGCGAGGACGACCGCGCCGAGCGCGCCCTCGGACAACTCGTCCCACATGAACCAGAACCGCTTCTGCCCGGGCGTGCCGAACAGGTACAGGACGTGTTCCCGGTCGAGGGTGATGCGGCCGAAGTCCATGGCCACCGTCGTCTCGGCCTTGTTCTCGACCCCGTCGAGGCTGTCGGTCGCGGCGCTGACCGTGGTGAGCAGTTCCTCCGTGCTGAGCGGCGGGATCTCGCTGACCGCGCCGACGAAGGTGGTCTTGCCGACCCCGAACCCGCCCGCGACCAGGATCTTCAGCGCTTTCGGGAACGGGTCACAGCTGTCGTCGTAGTCCATCGAGCACTGCCTCCAGAAGGGCCCGGTCAGTGGGGTTGTCGTGGAACGCGGGTGGTTTGGCGGTCAGCGCCCCGCAGTCCACGAGGTCCGACAGCAGCACCTTGGTGACCGCGGCCGGCAGCCTGAGATGGGCGGCGACCTCGGCGACCGGAACGGGCGCGCGGCACAGGGCGAGGGCCTGCGCGTGTTCCGGCCCGAGATGGCCGAGGGGACCGGCTCCGGTGACCATCACCTGTGACATGAGATCCAGGGCGATGGTGGGCCGGGTGCGGCCGTTGCTGACCGTGAAGGGGCGCACGAGGCGTCCGGCCGCGTCGTCCAGCCACGGCCCGTCGCCGGCCGCCACCACGCTCAAGGCCTCATCGCCGTGGGTTCGACGGCGTGCCGCCTGGGCGCGGTGACCAGGTAGGGGCGGACGCTCTTGACCAGCATCGCCATCTCGTAGCCGAGCACCGCCGCGTCGGCCTCACGGCCGGCCAGCACGGCGAGGCAGGTGCCGGATCCGGCGGTGGTCACGAACAGCAGGGTCGAGTCGAGTTCGACGACGACCTGCCGGACGTCCCCGCCGTCGCCGAAGCGGATGCCGGCGCTGCGGCCGAGGGAGTGGAGGCCGGCGGCCAGTGCGGCCATGTGGTCGGCGCTGTCGGCATCGAGGCCGTGGACCGACTTCACGAGTCCGTCGCAGGACAGGAGTACCGCGCTGGTCGTGTGCGGTACGCGCTGCACGAGGCCGCTCATCAGCCAGTCGAGATCGGTTGCGTGGCTGGTCGGCGCGTCGGTCGCCATGGTGGATCGGCTCCTTGGGGTGCGAAGGTCCGCGGGAGCGCCGGGGGCGCTGGGGGCGGGGTCGGAAGCGGGAAGGGGGCTGTTCATCCGGCCGGCGCGCTCCCGTCGTGCCGGGTGAGGTGGTCGGTGCCGCTCGGCGCCTCCGTGGGCGCGGGCTCGCCGCTGAGCGGGTCGGCGGGGGCCGACGCTCTGTCCGGTGCGGCCATGTGCGGGGCGGCCGGGTGCGGGGCGGCCGGGTGCGGGGCTGCCATGTGCGGTGCGGCCGGGTGCGGGGCAGCCATGTGCGGTGCGGCCGTGTGCGGGGCTGCCATGTATGGCGGCCCCATGTCGGGCGCCTCCATGTCGAGCGGCGTGGGGTGTGGTGGCGTCGGATGTGGTGTCGTCAGGGGGTGTGAGGTCGGGTGAGCGGGCGTCAGGGAGTCGGCGTCCAGGTGCTGCTGGGCCTCGGCGAGGCCGACGCCGCGCTGGAACGCCGCCATCAGGCCCGGGTCGTGGCCGGCGACGTGCTCGGTGTTCTGGCGCGGCAGCGGGCCGTCGCGCAGTTGGGGGGCGAGGTGCTCCTGGGCGCGGCGCCGGGGCAGTCGCGGTTTGGCCATGGTGCCGCGGACGGTGCCGACACGGGGCCTGGGCGGGGTGCCCATGTGCTCGGCGAGGAGGTGCCGGACGTCGGGCCTGATGCCGGGCAGCGCGTCCGCAGGCGTGGGCCGCTCCTGGTCGGCGCTGCGCACCGGCAGCGGTGCGGGTGCGCCGCCGTCCGGCACGTGGGGCGCGGAACGCGCGGTCTCCCCGGAGCGCCGCGGTGCGGAGTGCGCGGGCGCGCCGCGCTGTCCCACGGCGCCGGAACCGGAACCGGTAGCGGCACCGGCACCGGCACCGGCACCAGGACCGGGACCGGGCGGCAGCGTCGGCGGCAGCGTGGCCACCTGCGGCACGGCCGCCTCCGGCTGTGCCTCGCCGGCCACCGGCTGCGCCCCGGCGCCAGGGACGCCCGGCGCCGTGCCCAGCAGGGCTTGCGGCACGACGAGCACGGCCTGTACGCCGCCGTAGATGTTGGTCTGCAGCCGGACGGTGATGCCGTGCCGCCGGGCCAGTTGCGAGACGACGAACAGCCCGATGCGGCCGTCCGCCAGCAGGCCGGCGACGTTCACCTGGTCGGGGTCGGCGAGCAGGGCGTTCATCTTGGCCTGCTCGCCGGCGGGCAGGCCGAGTCCGCGGTCCTCGACCTCGACGGCGAGCCCGGCGGTGACGAGGCCGGCCCGCAGCAGGACCTGGGTGTGCGGGGCGGAGAACACCGTGGCGTTCTCCACGAGTTCGGCCAGCAGGTGGATGATGTCGGCGACCGCGTGCCCGAGCAGTTCGCCTTCGATCGGGGGCACGAGCTTGACCCGGGAGTACTGCTCCACCTCGGCGATGGCGGAGCGCAGCACCTCGGTCATGGGGACCGGGTGGCTCCACTGCCGGCGCGAGACGGCGCCGCCGAGCACGGCCAGGTTCTCGGCGTGGCGGCGGACCCGGGTGGCCAGGTGGTCGACGTGGAAGAGGCCCCTGAGCAGGTCGGGGTCCTCGATCTCGCTCTCCAGCTCGTCGAGGATGGAGATCTCGCGGTGCACCAGTGACTGCAGGCGCCGGGCGAGGTTGAGGAACACCTCGAGCTTCTGCTCGCTGCCCGTCTGGCTGGAGAGCTGGGCGGCCTGGACGACGGCGGTGACGGCGCCGTCGTGGGCGCGGGCGAGGTCGGCGGCGAGCAGTTCGAAGTCGTCGGCGCCTTCGGGCGGTCCGCTGCGCGGCCTGCGCTCGAGCGGGCCGTCGCCGCGGCGCAGCGTCTCGACGACGGCGCGCAGGTCGGCCTCGCCGCGGGTGGTGCTGCGGCGCAGGGCGCGGACGCGGTCGCTGACGGAGCGGGCGGCGCGGTCGGCGGCCACGGCCGCGACCAGGATGCCGGCGACGGCGATGGAGGCGGCGCCGGCGAGCACGCCCCACAGGGCGGGTCCGGGCCGGGCGCCGGTGGAGCGGACGGTGAACAGGACGGCGGCGCCCGCGCCGAGCGCGACCGCGACGGGTGGCAGGACGGCGAGCCGCAGCAGCTGGGGCCGTATCCGGGTCTCGGGCGACGCGGGCACGGGTCGGGCGACCGGCCGTCCGTGCCGCCCGCCCTCGCGGCGGTCTGCGCGTGCGGCCGGTGCGCGAAGCTGAGACATCGGTGTCCTCGTACTGGTCCGTCGGTGCCGGGGCGCACGGTCTGCGCTGTCCGGGCATGCGCCATGGGTGTCGGCCGAGGGGCCGGCGATTCGGCCCCACGTCGCCCGACGGACACTCACAGTAGTTGCCCGGGGATCGTGCGCGGTGGGCAGTCGGCAAAGTCTCCCGGGAAGCGTCCCGCTCTGGTATGAGCTCTCGCACGACAGACCGAGGAGCCCTTCCGCGGCTCGCTCAGGAGACGCAATCGAACGATCAGACCTGTTCGGAAGCGGTCACGACGGAAAGGTGAGGGGCGGCAGCTCCCGCTCCCCACCCCTCACCGCCCCACCCCCACCCCCGCTCCCACCCGGCCGTCCGGTCATCCCGACGGACCGTCCGAGACGGCCGACGACACCCCGACCCCTCCCCTGAATATCACTGAGCGTGTTCATCGAGGGCCGCGGCGCTCGACGCTCCACGGCGCGGCTCCCGGCGCCGTCAACCCGTACTGCGGCGCAGCGCGCCGAGATCGGGTCCCGGCAGATGGATCCACCCCTCCCGCCGGGTGGCCGCGCGCTCCTCGGGGGAGCGCGGCCACCGGGTGTCCCCGGCCAGCACGGCGCGCGCCACCAGCGCGCAGACCAGGGCGTCGAGATGGTCGTGGCTGTCGGCGCACCGTGTGCGCAGCGGCTCGGGGAGCGTGCGGGCCAGGCCCGCCTCCAGCGAACGGACGACGTGCTCCCGGGCCGAGCGGGCCTCGGGAGCCGCGCTCTTGTAACTGCGGTCGAGGCGGATGCCCCACAGTCGCAGCGCGGCGGCGGGGTAGACCTCGGCGACGGCGCCCGACCCGTCCCGCGGCACGGGCGCTCCGGCCGCGGCCAGGGCGTCCAGGAGACGGGCGGCGCGCAGGGCCACGACTCCGAGGAGGTCGGTGGAGACGGACAGCGGAGGACGCGTCGCGGTCGCCTTCCACGTCAGGTCGTCCGTCAGCCGGTACCGCAGCGGGTCGAGGCCGGGCCTGCCGTCCGTCCGTTCCGCGAAGCGTGCCGCGGGCGGCGGCCGCAGGCCCTGGTGGTGGGCGACGACCGTGGCGACGAAGTCCGAGGGCCAGCCGAGCGGGCAGTCCAGGCCGGTCTTGTCGGCCTCCCGGACCATCGCCAGCAGGTCCTCGTCCCCGTCGGGCACG
The DNA here is from genome assembly GCF_044335305.1 of Streptomyces sp. NPDC020490. NCBI lineage: Bacteria > Bacillati > Actinomycetota > Actinomycetes > Kitasatosporales > Streptomycetaceae > Streptomyces > Streptomyces sp. NPDC020490. The sequence goes on along the minus strand of NZ_JBIRUY010000004.1, from coordinate 9,487 downwards.
ACGAACTCCGCCGTCGACAGGCCCTCCCTCGTCCAGACCGCCCGGCACACGGCGGTACGCCGCGCGCTCGCGGCGAGGTCGACGCCGAGCGTCACCGTCCGCGCCGCCGGACCGTCCGGGCTCTCAGCACTGTCCACGGGCCGCCGTCCGTTCTGTCCCCACGGTCTCTGTCCCCATGGTCTCTGTCCCCACGGTCTCTGTCCCCCACCGTCCGGCCTCGTGCCGTCGGGTGCGCGAGCGGTCAGTCCGTCGCTACCGGGTCGGGTTCCCCTCCGCCTCCCGTCTCGAACCGGTCCAGCGGATCACCCGAGGCGTCCGGCGCCGTGTCGTGGGCCACGAACCTCAACTCCGAGGTGTACCGGCGGCCCTGGCCGTCGCTGAGCCAGGTCTGCTCCGGCGTCGGCAGCATCTCGGTGATCGTGACGACGGCCTCCGGGTCCTTGCGGGCCAGGCGGCGCAGGGCCTTGGCGAGGATGGTGACGTAGACCGGGCTGTCGAAGTCGACGTAGAAGGGACGGGACTCGGTCGGGGAGACGACGAACACGTAGCGCGGCAGGCCCAGTTCGGTGCGCCAGCGGCGGGCCCCGACGAAGCGCCGGGCCTCGTCCTTCTCGTCGGCGAACCGCGCGCACGCCGCGGACGGCCGCCAGGTCTCCCGGGCGAACACCATGCGGTCGACGGTGACCCGGGGGGTGTGCTCCGCCTGGGGCAGGACCCGGACGAGGTCCATCGCCAGGGTGGTGAGCACGTGGGAGAGCACGTCGACCGCCGGGAACCGCGAGCCGTCGGGGAGCCGTACGACGAGGTCGCCGCCGTGTTCCTCGACCGTGGCGTCGGCGGAGCGCACGACCCGGGAGCGGGCCGGGTCGGCGGTGAGGTCGGCCAGGGCGACCTGGTGGTCCTGGGGGCGTACCAGTGTGTGGCGGACCCGCGCCGACAGGCGTGCCCGGTGCTCCTTGGGGATCAGGGGCATCAGGCGTGGGCCCGGATGGTCGCGGTCGGTCAGCCGGAACAGCTCGGACACGTCCGGGTGCTGATGGGTGAACAGGGAGGCGCCCAGTGTGTTGGAGGCGACGTGGAGTTCGCCGAGTACGACGGTGAAGTCGCCGCGTGCCACCGCCTCCGCCCCGTCGGCGGCGATCATCAGGTCCGGGCTCAGATAGCGGGCGGCCGTCCAGCCGCCGGCCGTGTCGCCGAACTCCGCGCGCACGGCCGCTTCGATGTCCGCCGACCGCACGGTCACCCGGCGGGCGTCCGCAGGCGCCGACAGGATGCGCTGCCAGCGCGTGGCGAACTCCCGCTGGAGTTCGTCGGCGGTGGCGCGCGCGGGGCCGTGCAGCACCGGCAGGCAGCCGAACCAGAACGACGCCAGATCGACCGGGCCCTCGGCGGCGAGGCGGTCGTACACCCGGCGGGTCTCGGCCGTGACCGCCGCGGCGAGCCGGGAGGTGAGCCAGCCGGCGCTGTCCATCAGCAGCCGCAGCGGGCGCAGCGCGTCGAGGACGGCCGGGCCGAGCCGGACGGTGGCGGAGCGGCGGGTGTCGGAGTAGACCAGCGCGCGGCAGGGCGCCGTCGACGCGGACTTCTCGCGCACGGCGGCCGTGGCGGTGAGCGCGGTGAACTCCCGCTCGAGCTCCGCCATGGCGTCGACCAGGCCGTCCACGTCACGGGCCGCCGCCACCCGTGCGCGGCCCCGCTCCAGCCGGTCCAGTGCCGCGAGGCCCCGCCGGCGCGGCTCGCTCGCGCCGACGCCTTCCAGCCACGCCCGCAGGTCGCGGTCCGGATGGGTGCCGGCGGGGACCTCCAGACGCCACACCACCCAGCGGCGGGCCACCAGGTCGGCCAGTACGGCGGGCACGTCGGTGCCGGGCAGTTCCTCCGCGATGTCGCGGGCGGGCCGGACGCCGTCGCAGCGGGCGAGGACGGCCGCCGCCTCGGCGGACACGGTCACCGGGCGCCGGCCCGGTATCCGGACCCGGTCCCCGTCGAGGGCGACGAACGGCACGCGGCGCGGGGCGATCCACTCCCGCAGGCCGGGGTCGGCGTCCAGGGTCCGCGCCAGCGCGTCGATGCCCCAGCTGGCCCAGTACACGGTCGACGCCTCGGTCAGCCCCTCGCCGGTGTCGACGACGAGACCCCGCGCGGCCGGGTCCCAGCGGCCCCAGCCGACCGGGCCGAAGAAGCCGATCGTGTCGTTCTTCACGCAGAACCGCTGCCAGTAGTGCGCGACCAGTTCCTCGCGCTGGCGGGGCATGCTGCTGCGGCTGTCCGTGCCCGGGGTCCAGCGCAGGAACGGCGCGATGCCGGAGCTGAGCACCGGCCGGTTCTGCCAGGCCACCGCCTCGCGGAAGGCCGGCGTGCGGGCGATGTCCTGGAGGGTGTGCGCGGTCTCCACGGCGGCGTCCGCGAAGAGCCGGGAGAAGTCCTCCCAGCGGTCGCCGTCGAGGGGGTCGTCGGCGGCGAACTTGTCGGCCGCCTGCGCCAGTCCGGCGGGAGCCAGCCGCAGCACGCCGTCGGCGGGGAAGCCGGGCCCGCGCAGGGCGAACTGCTCCCACAGCCGCCAGCGGCCGAGGGACGGCACGAGGTCTTCGGTCATGGCACGGCTCTCCTTGGGTGGCGCGGATGGACGGTACGGGCCGACGCGGCCGACGCGGGGAGGGGCGGTACGGGCGGTACGGTTCGGCGGGCCGGCCGGTCAGGCGGTGCCGTAGTCCGCGTCGACGACCTCGGCCAGTTCCCGGGGCGTGGGGTAGGCGAAGACCAGCGAGACGGGGACGTCCGCGCCGAGGATCTCCTGCAGCCGGCCGGTGATCTGGAAGGCGGTGAGCGAGTCGCCGCCCGCCTCGTAGAAGTCGGTGTCGGGCGTCAGCTCGGGCAGGCGCAGCACGTCCCGGAAGATGCCGACCAGGACGTCGACCGTGTTCTGGGCGGTGGCGGTGGCGGTGTTCGTGGTCATGTTCTCTTCTCCTTCGGTGAAATGACGCGGTGTCAGTCGGTGACGGCGACGGTGTCGCTGTCGGTGTGCGTGCGGGTGGGGTCGCGGTGGAGGGTGTGCAGACGGGCGGGGGTGTTGCCGCCCGAGACGATGGCCACGGCCCGTTCGCGGCGGCCGGCGCGCAGTGCTCCGGCCAGGGCGACCGCGCCGCTCGGTTCGGCATCGACGCCGTGCCGCGCCAACAGGGCGGCGGCGTCGAGGATTTCGGCGTCGTCGACGGCGATCAGCTCGTCGACGCGGTCGCGGACGATCGGATAGGGGACGGCACCGGGGCACTGGCCGCGCAGACCGTCGGCGACGGTCGTGCCGGGCGGCAGCTGGACGCGGCGGCCGGCGGCCAGGGAGCGGGCGTAGCGCGGGGTGCCGGACGGTTCCACGCCGACCACCCGGACCGGGCGGTGCAGGGCGGCGAGGCAGACCCCGGCGAGCAGCCCGCCGCCGCCCGTGGGCACGTAGACGGTCTCGGTGTCGGGTGCGTCGGCGAGCAGTTCGGTGCCGACCGTGCCCGCGCCGGCGACCACCAGCGGGTGGTCGGACGACGGGATCAGGACGGCGTTACGCTCGGCCGCCAGGGCGCGGGCGCGTTCCTCGCGCTCGGCCACCCCTCCGTCCACCTGGACGGTCTCGGCGCCGAGGGCGCGGACGGCGGCGGCCTTCGCCGGTGCCGCTCCCGCCGCGAGGACGACGGTGAGCCGGATGCCGAGCGTGCGCGCCAGCCGGGCCAGCGCCAGCGCGTGGTTGCCGGAGGAGCCGGTGACGATCCGGTCGGCGCCCAGGGCGAGGACCGCGTTGGCCGCACCCCGCATCTTGAAGGAGCCGCCGTGCTGGAGGTGTTCGGCCTTCAGCAGCAGGCCGGGCCCGAGGGCGGCGGCCGCCGGGCCGCGGAGCAGGGGCGTGCGGACGACGTAGGGGGCGATGCGGGCGGCGGCGTCACGCAGGTCGGCGACGCCGAGCCCATGGCCGGCGGCGACGCCCGGCTTCGGCTCCGTGGCGGACAGCTGAGAGGCCGCGGGGGACAACTGCGGGGCTGCGGGGGACAACTGCGAGGCTGCGGGGGACAACTGCGGGGCCGCAGGGGACAACTGCGGGGCAGCGGGGGACAGCTGCGGGGCCGTCGCGGCGCGACGCAGGTCGAGGGCGGTCATGCGGTGCTCCCCGTGGCCAGGAGCCGGCGGTCCGCCTTGCCGCCGCGGGTGGTGGGCAGGGTGTCGAGGCGCACGAACCGGCGCGGCATCAGGTGCGGCGGCAGGGACCGGGCGAGGTGGCCGCGCAGCTCGGCGTCGGTGGTGCCGGACAGGTCGCCGGTGAGGTGGGCGAGCAGGTGCACGCGCCCCCGGTCGTCGGTGTGCGCCGTCACCACCGCGCCGGTGACACCCGGGTGGGCCAGCAGGCAGCCCTCGACCTCCGCCGGGTCCACGCGGTAGCCGCGGATCTTGACCTGCCGGTCGGTGCGGCCGGCGTAGTGCAGTCCCCCGGGCCCCCACCAGCCGAGGTCGCCCGTGCGGTACAGGCGGGCGCCGGGCGGGCCGTAGGGGTCCGGTACGAAGCACTCGGCCGTGCGGGCCGGGCGTCCCCCGTAGCCGCGGGCCACGCCCACTCCCCCGATGTACACCTCGCCGACCGTGCCGTCGGGGACCTGGGCCAGGTCCGCGTCCAGCACCCGGACCACGGCGCCGGCGCGGGGCGTGCCCACCAGGTCGGCGGAGGGGTCCGGGGAGGCGGGGACGCTGTGCCGGGTGGTGGTCATCGTGCACTCGGTCGGGCCGTACTGGTTGACGAGCCGGCCGGGGACGAGTCCGCGTCCGCCGGCGGCGAGGAACGGCCGCAGCGACTCGCCGCTGGCGGCGACCAGGCTGACGCCGGCCAGCGGGTCGGTGAGCTGCGGCTGCGCCGCGAGGTGGGACAGGAAGAACGGGGTGACGCTGAGCAGGGCCGTGATCCGGTGTTCGCGGACGGTGTCGGCGAACTCCTCGGGGCGCAGCAGCCGGGCGCGGTCCACGATCACCAGGCGGGCCCCGGCCAGCAGCGGCGCGAAGGTGTCCCGGATCGAGGCGTCGTAGCCGAGCGGTGCCGTCTGGAGGGCCACCGTGTCCGGGCCGAGGCCGAACGCCTCGGCGGTGTCGCGCAGGTAGGCGTCGAGGGCGCGGTGTTCGACCAGGACGGCGTTGGGCCGGCCGGTGCTGCCGGAGGTGTGGCTGACGTAGGCGAGCGCCCGCGGGTCGACCGGCCCGGGCGGCGGGCCCTGGACGGCCTGGGGCCGGTCCAGGAGGACCGCCGGGACGCCCAGGTCGAGGGCCGGGGCGAGGGCCGCGCGGGTCAGCAGCAGGCGGGCGCCCGCGCTGCGGACGAAGTCGGTCAGCCGGTCGCGGGGCTGGCCGACGTCCAGGGTGAGGAAGGCGGCGCCGCAGCGCAGCACCGCGGCCATGGCCGCGACGGCGTCGGTGCCGTGCTCGACGGCCACGGCGCAGACCGTCTCCGGGCCGGTGCCGTGCGCCCGCAGCAGGCGGGCGATCTCCTCGATCCGGGCGGCGAGCCGGCCGTACGTCACCTCGCCCGCCGGGGTGCTCAGCGCGACGCGGTCGGGGTGCCGGGCGGCGTGTGCGGCGATGTCGTCGGCGATGGTGCGCATCACGCGTCCCCCTCACCGGTGACGGTCCGGTCGACGGCGACGAAACGGAGTTCGCTGGTGTAGCGGCGGCCCTCGGCGTCGGTGAGCCAGGCCTGCTCGGGGGTGGGCAGCATCTCGCTTACCTTGAGCCGGGCCTCCGGGTCCTTGCGGGCGAGCCGCCGGGCCGCCTTGGCGAGGATGGTGACGTACACGGGGCTGTCGAAGTCGACGTAGAACGGGCGCGGTTCGGTCGGCGAGACCACGAACACGAAGCGGGGCAGCTCGTGCCGGCGCTGCCAGTGCCGGGCGCGCACGAAGCGGGCGGCCTCCGCCTTCTCGTCGGCGAAGTCGACCTCGGCGACGGGCAGTTGCCAGGTCTCGCGGGCGACGATCATGCGGTCGACGGTGATCCGGGGGGTGTGGGCGCCTTCCGGGCGGAGGGTGAAGCGGTCCATGACCCGCTGGGTGAGGGTGTTGGCGTAGACGTCGAGCAGGTCGTACGCGGTGCCGTCGGGGAGCACCGCGGTCAGCCGGCCGGCCCGGTCCTCGACCGTGACGTCGGCGCCGAGCAGCGTGCGCGGGCGGTGCGGGTCGCCGGTCTGGTCGACCAGGGCCACGTAGTGGTCCTCGGGCCGGTCCAGCGAGGGCCTGCTGCGGGTGGACCACTTCAGCGGCAGCTCCTTGGGCAGCATGGGCAGCAGGCGCGGGCCGGGGAAGTCGCGGGTGGTCTCGGCGAGCAGCACGCCGCGGTCCGGATGCTGGTGCACGAACAGGGAGGCGCCCATCGTGTTCAGTGCGCAGTGCATCTCCCCGAGGACGAGTTGCACGTCGCCCCGGGCGAGGGCGGCCTCGTCGTCGGCGATGACCAGCACGTCCGGGCTGACGTACCGGGCCAGCGACCAGCCGTCGCCAGGCTCGTCGAACTCCTGGCGCACCCGTTCGGCCAGGTCGGCCGTGGCCAGCCGGACCCGGCGCACGCCGGCCGGAAGGTCCAGGACGCGGGCCCACTTGGCGCGCAGCTCGGCCTGGACGGCGTCGATCAGCCGGCCGGCGTCGGGGTGCGGCGAGGGCAGGGTGTGCAGCCAGAGCGTGCCCAGGTCCACCGGTTCGCCGGTGGCGCTCAGCCGGTCGTACACGGTGCGCAGGCGGACGCGTACGGCGTCGGCGAAGCGGTTGGTCATCCAGCGGGCGGCCGTCAGGCACAGCTGCAGCGGCTCCAGGTGGGCCAGCAGTCCGGCGCCGGCCGTGGCGGTCGCCGCCCGCCGGGCGTCGGAGTACACCAGTCCCCGGCACGGCGCGGTCCGTTCGCCCTTGGCCCGCTGCGCCTCGCTGTCGGTGAGGGCGGCGAAGTCGGCCTCCAGGGCGCCGATCGCGGCGGTCAGCGCGGCGGCATCAATACCGGCGGCGCGTACGGCGTCCCGGCCGCGTTCCAGTACGGCGAGCCGGTCCAGGGCCCGCGTGCGGGCGGGCTCGTCGGGGACGCGTTCGAGGATGCGGCGCAGGGCGCGGTCGGGGTGGGTGGCGGCCGGCACCTCCAGGCGCCACTGCACCCAGCGGCACTTCACCAACTCGCCCACGGTACGGGTCACTTCGTCCGTGTCCCGGCCCAGCTCGGCGGCGATGGCGGCCGGGTGCCGGGTGCCGTCGCACAGCTTCAGCACGGCCAGCTCGGCCGCGCCGATCGGCTGGGCGGGACGGCCGGGGACGTGGACCGTGCCGTCGGCACAGCGCACGAAGGACACCCGGCGCGGCGGGATCCAGCGCATCAGCTCGGGGTCCTCGGCGAGCACCTTCGCGAGGGCGTCGATCGCCCAGCCGGAGAAGTACACCTCGTGCGCGGCGAGGAAGTCCCGCCCGGGGTCCACGGCGACGGCTCCCGGCGCGGACAGGTCCCAGCGGCCCCAGCCGACCGGGCCGAAGAAGCCGATGGTGTCGTTCTTGACGCAGAACCGCTGCCAGTAGTGCGCGACCAGTTCCTCACGCTGGCGGGGCATGCTGCTGCGGCTGTCCGTGCCCGGGGTCCAGCGCAGGAACGGCGCGATGCCGGTGCGCAGGACGGCGGGGTTCTGCCAGGCGAGGGCCGCCTGGAAGCGGGGCTGGGCGGCGATCTCCTGAAGGTGCCGGGCGGTGCGGACGGCGGCCGTGGCGAGGTCGTCGGCGAAGGCCTGCCACTCGGGTCCGGACAGTTCGGCGCCGGGGCCGAACTTGTCGGCGGCCTCGGCGAGTCCGGGCGGGGCCAGGCGCAGCACGCCGTCGGCGGGGAAGCCGGGGCCGCGCAGCGCGAACTGCTCCCACAGCCGCCAGCCTCCGCCCGGCAGCAGGACAGGTGCGTGCTCGTCCGACATCGCGTGCTCCTTCCGAAACGGGGGGTGCGCGGGAATCGCGCGGCTCGGCCGGGCGGCGGGCGCCGCCGGGGTGCCGGGGGCAAGCGCCTCCGGGGTGCCGAGGGCGCTTGCCGCCGGGGTGCCGGGCGGCGGGTGCCGCCGGGGGTGCCGGGCGCCCCGCGACCGGACAGCACGGTCCCGCGCCGCGGCCGTCCGTCACCAGAGAAGATCCGGCAGCAACGCGTGCCTCGGGTTCGGCGTGTTCGTCCCTGACCGGCGCGGCCGGCGGCGGGCACGCTGACCCCGTCGGCCCTGACCCGCGGGCCGGCCCCATCACCTGCGGGAGGTCACCGTGACGCAAACCGATTCCGCGACCGGCACGAGCGGCGAGGAGGTCCGCCCCGGCGCCGAGGACGTGTACCTCGTGGTGCGCAACGACGAGGAGCAGTACTCGATCTGGCGGGCGGACCGTGAGCTGCCGGCCGGCTGGCATCCGGAGGGCCGGCGAGGCACCCGGCAGGAGTGCCTGGACCACATCGACGTCGTCTGGACGGACATGCGCCCGCTCAGCCTGCGCCGCCGGCTGGCCGGGGCCGATGTCTGAGTCCCGCCCGGGTCCGCCGCTCGCCCTGTCGGCGCACGCCCCGCCGGCGGAGCCGCCGCCCGGACGGCTGTGCCCGGATTTCGTCGATCTGTCCGGACTGAACTCCGGCGGTCACCTCCCGGGCCCGCGCACGCCGCGCCGGCCGGTGGAGCTGTACCTGGCCGAGGTGGGACGGCAGGACCGTCTCGCGCTGCGGCGGGCGCAGGAGCTGCTGGACGCCGACGAGCGGGCGCGGGCCGGCGCCTTCCACCGGCCCCGGGACCGCGACGCGTACGTGGTGGCGCACGCGACCCTGCGCGGCGTGCTGAGCCTGCTGCTGGGCGTCCCCGCCGACGCGCTGCCGCTGGTGCGCGAGCCGTGCGCGGGCTGCGGGGGGCCGCACGGCCGGCCCGCGCTGCGCACCCGCGGGGTGCACTTCTCGCTGTCGCACAGCGGGGACCTGGTGATGGTGGCGCTCGCCCCGACCCCGGTCGGCGTCGACGTGGAAGGGCTGGCCACCGCCCAGGCGGTGCTCGGCGCGCAGTCCGCGCTGCACGCGGCGGAGGCGGCGGAGCTGGCGCGGCTGCCCGCGCACGAGCGCCCGGCGGCGTTCACCCGCACCTGGGTCCGCAAGGAGGCCTATCTCAAGGGCCTGGGGACCGGGCTGGTGCGCGATCCGGCGCTGGACTACGTCGGCACCGGCCCTCGGCCGGCCGCTCCGGCGCCGGAGTGGACCCTGCGGGACGTCCTCGTCCCGGCGGGGTACGCGGCGGCGGTGGCCCTGCGGACGGAGTGAGAGCGCCCGACAGAAGAGAGCGGGGACCGGCCCGGTGGCCGGTCCCCGCTCTCTTCTCTGTGTGCACACCTCTGTGTGCCGAACTCGGCGAGTTCAACCGGTCGTTGCAACACCGGGCTGCTGTAGTGAGCGTAGCTGCTCCTCGAAGACCTCGGCCGGGGTCTTCCAGCCGAGGATCTTG